>CATVZP010000024.1 GCA_958348565.1 uncultured Collinsella sp. | reverse complement strand
CCGCCGTGGACGCCATGGAGGAGATCGTGGCCGCCGACTACTGGCCGGTCCCGACTTACGACGACATCCTGTTCTACGTGTAACAGACGCGTTTGATTTTGCGCTCGAAGGGGTCTCGCCTGTGCGAGGCCCCTTTTTTGTCGCCCGGGTCGTCTTTGAACATGCTGTCGAGCGAGCGTTTCACGCGGGGCATCTTGAAAGTTGTAACCTGTTTTGGCATGCGGATGTTTCGGGCATTTGTTCATAAAGGGGAGGATTATCCGATGAAGGTATTCGATATCATGTTTAGCCCGACCGGCGGAACGGAAAAGGTATCTAACTACATTGCCAATGCGTTAGAAGGGGAAACCGTTGCTGTAGATTTGACCGATAGCGGGCTTGGCTTTCGTGCGATTGCGATGACAAAAGAGGATGTGGCCGTGATCGCGGTGTCCTCGTATGGCGGGCGAGTCCCGGCTGTGGCTGCGGAGCGCTTGGGTATGATGCGGGGAAACGGTGCGCAGGCGGTTCTAGTTTGTGTTTACGGAAACCGCGCGTATGAGGACACGCTGGTCGAGCTTGAGGACGCGGCAAAGGGCGCGGGCTTTCGGGTGATCGCGGCGGTTTCAGCTATCGCCGAGCATTCTATTGTTCGCCAGTTTGCAGCCGGTCGGCCAGACCCACAGGACGCGGCGCAGCTCGCTGGGTTTGCGAATCAGATTCAGCAAAAGATATCTGCAGGAGATGCTTCTGAGCCGGCTATTCCGGGCAATCGCCCCTATAAGAAGGCCGGGGGCACCAGTATGGTGCCTAAGGCTACAAAAGAGTGCACCGCCTGCGGGGCTTGCGGCGCAGCGTGTCCCGTTGGCGCTATCGATAAAGACGACCCCAAGCGGGTGGACAAAAAGGCCTGCATTTCATGCATGCGCTGTGTGTCTGTATGCCCGCGGGGCGCGCGTGGGCTAAATCCTGTCATGCTCTCTGCGGCTACCAAGATGTTGAGTAAAGCCTGTGCCGAGCGGAAGGAGTGCGAGCTGTTTATCTAGCGCAAGGGCCTTGAGTACTTTCCGTTTTATAACGGCAAAAAACGAACCCGTCGGACCTTATATCCGGCGGGTTCGAACATTTTAAAGTTGGTGCACCGTTTGCGCATCTCCTCGAACCGAGGTGTGCGCAATCGGCACGATTATCTTCGTTAGGATACCACGAGCGGCCTAGGAAACAACCAGGCGCATGCCGGGATAGATCAGATTCGGGTTTGAGATGCCGTTCTTGGCGGCGAGATCCTGATAGGTCGTGCCGTACTTTGAGGCGATTCCGGAAAGGGTGTCGCCGCTTTGCACCACGTACACCTGCTCGGTTTCGGCCTGCCCGTTGATTACCGCCATAACCTCGTCGTAGCGCGGCCCCAAAACAGCCTTGCGGCGGCTGCCGTTGCCGTAATCGCCCGCCCATGTCTCCTTTGCCAGATCCTCGGCGGATGCCGTGAGGATGTGATTCACGAGCGACTGCACCTCCTGGTAGCGGTCGCCCAGCGCGTGCTTGCGGTCGTCGCCGTCTCCGAGCTCGCCAGCGAGCACCTTCGCCGCGAGGTCTGCCGCAGGCGTCTCGTCGATGCCGTGGATAAGCGAGTCGGGATCGCCGTTGGAGCCGCCCGCCATGGCCTCCCACTCCGCGCGGGAGATATAGCACTTGTTGATGTCGAGGTTGCCCGCCCAGCCGTCCAAGCGCCCGCACGAGGAGTACTGGCGGATGGCGCAATCGTAAGCGCCCTCGTGCCACGGCGCGTCCTGGTAGCCAGTGGGATTCATGTCGGCGTACTGCGCCACCCACGTCTTAGCATCGGTGAGGCCCCACGGGAACACGCTCTTGCTGGCGTAGATGCCGATGCGATCCACACTCACGCCAAGAAGCTCGGCCAAACGCTCTGCCATGGCTTTGAGGTAGGACGTGTCGCCCCATGCCTTGTTGCCCCGCTCCTCCCAGTCGATGAAGAACGCGGCCTTGCCGACGTAGCCCTTGCAGCGCTCATAGAAGTACTCGGCCTCCGCCTCGGCATCACCTCCGTTGACGTAGTGGTACACGCCCACGAGCTTGCCAAGGCCGACCGCTTGCTGGATCTGGCGGTCGCAGTCGGGCGACACGTAGCGCGTGCCCTCGGTAGCCTTGCAGATAACGAAGTCGAACGGGACAGCCGCGAGGTTGATGCCGTTCTGCCAATTGCTGATGTCGATTCCGTTCATTCTATTCAGCGCTCCCTATCGCTATGAAATAAGCCCAATCAACTTGTTCGTACTGCTCGCGGCTCAGCCGCACCACGCCCTCGTAGGGGTCGTGGAAGGTCGCCGCCTCGCCGTCCCATCCGCAGAGCAGGACGATGTGCCCGCCGTAGTTCTTGCCGCCTTCGCGGAGCTGGCCAGTTAGGCTGCAAAACACCATCCAGCCGCCAGCCGCCTCGTCCAAGGCGTCATCGGCGTTGTCGTGGATAGGCGTGTAGCCCAAAGCCTGGTCGTTCGCGTTCATCCAACGGCAGAACTTTTCCATGTCGTTCACGCCGTCCGTGAGGCACGATTCGCCAACGAAGCCCAGCATCTGCGCCGGCGTGCATGCCTGTCCGTAGAGCCATTCCCACGCCATGGCCGCGCACGTGAGGCCGCAGCCGGCAGCAGCCAGGTCTTCGCCCGCATACGAAAGCCCGCCCCAGCGCTCGTCTGCTTGGAGGTAGACGGGCACCTCGGCGGGCTTGTCGAGCGGCTTGTCGTAGATGACGGGCAAAGGCTCCTCCTTCGGCACCTTCGGCACGTTAGAGGCTATAAGCGCCACGTCGGCGAAGGCGGCGAGCAAAGCAAGCAGCGAGATGGCGGCGGCGATGCGCACGAGGCGCTTGCCGCCCATTCCTAGTCGTCCTTCTTCGGAGTGCCCATGGCAAGCAGCGCGTCGAGCCACTTGTCTGTCACGCCGACCGCCTTGAAGGCTGCATATGCCACCTGCACGCCGCCTACCGCGGCGAAGATGGACGTAACCCACGCCGTGGGGTCAGTCGGCATACCCCCGGCCATGGCCGTCAATGCGCCGCACAGCGCCGATACTGCGATGGCCGTCCAGCGGGCGACATTGCCGGTCATCGCCTTCGTCTTGATAGCCTGCACGATATAGGGCACCACGAGGACGGTCAGCACCGTGAGTCCTGCCTGTATATCAGTCATCTTTATCTCCCTGTCTCCTTGTTGTACATGAGGTCGACTCGGTCGTAGATATGGTCGACCTTCTCGGCCATGCCCTGGCTACGCGCCTGGCTGTGGACCAAGTCCGCGTGGAGGACGTCATTTGACGCGACAACCGACTCCATGAGCGTTTTCATTCCTTCAATCAGGGTGTTGCTGCGCTCCATCTGGGCGGCGATGCGCCCCTCCATTTGGGACCGCTCGCGGTCGCGCTGCGCCCTCTCGTCGACTTCGGCCTGCTTGCGCTCCTCGCGCTTCAGGTCGAGCTCGCCCTTCCGCTGGTTTTGGCGTTTGTACTCCTCAAGAAATTGTCTCCCGAAGTAGAACGCAACGAGCGTCAGGAGCACGCCGCCAAGCCAAGCCGGTCCGTAAGGCGCAAAAAGCTTGAGCACTTCCATCCTGGGCGCCCTCCTTCCGCCTATTCGGCCGTGTACTCCTCGCCGGTGATTTCCTTGTACTCGTCGGCGGTGATCCATTTGCACTCGACAGCCTTGTAGACGCGCGCCTTGCTCCAAAGGTCTTTGTCGTAGTACTTCTTGACCTTCGCGAAGTGCTTGGAATGCTCAACGGTTTTCTTCGTAGCCATTACTGGTCACCTCCCACGGTCATGAGCAGGTAGTCGATGTTCGCCGTGTTGGTCTCGGTCTGCGTCGGCTGGGACGCCTGCTCGCGCATCTGTTCGAGCAGCGCCGGGAGGTCGGGCACCTCGCCGTTGGCGTAGGCGGCGAGCGCGGAGGTGTAGGCGAGCTTTCGCGCCTTCCGCTCCACGTACTCGTCATCGTCGATAACGCCCGCGTCGTGCGCCGCGTCGGGGTCGCCGATCTGCGACAGCAAGTCGCGCAGGGCGTTGACCTCGGCCGGGGTGCCGTCTCGAAGCTCGTCGGGGCGCGGCATGTCTTCCTCAGTGTCCATGCGGACTCCTTCCTTATCGGGGAATGTGCCGCCATCGTATTAGCGCCGTGAGATTGCCTGGCCGTTTGGGCGGGCGCGAAGAAAGAAGGCGCGCCGCAGCACGCCTTCGCTGTCTTGGTTATTTCGTTTTCGACCCGTCTAGGCCGCCGTTTTGAGTTGCCGCCCTTCCGCTATGGCGAGGGCGTTCCGCCCGAATCGTCTCTCGGGCTTGATTGCATTGAGCAACCCCCCCCCGCGAGATTTTCGAACAGGCTGCGGTACAGCGCGTCCATGGCCAGCACGCTGCGGTGCGCGTCCAAGTGAGCCATGCCGCCGCGCCAGCTCTGGTAGCTCTGCTGCACCTGCTCGGGCGTCATGACCCCCTCGGCCACCATGCGGGCCATCTTCTTCAGCTTGCGTCGCTCGCGTGTGATGGAGTCGCGGCACGGCTTCATGACGATGCGGCCCGTTTCGGTGTAGAAGATGCGCTTCTTCAGCCACGTGAAGCCGCGCGTCAGCTTCACCACGCGGGTCTTGCGCGGGTTCAGCGCGATGCCGAGCTTCGTGCACTCGTGCTCTATCAGCAGAAGGCACACTTGCAGGTACTCCTTGGACTCGTGGATCAGGTAGAAGTCGTCCATGTAGCGCCCGTAGGCCTCGGGGCGCAGCATCTCGGCCACGTAGTGGTCGATGCGGTTGGGGTGCGCCACCGCGCATATCTGGTTTGGCTCGCTGCCCAGGCCCAGGCCGACCTCGCCCTGCGCGTCTATCAGGCGGTGCTCAAGGGCGACCACGCGCGGGTCGAGCAGCGCGTCGGCCACCTGCCGCTTGACCGGCTCGTGGGCAATGCGCGCGAAGTAGTCGGAGAAGTCGCCCAGCAGTATGTAGCCCTCGCGCCCATGCCGCCGCCAGTGGTCGGCCAGGTGGCGCTTGAGCAGCTTAAGGGCGTAGTCGGTGCCGCGCCCCTTGATGTTGGCGGAGTTCGCGGATACGAGCGTGGGGACTATCGCGGGCACGAGGGCGTTCTGGGACAGCGACTTCTGCACCACGCGCTCGGGGAAGTGCACTGCACTGATGTGGCGCAGCTTGCCGCGCTCCCACAGGTCGAAGCGGATGAAACCCCGGCATATGTCGCGGCCCTCCAGAAGGTCTTGGCGCGATTTCACGGCGTTTCGCAGGTAGTCCTTCATGTACCGCTGCGTCGAGGCCTTCCACATGACGCCACGCGCGGCCTGCTTGGAAGCCTTGCACAGGCTGTTGAGGTCGGCCACCGTCTCAAGGGTGCACGCCCTGGCGCGCTCGGCCTTGGCCCTGGCGCGCTTCTCCTCGCGGCGCTTCCGGCGTGCGGCCCGCCTTTGCTCCGAGTTCATAGAAGGCACCCCGCACGGCTTGCAATGTGGCTCTGACAGCCGCTTGAGGTATGGCCATGAAACGCGGCGAAGCCACGGAGCGCCGCGCCATGCAAGCAGCGTCCGGCCACCCTCGCGGGGTGCGTATTTACGGGCTCGCGCCCGATGGTCGCGCCTTCCTTCCTCTCCGCGCTCTGCTTTCGGCCCGCTGGCCTACTCGGTCTGGCAGTAAGGGAATCCGGGGCGGGGGCGAACCCAGGTGTTCGTCGCCGAATTGTAGTTGGCATTGCCGTTGTTGTTGACGTAGCACACGTTGGACGAGGAGCCACCCATGACGGAACGCAGCCACCAATTGTACCGATATACAAGGCGGGACCGCCGCCCATTATAACGAACGCAGGCGCTCTAGCTCGGCCTCGGCCTCGGCTATGCGCTCGTCGGTCGTCTTCTTGCCGGTGACGCGTACGTTCTTGCGCGCGCCCTTGAGCAGTTTGATCTCCTCCTCGACCATGCCCGCCAGCGCCTCGAAGCGGTTGGCGTTCACGGGCAGGCCGATGTCCATGAGGCACTGCATGTCGAGCATCAGCTGCTCGCAGTCGGCTATCGCCAGCGTCAGGTAACGCTTGCGCTCAAGTGCGTTGAACGAACTGTTGGGGTAGAAGCAGTCGGCGCGGTTGACGTTGTATACGATGCTGCGCGCGGTCTCCACCGTGGGGACTGCGTTCAGCAGCCTGTAGGCTTTCGGCACGACCGACGAGGAGGCCATGAGCTTGTTGACCTCCACGCGGATGGCGATGGCCTGCGTGAAGAACTTGTACTCGGACACCTCGCGGTTTCGCTGGTAGACGCCGCTCATGGCACCTCCTGGAAATAGTGGCGAAAAAAACGGCCCGCTGCGCGGGCAGGGATGCGACCGCGCAAGGCGGTCGCATCGAAAGAGAAGTATAGAGCACTCGGCTGGCTAGCCGACGAGGAAGCCGGGGCGGGGGCGAACCCAGGTGGTCGTCGCCGAAGGGTAGGTGGCATAGCCGTAGCTGGAGACGTAGCACACGTTGGACGAGGAGCCACCCATGACGGAACGCAGCCACCAACGGTACCGAGTTCCGTTCAAGCGGTGCGCGGTATCGCGGAACAGGTCGAACTGGCAGTCGAAGCCCACGCTGTAGCCCTTGGTGCCCCACACTGGGCAGCCGTACACCTCCATCTCGGAGGGCGACCACACCTTGCCGATGTCCTGCCAGCTCCAGCTGTTGGAGTCGCTGAGCGCGCCGCTCGCGCTGTAACGCTCCTCAAGCAGCACGCGCTGGGTGAGCAGGTACTTGGTCAGCCCCTCGGGCAGGCACGCCTCGAACAGCTTCTCCCACGCCTTGAGGTTGCTGTTCAGGTACGGGTTCTTCACGTCTGCGGTGCCCTGGTTGGTGTTCGCAGTGTTCCACATCAGGTAGCTGTCGTTGGCCACGCCGGTGACGGTCTTGGCCACGGCGACGGGCGCGGACGCGATGAACGCGATGTGGTGGCCCTTGGCGCTGTCGCCGCACTGGTAGTACGGGTCGAAGTGCGCAAGCAGGAAGCGCACGGACTGCTGGGCCGCCACGTTTGACGCGCTCACGAGCGGCACGTCGATGTAGTCGCCCACGCGCATGCCGCTGAAGTTCGCGGCCTGCACGCGCTTGTGCAGCGCGTCGTAGATGGTGGCGGAGCCGGAGACCTCGCCCGCGAGAAGCGTTGCGAGCGACTGGCCCGGGTACTTGCCGATCAGGCCCTGTCGGTTGTACTCGGCGTTGTTGAGCGCCGTGGTGGCGTTGGTGCGGGCGGTGTCGTCTATCATCTCGTAGTTGGTGCCGCCCACTGTGAGGATCTTAGCTTGAGCCATTTCGTTTCCTTCTTAAATCAATGTGATGGTGTTGCCGCTTGCGGAGCATGTTGAGCCGAACGTTACGGTCACCCCGCTCGCCGATGCCTTTGAAGCCGGGCAGTAGACTGTTCCGCCCATGTATATGAACTGACCTGTCGAGTTCGCCAAAAGCGTTGCGAGCTTCGCGTTCTGGGCACGCAGCTCCGCGACGTCCGAGCTTCCTGCGCTGCCTTGCGCCACGGAGTTGGCGATCTGCAACGCCTGGTTCGCCGCTGCGTCCGCACGCGAAGCCGCGCCGTTCGCCGCAGAGGTCGCGTTGCTCGATGCCTGTTGGTCGGCGATATGCTCGTCATGGCGCTGGCTTTCGGCCTTTTTGCGTTCGATCTCGGCGTTCGATCGGCTCGTCTCGTTGTTCTGGCGCGTGGTTTCGGCATTCTTTCGCGCAGTTTCGTTGTCTTGACGTGTTGTCTCGGCGTTCTTGCGCGACGTCTCGTTGTTCTTGCGGGTTGTCTCGTTGTTGCCGCGCTCGGTCTCAGCCGTTTTCCGAGCGTTCTCGTTGGACACGCGCGTCTTCTCTGCCGCTTCGGCGCTTTCAGTCGCGGTGTTGCAGTTCGCCGCTGCCGTCTTGGCCTCTTCGGCGGCCTCCATCGATAGCGTCGACTCGATGCGGAAGATCGAGCCGTCGGTGGTTCTGGCGCGGTCGATGTTGCCCGCATCGTTGAGCAGCAGTGCCGCGCCTTTGTTGGTATCTGCCATCGCACCTCCTTTACTTAGCTAGCACGCCGATCACGATGGCGTGCGGGCCGATTGCCTGAATGATGCATCGGTCGCCTGCCTTGGCTCCCGAGCATGAGGTGGTGTACGGGAGCTTCAGGGATGCCCCCTTCACCGATACGGCCATGGTGGCTCCGGATACGGAATTCACCGTTCCGTAGCACGCCTGCTGGCCGGGAGGGTCGTTGGCGGTCGCATCGGCCATCGCGGCGCCGTATCGGCGCATGGCCGACATGAGTTCATCGCTCATACCTCTTCACCTCCATCTCGATTGGGCATCCTCCCACGAGCGTGAGAGTCGCAGTCCTCACCGCGAACTTGCCGCTGATGCCGGCGCTTGCCCAATCGACCATCACGGCATCGCCGCACGCGATAGGCGCGTACGTCCGCTTGACCGTGACTCTACGGATAGCGCTCTGCTGTGTTCGCAGCATCTCGTTGGCCTTGGCATCGGCGTTCCTCTGTCTCTCGGCATCGGTAGACCCCTCGGGCAGGTCGCTGTAGCTGTACGTGGCCGTCTTACGCCAACCGCGCGAAACCGTGGAGTATGGGCTGTCGGGGTCTGAGTCGATGGCCGTACCACGGTAGAAGGCATCCTGCGTTTCGTAGTCGCAGTGCACGACGTTCGCCACGCCAGAGCGGTCAAGCTCGTCCACGACTTCGTTGATGAAGCGTGCGCCCGCGCCCTCTCGAAGGGTCATGGAAACGGGCCTGTCCTGCGGCTCCCTATATTTGCGAAGTACGGGCCTTCCGTAGGCGTCCTCGTCGACGGCGCGGAAGCCCGCCACGTCGAGCAGCGCGTTGCACGCCGCCAGGCGCTTCGACAGCCTCATGTCGCCCGAATCGATTCCGAGCGTCCAATCCTGCGCTAGCTTGTAGTCGGAGCCGTCGGCGATCACGTCAGCGAAGCCAGCCGCCTTGAGCAGCTTTACGACGTAGGGGACAACCATGGTTCCAGCCGCCACCGTGAATGGGGCATCGAATTCGTCCTCCGCAACCTCCGACAGCCTGCCCGACAGGCCTGCCGTGCCGGTTGAGTTGACGCCGCGCCTAGTCCTTTTCGGCGCTGAGACAACGAAAGTCCCCAGCGCCTCACTGACTGACGCGCCACCGAAGTCGGCATCGAGGTACACCCGCAGCAGATCTGCCCCGATATCGAGCGCCCCGGAGTAATCGACCTGCCCTGTGGTGTAATCCTTGTCCTGGTTGCGCTCAATGCACCCGCCGTTCTTTATGTTCGTGATTCTATCGACCTCGTTGCCGCTTGCGCGGTCTACGCGCATGAAGCGGAACGAGGTGAGAAACGGTTTTCCCCAATCAGCCATTTATCGGCTCCTCGAAGACGTTGTGCGTGACGTTGGCCGAACCCTTCCAGATGCCTGCACCCTTCACAGACATGTCGAAGTCCATGGGGCCGTATGCGCGTTCGCCCGCATGTCCGCGCCACCATCCCCTCCACTGCTCGTCCATAATCCGTATGTACCTGTCGTGGCCGTCGCGCTTCATCTCCCATGAGAGCGAGGTCTTTTTGTTCAGCTCGTCGAGCATGTACGAAATGGGCAGGTCGCCGTTCTCGCCGCCATCGGCGAAGTGGTATGTCTCCACGGATCGCTGAGAGCTTGTCGAGTAGTCGCCGTTGTAGTCGAGCACGAGCACGGTCGATGCATCCTGGCCGAAGTTAAGCGCCATCCCGTGCGCGAACACGTTGGCATCGGTCACGGTCTGCGACGAGGTGCCGTTGTCGGCGTACCCAGTGACCTTGTACTCGTAGTCGGTGTTTAGCGGCGGCACGCGGTCAATCGTCTCTTGAGAGTCGAGCACGCCGGATGCTATGACGGCATCGCCGCCGTACGCCACGCGCTCCACCGTGAAGGCGGAGCAGCGGGAGGCGTTGCCGAGCACCAGCGCGTCACCATCGACTGTGATCGTGCCTAGCATGGAAAGCTCATTGCTCACCTCGTCGGCCGTCATGGGGCCTACGAGCGTGGTCTGCTCGATCTCGTATGACGAGAGGCCGTTGCGCACCTTCACGTGGCACGCCAGCGCATCGTCGTACGACAGTGACACGTCTGGGATGGCCGGTTCCGCCCAGTGCGTCTTGAAGCGGCGCATGGCCGTCTTGGACAGGCCGGAGCCGCCCTTGACCGTGAGCGTGAGCAGATAGTCGATGCCGTTGCGTATGGTGGCGTAGCTGCCGAAACTCACGGGCTTCAGGTTCGTGACGTCTGCCGTGGCGACCGTCGCGCCGCCGACCTCTGCGAGCGTGAGCGTCGCCTGCGCGATGCCAGTTTCGTCGGTTGCGGCGACTTGCACCGTGAGCGGCACCGCATCGACAAGCATGCCGTCGGTAGCGGGGGAGGCGACCCAGCACTGCGGGTAGTCGGCGACCGTTATCGCCGCATAGCCAGACCAAGCGCCCCAATCGGCGTGCAGTCCCTTCGTGCGAACGCGGGCTTTCCAACTTCCCTTCGTGAGTGTGACCGATGCGCTTTTCTCGGTCGTGTACGACTTCGTTATCGTCTCACTGCCGACGAGCTCAAGCTGCGCGGCGAACTGCGCCGAGCCGTCGGGGTGGTTGGGCACCCACGAGACGGATGCCGCCGACCCCGTTGGCACAACATGGTCGGCGGTGACCTTCGGTGCGAGAGGCGGCGTGATCGTGGTCACGGAATTCGATTCGACCCACGGAGACGTTAGGCTACCGCGCTTGGCCCTGACGCGGTAGACGATCGTGCCGGCAGGCGCGGAGGTGTCGTGCAGGTCTACCCATGCGGGGTCTTCGCCCTCGGTGGTGGTCGAGACCGCCGCCCACGTCTTCCCGCCGTCGCCTGATCGCTGAACATCCCATGCGCTGGCGTACCACCACGCCCCGTAGACGCGCAGCGTCACCTCGGACGCGCCGGCCTTGACGGCATCGATGCGCGAAGGTGCCGACGGAGTTGTGTACGTGGTTCCGCACGAGACGTGTGTGGAGTTGCCGCCAGGGCCGTGGGCGCAAAGGCGGTACTCGTACTTGTGGCCTGCGGTCGTCGAGTTGTCGGTGTAGTTGGTCACGTCCCACGAGACGTCGGCGATGTTCACCCATGAGCCGTCGTCGGTGCGGCGGTCTACGTACACGCCAGCCCAGGGGTACGCGCCGTCCATGCCCGTGTAGTCGACGTCCCACGCAATCTTGTGGGATGTGTCGGAAACGCGGGCCAGCTTCGGGTTCTTGGGAGGATGCGGTTGCGAGTATCCGCGCTGGGGAATCCAAGCGTACTCTGTTGCCCAGGCGTCTCCGCCGGCGCTGCCGTAGTAGTTGTTGTATGTCTTGCCGTAGACGTGAATCTGCACGGAGCAGTTCCAGCCGCTGGCTCCGCGCCCGACGTCCACGGTGAAGGTCACGGCGTCGCGCGTGGCCCAGTTGCCGTAGTTGTTGAGCAGCACGTCGCGCGACCTGTAGGTGACGCCGTTGACGATTACGTCATAGTGCGTGCCGTACTGCGCGGCGTACTTGTCTTCGAGCGCGGCGGTGACTGTGATGCGCGAGGTGGTGTCGTTGACCGTGCTCACGCCGTCAACGGAGATATAGCCGCAATACCAGCGGTTGCGCCCCGCGATCTGAATCTCCCTTGTATAGGTTCCCATTGGCTACCTTCCCGACCCTGCGGACCGCTTGGCTGCGGAGACCAGAACGTCAACCGCCTGCATGATCCGCTGGTCTGCGTTTAAGCTTCCCCCGTTGACCGTGACGTTGTAGGTCGCGCCGGCGGCGCCTGCCCCGGCAACGGCAACCGACGGAGCGACCGTGATGCCCGAGCCGATAAGCGAGCTTGCGGAGGCTAGAGCCGACGTGATGGCGGAGTTGACCGCCCCCGTACCGCTGCCGATGCCCTCGGCCCATCCCTCCATGAGCGCCTTGCCCGAGTAGGTTGTATAACCGTGGCCGCTGAATGGGCCGCGCTTTGCGGGCGAGAACGGGAAGAACGAGCGGATCTGCGAGACGGCGCCGGACACGGCGGAAAGGGCGCCGCCGATTGCGTTCTGGATGCCCTGCGTGAAGCCGTTGATCAACGCGCGACCGGAACCGACGAGCCACGACCCAGCGCCTGCGAAGAAGCCCATTACCTGGCCAGGGATGCTGGAAATGGTGTTCATGAGGCTCCCGATATGGCCAGACACAGCGCCGACGAGCGCCGAGAAGGCACCCGTCACTGCCGCGTACACCTGCTGCGCCGCGTTCGCCATCGTCGACACCATGGTCGAGAAGTACCCGGCGATCGAGGAGACGAGGCCGGACACGAGCGAGAGCGCTGAGGACACCAGCGAGCCGACGAACGCCACTACCGCGTTCACACCGCCTGAAACGGCGGCGACCACGGTAGCTATCCCGCCGCCGACAACGGATACGATCGAGCCGATGAACGTGGTAACCGCAGTCACGAGGCCGCTCACGACCGACATGACGAGGCCAATGGCCGAGGCTACGACGGATGCGGCGTTTACCACGACCGAGATCACCTGGCTTGCCACCGTTATCACGACGGACACGATTGAACCAACTACAGACAGCACTGTCTGGATTACCGGTATGAGCATCTGAGCCACGGAGAGCACTATCTGCATGCCGCTAGCCAATATCGGCAGCACGGCGTTGGCGAGGTTTGCGAGCGCCGTGCCGATAGACGTGATTGCCGGCATGAGCGCAGCGCCCACCTGCGACACGAGCGGGCTTACCGCAGCGAAAAGCTGCATGGCGACGCCGATGACCTGCGAAATGATCGGGACGATCATCGCGAAGGCGTTGTGTAGCACGGGCAGGATGGCCTGGCCGACGTTCAGCAGCGTCGAGCCAAGCTGCTCTATGGCAGGCCGCACGGCGCTGAACGCGCCGACTGCGCCAGATGCAAATGACGCGATGGCGGGCAGCATCTGCGATGCGAAGTACGTCACGAACGGCGACACCGCCGAGATGATCGTCGTCACGGCTCCGCCAATAGTCGAGACGATGGTGTCCCAGATGCCCGGTATCTGCTCGCCAAGCTTCCCGAAAGCGGACTTGCACGTGCCTACGACGGATGCCGCAGCGTCGGCGACCGCTTGGAACGCCCCCGTTATCTGGGAAGCGTCGACTGTCGGCAGCTGTATGCCAAGCTCAGCCAAGGCTCCTACGGCGATGTTCCAAGCAGTCGCGAGCGCTTCCGAGAGCACTGGGCCAAGGACTGGGCCAAGGCCAGACAGCACAACCGGGAACGCCTCGACGATTCCCTTGCCGATCTGCGCAACCCTCGGAGCCACGTTCGTAGCTACCGCGCCGATCGACTCAAGCAGCTGCTGCGTGAGCTGCGAGAAGTCGACGTCGTCGCGCCCGAGTCCGGTGATGAAGTTCTCCCACGCGGCCTTCGCCATGCCGATGGAGCCGCTAATCGTGGTAGCGGCCTCCTTGGCGGTGGTGCCGGTGATGCCCATGTTCTCCTGCACGGTATGGATGGCCTCGACCACATCGGCATAGCTGTCGATCGTGAGGTCGGCGTTCTTGCCCTGCTCCTGGCGCAGCTTGTTGGCATCGGCGATAAGGCGCTTCATCTCAGCCTGCGTGCCGCCGTAGCCGAGCTTCAAGTTGTCCAACATCGTGTAGTTCTGCTTCGCAAAGCCTTGGTAGGCGTTCTGCACGTCTGTCATGTCGGAACCCATCTTGTTCACGTTGTCCGACATGTCGCCCATGGCCATGTTCGCGTAGTCAGCCGCCTTGGCGACATCGCCGCTGCACGACGAGACGAGCGAGGCCGCGAAGCTCGTGGCCTGCGTCATGTACTGGTTGGCGGACATTCCGCATGTCTTGTATGCCTCTGCGGCATAACCTTGCAGCGTCTGCGACGCGGAGCCGAACAGGGTGTCGACGCCGCCAACCAGCTGCTCGTAGTCTGCATATGCGGAAAGGGCCGCGCCGCCAATCGCGGTCACGGCCCCTGTGAGCGCTGTGAACCCGGCCACCGCCGCAGTGGCGACGCCCCCGGCTACGGTTCCAAGCCCGGCCAGGATGCCTGAGGACTTCTTGGCCCCGACGTCGATGCCGACGGTCATGGAGTCGCCGAAGGCCTTGCCTGCGGCGTTGCCCTGGCTGCCGAACTCCTTGCCGATCTTGCTCGCGAAGCCATCCATCGACGGCATCAAGGACACATAGGCCGACCCGACACTAGTCGCCATCTTCCCCTCCTATCCCCAGGATCTTGTCTATCTCTTCCTTGGCTTCCAGCGCGTTCGCGCGGTGACGCTCAAGCTCTGCGAGCTGCGCCGGCGTCTTGATTGGCTCGGGAGGCTCCGTGCTCCTGTCCTTCTTGTCGGCCATGCCCCAGGCGATGCACCGAAGCTGGTGCTCGATACGCCAGAGCATGTAGTCGGTCGTGCTCCACTTGAGTTGCGGGTACTGCGCCTTGGCGAGGCGCGAGTTGTCGGGGAGGTGCTGCCAGAGGAGCGCCATCCGATCGAGGTCTTCGGGCGCTCCATCCAATGGCAGGGCTATGCCGTAGAACTGCTGGAAGTCTGCTATCGCTTCGCCGCGCCTGTTCTCGAGGTCGCTGGCGAAGCCTATTAGTTTTTTGTCTTTGCCGCCTCGAAGGCCGCGTCGCACAGGCGGCGCATGTCGTATGACGTTCCGCCGAGGGCTTCGATATACTCCTCGTCTCGACCCATGAAGATGCGCTCCATGGCGTCCATCATCCCCGCCGGGTCGGTTTCGCTTCGGGCGAATTGCTTCACGGTTTTGTAGGACTTCAGCTCGTCGAGGTCTGCGGCGAACTCGCCGTCAACGCCGTCGACGGTAAAGGTGATCTCGGTCATTCTCTTTCCCCCTAGGCGTTGTTGGTCTCGGTTGACTCGATGTAGTCGTAGCAGGTGTTGCCGTTGCTATCGACCAGGTATTTGAACGTGATCTGGCGCCCGGCAATCTCGCTCACGGCGAGCTTGATATCGTCGAGCTCAGAGGACTTGGCGGCTGGCACGACCTTGCGCCAGCGGCGACCGTTCTTGAGCACGAGTTCGAGCACGATCGACCACGCCTCGTCCTTGTTGCCGTTGTGCTCTACGGTGATAACGCCGTCGAGGTCGGTCACGTTGTCGGCGCCGTACATGACCTTGAGGGTCTGTGCCTTGATCTCTGCGAGCGTGAGCTTCGCGGACTCCACGCGCGAGGTCGTGGCGGAGTCCATGAGGTCGCCGTTCATGTCCTTCAGCTCGTTGGCGTCGGTCTCCTCGGACTCGGTGTATCCATCCTCGGAGATGAAGCCGAGGTTGAGGAAGGCTTCGGCGAGATTGGTCTTGATGTCGGTGGGGAGGGTGGTGCCTGTCGGGGCCACGAAGATATATCCGCCCTTCACGCCCTTGGTGGACGAGACGTTCTTGGTCTCGTTTTTCTTGAAAAGTGCCATGTCGGCTCCTATTCGCAAATGGTTACGTTTACGTTGGTCTGGTATCGGCGCTGGCGGCTGTCCGGGTCGTCCCAGCGGTACGTGTCTCCGCACGTGGCCTCGAACACGCACTCCTCGTCCATGAGACTCGACACTGCGTGCTCCACGGCTTCGGCGATCTCTGCGGCGCGTCTGCGGGTCTTCGCCCATGACTGCGCCACGAGCTGCACACGGTTGATGCAGCCGCTGCGGCTAGATCCGGTCTGCGACACCGATATGAACTCGCTGGGCCTGTCGGCTGGTACGTCGAGCACGGCCTTGATGCCGGTCTCGTCCATGAGCCGCTGCGCCACCATGCGCTCCACGTCCATCACTCACCGCCTCCGAACATGGATCTGAGGCGGTTGTGCTTGCGCTCGCTCGCATGGGCGTGCGGAGTCGCCGTGGTAACCACGAAGCCGTTTGCGAGCTTGCCCTTGAACTTGCGGACTATGTAGCCGGCACCCTCGCCGGGGTGCCGGGAGAAGGACGAGTTGCACGATGCCGCTGCGGCGTCTGCCTTCTTCTTAAGAAGCGTTTGCACCGCGCCTGAGTTCATAACCTCGGCATAGCCGCCGCGCTTCCAGCCCTTCCACTCGAACTTCACCTTGCACTTAGCCATCGGTGCGCCCCACTTCCACGGTGAGGTTCCAATCGCCTGGGGTGTTTTCCGGGTCGTAGCGCTGCGGGTCGCCTATGACGCGGTACTCGGTGCCTCGAACGTTCACGCGGCACCCCTTGAGCGATGCGGTGAAGCTCTTGGGGAAACACAGCGTGTAGGCGACCTCAGTGCCATCGGGGCGCGATGCGTCGAGTTCCGACGTGGCCCCCGGGCACACGACCACGCCCTCTATAGCGGTGTTCACGCTGCCGCACTCGATAGGCTCGCCGAGCGAATCGAAGTCGACCACTGGTGTTGTGACCGTCACCGATTCGGTGTTTATGAGTCCCATTCGGCATCACTCCCAACCGGTTGGAGCGCCCCGATGCGCTGGTCGAGCAGCCCGAGGCGCTTCAGCTCCGTCTTTCCCAGGTACATTTCGCCGAGGGCAGACCCGTACGACACGCTGGCCGTGTAGCCGCCTGCGCCCTGGCTGTACTGCATGGCACCCGCCAGAGCTGCTGGTGCAGACAAGACCCTGTTGACCACGAGGCAGCACACCGCTGCGGCAGATCGGTCGAAGGCGGCTACCTTGCCGCGCTCGTAGTCGCCCACGTTTGATTCGTAGGCGCTCATGAGCAGGTCTGACGCGTCTGAGAGCAGGGTCGCGGCGCGTGCCTCGTCGGTCGGGTCGCCGTACCTCGCCCTGTAGTCTTCGATGGTCGCTAGCGGCTCCATGCGCCTACTCCTCGCTGGCAGGCTCTTCGGCCTTGCCGGAGTCAACCGGCTTCGCGGCATTCTCGTCGGCCTTCTGCTCGGACGCCTCGGAGGTCGCGGCCATCACGCCAGCGTCGACGAGGCACTTGACCACCTTGGCGATGGTCGGGTTCGCACCAGGGTTTGCGGCCTGTTTGGAGATGCCGACAGGCTCGCCGTCGGCGGTCACGAAGCAGACGTGCTGCGGGAGGATCGGGGATGCCTTGGATGCGTCCTCGACGATGAACTTCTGCGCAAGGTTCGCCATGGTTACCGCCCCCTAGGCCGTCTTCAGGATGGCGAAGGCCTTGGGGTCGAGAACCGCGTAGGCAAGGACCGCCTCGGTGCGGTACGCGACCTGGTTGTATCCCTTCAGGTCCTGACCGGTGTTGTCGGGGTCGCCGTACTCGATGATCTCGGAGGTCATGTCGCGCACCATGCCCCACTTGATGGTGGAGAAGTCGCCCATGATGCCCGCCACCTTCGGGTCGGTCTTGCAGCGGCGACCGTTGACGGTGCCGGAGGTCGCGGCGGGGATGCCGTCGATGTTGCCGACGTTGAGGGACAGCGGGATCTCCGGGTAGAGGCGCTGGCCGGTGGCGGGAATGCGCAGCTTGCGGAGGTCTGCGGCGAACTTACGGGAGAGCGCGAAACCGTTGATGTCGTAGTCGATAAGCGCGTCGGCCAGCGCGTCGATGTCGTCGACTGCGGATGCCGAGGCGGTTACGGCGTTGGCCCCTGCGGTGAGCGCGGTGTAGCCATCGAGCGCGGTGCCCGTCTTGGGGGACACGGCGTGGTAGACCACGTAGTCGAGCGCTCGGCCAATCGCGGCAGTCTGGTCGGCGATGATGTTGGTCACGATCTCAAGCTGGTTGTCCTCGTCGGCCCAGCGCAGCTCGTCGGAGACGCGTGTGGTCGTGACTACCTTCACGCGCTTTGCGACGATCGGCGTGGTGGAGACCTCGGAACCGCTCTTCTTCGCGCCCTCCGCAACTACCTCGGCCTCGGTTGTCGGGTTGAACACGATGTATGTGGTGTCGGAGAACGTCTGCGGGGTGCTGGGGGACAGCGCCGCGATGGTGGAGGTGTCCTTTGCCTTGTTGATGATGGAGGTCACTACCTTGTGCGGGAGCTTGACCTTGCTGGTGTCGTTAGCCATTTCGGCTCCTTACTTGTCTCTAGTTGTTACCGAGGAGCTGGCGCGTGAAGTCGCGCAGCTCAGATTTGTCGCCGTCGCCCGGCTTCGGGAAGCTTCCTGGCTTCTCGACCTTGGGCGCGGGCGGCTTTTTGAACGCGGCGAGCATGTCGTCTGCCCACTTGGACATGCTTTCCTCGTCGTCGCCGACGATCAGGCTCGCCGGCACGCCCTTCTCCTGCGCGACCTTGGCCGCGATCTTCGACCGCTTCTCTTCCTTCTCCTTGTCGTCGAGCCTCTTCTTGAGGTCGGCGATCTGGTCTTCGGCGGTCTTGTTCGCGTTGTTGGCCTCCTCAAGCGCCGCTGCTGCGGTTCTGTTGGCCTTCGCCTTCTTCTCCCACTCGCGCGAGTGCTTCTTCTCGGCCTCGTACAGCGCCTTGTAGTCGACGGGCGGCTCCTGGTTGGCGCCATCTCCGCCTTCTGCTCCCGGCACTTGCATGGGTTCGTTTGCTTCTGCCATGTCGCGTCCTTTCCCGTGCCGTGCGGCACGCCTGAGCTGCCGTGCGGCTGCTCAACGGTCATCAGTTGGGCCGTGCGGCCCGTCCGCGACAGTTTCTTATGAGCGTGAGATTCGGCATGAAAAAGGCCACCCGTAGGTGGCCCTTGCTGTTTTTTGCGGTTATAATCTGGTTAGCCAGCGGGTTGTTTGACTCACCTATAGAGACATGCAGCCGCTGGCTATTTCTTTATTCGCAGGAGTTTCCCATCGTGCCCGAGCATCCTGACCTCGCTGATGTGATAGCGGGCCATGTACTTGCTGATCCACTTTATCGCCTGCTCGTCCGTCACCTTTTCGTTCTCGCTCACGTCGACGACGGTGAGCTTCACGCCATTCTTGCCGGGTATTGACTTGATGTGAGACTTGAACGTGTTCTCAGACCCAGCTCCGTAGATCGTCTTGATTTCGATACCCGTTGATAAATCCGCTCGGCTAATCGTTGTCTTCCCATCGGAGTTCGGTGCTGTCAGATGCGATTCGTCTTCCCAGAACTCCGCCTTATAGCCAAGCGCGTTCAACTTCTCGGCGGTAATTCTTTCGCCGGGGTCTTTCTTCCAGCGCTTTAGCTTCTCGCCTTTCACGGCGGAGTCCGTAAACTCGATGCCGGAATGTTCTCCCGATGCGTACCACTTCGGATCGCGCAGTTCGATCTCCTCGACCATGCGCTTGTTCACGTACTTGTCGAAAGCCTTGCCGGCCTTGTTTCCGTGGGCCTTGATGTACGCCTCTCGCTCCGCGTCGGGCATGGCGTCCCATTCCGCCCACAGCCCGTTGCGACCGCCCAATGTGTCAAGGCACTCGTTGAACCTGTCGTACATGCCGTCGGGGTCGTAGCCCTTGACCTTTGATCCCTTGCCGAAGCTCGGCACGACGCGGCAGTCGCACTTTGGGTGCGAGTGGCTTGCGGCCTCCTTTGTCTTGTAGTTGAAGCCGAACGAGGAGAGCATGAGGCAGAAACCGCACGTCTCGCCAGACGGCACGCGTGCGTACCTCGGTTTCGCCGGGTCTTTGGAGACGTTGTGCGCCACGCACATGTTCGCGGCCTTGCGGATCTCTGCATCGAGGCGGCGAACGCACGCGGCCACGAACATGTCGGTGGCTCCCTGCTTCACCACGCTTACCATGAACGCCTTCACCGAGCCGTACGTCGCCTGGGGGTCGCGCAGCGACTCGGCGACGGCGGCGTACTTCCCGGGCGCGTCCTGCGCCTTGCGCACGGCGTCATAGAACTCGGCGGCGCGGCCAGCCGCAACGGTGTCGGCGTAGTAGCCGCAAGCCGTCTCGATCACCTCGTAGGCCGCCTCTCGCAGCGCCGCTATGTCGCCGTTCCCGCTCGCCTCCCAGTCGGCCACCAAGCGGGTGAGCGCGTCGCCGGCTTGGCGCTGCGCCATTCCAGATAGCGCGTTGATCTCGTCCGTAAGCTCGTTAAGCAAGCTGCGAGGTATCTCCGCCATCCTCGCCCTCCTTCGGCTCGAACAGCGAGGCCACGGCAGCGCTCGCCTGTGCCTTCTTGTTGTCGCTGTTGATGCGCTGGATCTGCTCGTCTGTGTAGTCGAGCATTTCGAGCATCACGTCGGAGTTGGCGAGCTTCGGCAGACCCTGCACCTGCTTCAACGCGGCGTCGGACAGGCTCACGATTGACGGGTAGGCCGGGGACATGAAGCGCGGGTTGAGGTTGTAGCCGGCATCGCGCTCGGTCTCGTAATCCGTGCCGTTCGCCACAGCGAGCGCCATGTAGGCCACGTTGCGCAAAGCGTTGCCATTCTCGCGGTTGAGGTTCTTCGCATCGATCACGAGCGGTTCGAGCGATGCAGCGATGGCATCCGAAGAGGATGGGTTGTCGTTGCTCACGCCGAAGAAAGACACCGGAACATTGGTGACCGCCGACATTTGGCATGCTAGCTGGCGCAGGTACTCGGTGAGCGGCGCCATCTGCAACTGGGCCGACTGCCACACGGTCGGCGAGTCTCCGTCAGGGTCTTTGGTGATCTCGTTGACCGCCCCCATCGACGCGTCGTACTTGTTCTGCCCGTTGATCATCTTCTTGTATGTGCCGAGCAGCCAGGTCTGCGGCAGCGTCGCGGCCTCAGACGCCACCTCCATGCGGGCGCGTTGGCGTATGGCGTCGTCTGTGATGCTCATGACCGAACGGCTGATGCGCGAGGAGCCGAACGGTCGCTCAAGCGTGGCATCGTAGGGCATAGGCTCCATGAGACAGCGACCCATGCCATGCTCCATGTAGTCGGCCACCCAGTGGCCGCTGCCGCGCGTAAGCACCACCAGCGCGTCTTCTGTGAGCAGGTGCACGACGGTCGGCACGCGCTCGGTGTCACCTGGCATCTTCTTCGACTCGGCCACAACGAGACCGGCCTTGATGCGCTTCTGCGCGTCATCCCAGATTGCCGCCGCTGCGGTTGCCGGGTACGCGGAGATGATTGGCTTGCCGCCGCCGTCCGTGACAGTCCAGAAGCCGCAGCAGTGCTTCAGCTCACCGATAAGGTTCTTGCGGTAGAGAGCTTCGAGCTGGTTGTCGGCACATATGTCGCGCAGCCGCATGGTAACGGCATCGTCGTCGGCAGTGAAGCCGTTGAACACCGAGCGGTCTGCCAAGGCGTGCACCGCCTTCTTGGGCCAGTCAACGCGCGGGTTGATCTTCTTTGCGAGGGCTTTCGGCATGGCGATGCCTAGGTCTTTGACGCCGACGTGTCCGAGGTAGTAGTCCTCCCGCAACATGTTGCGGGATCGGTGGGTGCGCCACGTGTCCATAAGCTCGCGCACGAGCGCCTTGTCCTCGTGTCGCAGGCCTTCCGCCGCCGCGACCTGTCCGGCCAGTTCCATGTTCACTGCTGCCATCAGAAGCTTGCCTCCTGTTTACGTCTCGGGTCTCTCTTGGTTGTCCTCGCCGCCCATAGGGCCAGCGATGCGCTCTCGATCGGCGCTGACGAAGAGTCGGGGCCGTCGCCGAAGCCCCAGCCGTCGCGCCCGATGTCGCGCTTGATCGACTTCGTTGCGGAATCGTCCAACGCGGGCGATTCGATGTGGCTCGTCGTCCCGGCGTTGACCTCGTCGGCCAGCATCGTCGCAGCGGCCTGCACGATCGCGGTGCTGCCCATGACGATCGCCGACTTCGGCATCCTGCCGTCCAGAAGCCGCTGCTTCAGCGCGTCCGCTCCGCTCTTTCCGTCGATGCAGACGCACGCGATCTCCTCGCGGTTGCGCAGCAGCATGTCGGATATGCCGACAGTGCCGCCCTCAGCGCTCATGAGGTCGTAAAGCTCGACGTAGGAGCCGGCACCGCGCTCTGCCTTCGCCCAGGACACGGCAACGCGCGACCCGTCGGGCGAGAACTTCACGCCGAACGCGAGCTTGCCTTCCTGCATCGGCCCCGCCGCCTCGCACGCCTTCCACTTGGCGCTCGAAAGCGCGTATGAGTCGGCTCCTCCGATTGGGCTCCACCAGCCAAGGCGCTCACGCGCGAAGACGTCGGGCTGCATCTGCTCGGACTCGCCGCGTACGGCCTCTATGTCGAGGATTGTGCCGAGAGACGGGTTGTACTCGAACCATCGCGACTCGTCGTGCACGTCGCCGATCTCTGTAGCGCCCCACTCGATCCATCCCATCTCAGACCTGCCGTTGTGAACGTCCTCGTGGAGGTCGCGGAACACCGTGCCAACGTTGTCGGGGCCTGGCGGCGTGCCCAGGTAGATTGTCTGCGGGTTGTGCTTCGACCCTGCCGAGATGGCGGGCAGAGAAGCCGCCTGCTGCTTGGCCGTAAGCTCCTGTGCTTCGTCGTAAATGAGCACGTCGTAGGTCTTGCCTCGCGCCAGCGAGTCGGTGCGCGTGGTGAAGCGGATAAGGCCGCCGTTCTTGAGCTTGATGGCCTGCTGGCCGTTGGTCTTGCGCACGGCGAGCAGCAGGGCGTTAAGCTCAGGCTCGTCCTCGTCCTCGAATGGCCTTGAAAGCTCCTGGAACATCTGGTCTGAGGTGTCGCCGTGCTGGCATGTGTACAGAATCTTCTCGCCGTTGAGGGCGCCGTGGAAGCAGCGGGCGCGAACGTCCCAGCTCTTGCCGTTCTGTCGCGGGATGGATATGCCGATCGAGCGCAGCAGGTACTTGTCGCGTCCATCGCGGGCGAGCATGGCGTCGAGCAGGTGCGGCTGCCACGGCAGCGGGTCACCGAAGTACGCGGATGCCAGTTCTGCCGCCATGGGGCCGTCCCCGTCGAGCCTTTCTGGGATGTTCGCCTCGTATGTCGGGGTCTGCCTCGCCTGCATCACGCGCCTGCCGCCTTGGCACGCGTCTCGCGGTCGTCGAACATGAGCGTGAGCAGCTTGCCGTGGGCGCTCGCGGGTCGCGCCTGCTGCACCGTGACGTTGCGGGCCGACTTGGACAGGCCGAGCTGGTCTGACAGCGCTCTGATCTCGGTGCTGGCCTCCTTCAGCACGGTCAGCGCCGGATTCTTGCGCATCATCTTGAGCCGCTTGCCGCCCTTGCCTCTGATCGGCTTGTATGCGGTGGCGTCGAGTATTTCGATCTCGTTGCCCCCGATGGCCATGGCCTCGCGTGCCTGGTTCGCCACGGCGTGCCAGTAGCAGAGCAGCGCCAGCGTCGGCGCATCCTCCTGCGCGAACGTGCGCCTCGCGGTCAGCTGCTCCCAGATGGCGGCTTGCACGGGGTCGCTAGCCACTTCCTGCGGCATCTCGATGTTCTCGGCCATGATTTCCTCCTTCTTCGCGGGGAATCGTAATGGCGGCGTGAGATAGCGAAATCGTTCGGAACGGGCGGGGGGAAATCGGCCCTAGGCGGCCGGAGTGGCCTTCCGACCCAGGGGAGGGGCGACCGCCCCGCCTCTTTTCGGCGGCTTCGGCGCTTGGGGCCAAAAGAAAGGGCGCGACCGCCGAAACGACCGCGCCCCTATTGGTGCATTGCTATGTTTTCCCTCAGAACAGCCGCGTGCGGCGTATCTGGTACTGCTTGGCGTCGCCCGGCATCCTGTTGCCGCGCCGCTGGTTGCATATCCTGTGGGCTGCATCCACGTTGGAGTAGTCCAGCGGGCTGCCTCCCCTCGACACGGGCAGCAGCTCGTCCACCTCGAAGCTCCACGGGTCGCCGCTCGGCAGGCTGTAGTCTATCGGCTGGCCGCATATGTGGCACGGCCTTCCCTCTGCCCTCAGCCTCGCTCTCAGCTTGCGCCTTGCGTTGCCGTTGCGGTTGCGCGGGTTGCCGCTCATGCCAGCATCGCCGCTATCCCGCCGATGCACCACACGATGCCGTAGCACACGAGCAGCACCAGGAAGAGCATCACGAGCATGGACACGACAGCACCGGCTGCATCCATTAACTTCTTGTATCCCATGTCATCCTCCAATGATCATGCGGGTCAGCGATACCGCCGCCCACAGCGTCAATCCGTCTATTAGCAGGGATGCCGCTATAACGAGCAGACATCCCCGGTTGCATCCCGGGCGGCTCATTCATCCTCCCACCTGATGGTTCCATCGTCGTACTCGGCCTTGAGCCAGTCCATGTACTCGTCCCACGAGGCGAAGTCCCGCACCCAGCGCGACTCGAACGCGCACGTTGTGAAGGGGTTGCACTCGCTCAACGAGATTTTGAGCCGCCACCCGTCGCGCAGCATGCGCACCTCCATGTGCATCGCGGCCTCGGGCGAACCGAAGTAGCGTTCCCAGTTGGTCAATCTGCCACCTCCTACCCGCAGGCGAGCAGGGCCAGAACCACCAGCCCCGCCGCCAGCGTTCTGATTACATAAAGCTCAAGGGCCACAACCGCGACAAGCAGCGCGGCGCATGATGCCGCTATCCATCGAACCGTTTGCACCAGTCCTCCTGCATGTCCTTGTAGTGTTCGACGATCCAGTCTCGCGCCCACTTCGCAGCCTCCCATGCCGCCATCGGCTCCTTCGCCTCCTGAGCGCTGAAAGCCTCCTCGAACTCAAGCTCGCAGATGCCGTAGTCGCAGCATCCCTCTATGCAGTGGGCGCAATCTCCGCAAGCCGGCTCGTCCACCTGGTTCCACGGCGCGTTCGGGTCTCCCTCGAAGCAGCCGGGCGGAAGGTTCCACCCGCTGGGTGGTTCGTAGACGACCATGTTCATCGGGCACCGCCCGTGCACGGGATGTCGTGGCCGATGATCTCAAGGTCGTATGCCACGGCTGCGGCGCGCTCAACCCTGCAACCCCTGGCGTTCTCCCATCCCTCGCAGAGGAACACGGCGTCGCAGCAGGCCATCTTCGCGAGGCTCTGGCTTAGGTAGTACAGCGGCTCGTTCACGACCTTGTGCGGCACCGCGAGGCCGTCCTTGAAGTACGTGTCCACGACCTCGTATCCGCGCCGCTCAAGCTCTGCGACCGCCTTCGTGCGGGCCTCAAGTATCTGCTCCTCGCCAAGCCCGTTCATTGGCTGGACGATCATCGCCTTCTTCATTTAGGTTCCTCTCAGTCGCCGTCCCATACGCCGTCGGGGCGCATCCTCGCCATGGCGAGCAGCTGTAACAGCGCCCGCTTGGCGTTGCCCTCGGTGGCCTCCCAGTAGTCGTCGGAAACATCGTCGCCAAGCCTCAAGGCCGCTGCTTTGAGCATCGGTATCGACTCGGCCCCGGTCTTCCCGTAGATTTCGCGGATGCCGCGCTCTCCCAAGCAGTGGTAGTGCCTGGCGTAGTTGTAGGTCACGTTCAGCCAAAGCTCGGTCGTGCCTCCCAGGGCATATGTTCCGCCCGCCATGAGATGCGGAGAATCGACCTCCAACGTCTCGTGCGTCACGGGGTCGCACAGCCTTATGTCGTAGCTCATGAGGCCTCGCCTGCCTTCGCTTTCCTGCGACGAACTTGGTCATAGTCGATTTCGTCGCGGCACTTTTCGCATACCTCGCCGGCTCGCTTCTTGTTGTCCTTCCAAAACTCGCGCGGGTAGCACGTGAAAAACGGATTGCGGTACGTCCTGCCGCATCTTTCGCACGCCCACTCAAACGAATCGCAGCTCATGAAATCTCACCCGCCTCGGCCATGGCGATCCTCTCGCCGATCCACCTCATAACGGGAACGGCCATGCTGTTGCCGACCGCCTTGTAGCGCGGGCCGTCCGGGCACTCGTCTGCGGGCTTGCCGCGATAGGGTATCCTCGTCCAATCGTCCGGAAAACCCTGAAGACGCTCGCACTCGCGCGGCGTGAGCCTTCGCACAACCATGCCTCCTCCTTCCTCGCTGAAAAGCGTCTGGGTGTTGCTGGTGGAGAGGGTGAGCGACACTTCATCGCTCACCAGCGCTCCTTTGCCGCCGCCCGCGCATCCGCAGCGGACGAGCAGCGTGCAGGCGCTCACAGGCACACCGACGGCGCGTCGCCGCCAAC
>CATVZP010000023.1 GCA_958348565.1 uncultured Collinsella sp. | reverse complement strand
TCCACTTCCCCTCCATCTCGTCGAGGTAGCGGTTTGCCTGCTTGGCGCCCGACTCGCGCGGCGATTTCTTCCAGTACTCTGGATCCGGATTGCCTGAATCGTTCATGTAGCCGACCGGTTTGTATCCTCCGCCAAACAGCACGTACCCGGCAAAAGAGAAATCGAACAAAATGGGGAACGAGGGCATCCAGCACGTGAACTTGTTGCCGCCAATGCCGGGAAACGCCGCGGGGAAATCAAACGGAGTAATCTCTTGGTCCATGGTAGTGGGGACGATAGTGGTCGATCCGGATTCCGCCTTTGCGGCCGGCGCGGTGACAACGGCCATGGGGGATGAGAGCGTGTAGGTTTTGCCCTGATAGTCGAGGCCAAAGCGCAGCTTGCATCCTTCCTCCAGAAGGTTTGACGCTGCATCGAGGAACGTGTCTTCGAGCGTGAACGTCGCCAGATTATCCGAACCCGATGCGCTGGCCTTGACTTGGCCAATTTGCGTGACGGTTTCGGGCGAGCTACCCGTGGCGGGCATTACCTTGTTGATGCACAGCGTTGCCTGTCCACCCTGTGGCAGATGTGCCTGCACGGTAAAGGCGTGCGTATCGGGCTGTTCGTTTGCCGTGTCGTCCTTCGGCAATGTCATGAACGTAGCGTCGGCGTACTGGATGTCCCATTCGTCGAACGTGAGCTGTCGAAAGTACGGCTTGCCGTCAGAAAGCGGACGCGTTGGCGCGGTTATGGCGGTGCCACCCTGGATACGCGCGAGGGGAATCTCGACATCGCGGTAGCCTGCCATGCTAATGGAGATGCCGCCGTTAAAATCGTACGCGTCGAGAAGCGTTGTCTCGTCCACGTAGCCTTCCGAAAGCGGCGCGACCTCAAAGATGGCCGTGCCTTCGTCATCGGTCGTGGCGGTGAGCTGCTTGCCTGCGGCATAGCGCGATGTGAGCGTGACCTGGGCACCCGTGATGGGCGTATTCTTGTTGGCGACGTCGACCACGACCACACCAAACATGGTGCGCGAGAGAACGAGCACCCTGAAGGGGTCTTTTTCGTCGGCATAGGCTTCGGTGGGCGCGAACGGCAATATGAAGGCGTTTGCGCTTCCCGGCACGCGCGGCAACATAATGCTCGCCAGCGAGGACGCTCCGGCAACAAGTAACGAACGGCGATCAAGCATCTTTGGCTCCCATCCCGCAGGTATCGGTGGAAATAATCCAATTTTGCGAGAGGGCGCTACGTGGCGGTAGTGCCGTTCGATGGCCAAAATGTCCAATTTGAGCGTGCGAAAGCGCCAGGACCCCGGAGCGCTTTCGATACGACGGGCAGTCTGCCGCTAACGCAACATATGCGCGACCAGCTCGGCGCGAGTTCCGATACCAAGTTTGGCATACACTCCTGATAGGCGGTTTTTAACGGTGCCCGGCGAAACTTCCATGTGGCGTGCGATTTCGGCGTTGGTCCATCCGCGGCAGGCGAGCATGGCCATGGTGAACTCCGTGGTCGTTAAATCGTCGGCCACGTCCTCGCCTGAATCGGGGTTGTGGATGCGCCGCCAGCCGTAGCTGAATCGATACGTAATCTCGATGATACGTGCGAAATCGTCTGGGTATTGCGATTTTAGGCATGCCTCGATGAGCCCCTGCAAAAGGCCGTGGTGCTCACCAATGAGCTCGATAAGGCCGTCGGGGCGCGCAATGTTCCAAGCGGCTCCGAAGTGTGCCTTTGCGGCGTCGATGTCCTTGAGGCTCATGCATGCCATGGAAGCTGCCAGGTGCAGGAACAGTTCCGAGATCGGATAGCTTCCCTGTTTCATGATCAGGGCATTTTCCGCCATGCCCAGGCTGCGGCCGTATTCGCCGCGCAGATACAAGGCGTGCGCCATCACGTAGCTGGCGAACAGGCGCAGACCTTCGGGCAGATGCGCCGCTAGTGGATAAAACTCTTCGGCAGAATACGGGGAAGGCAAGTGCAACAGGACGCTCGCGGCCGAGGCGAACAGGATATGCGTGGCGTGGACGGCGGGCGACTCCTCGTCGGTTGGCATATCGAGGATGCCAGCAAGGCACCGGCGGGCGTCGGGGATACGGTTGAGCGACAGGCTGGCATATCCGCAGATAAAGCATGCGGAATAGCGCAGTGCGGGATCGGTGGCATCAAGATAGGGGCGCACCGTCTTGGCAGCGAGCGTGGCCTGTCCGCGAAAGTACAGCGCTTCTGCCGTGGCGATGGTGCGTGAATCGGGGTCGGAAATGCCTGCAACCGCAGCGTCAATCTGGCCTGGCACAAAGGCAGTGCACATCAACGGCATGGGAATGCGTGGGTAGCCATCGCAGTCCATCTTCCATCTCCCATCAGGTGGCAACAATGCAGCAATTGTACTCCTGTTGCTCGGGACTGGAATTTGTGGGTATCGCCTGCGATTATGCCGAACGTATAAAGGAAGGGTTTATTGGCGATGCTCCCAAGGTGGCTACCGAAGCCTAGCTGACCTCGATATTCGGAAAAATTGCCACCCCTGCAAAAAGCTCTGTCGCAGCGGTGGGAAACGCATCTTCTGGGCATTCCGGCGTCTCCAGTTAGCGCTGGACTGCTGCTGTCGCCTGTGCGTTGGCGAGCGGGGCGTGGGGACCGTCCGGCGACCAGCGGTGACGGGCGAGCTCTGCCGCGTGCGTGGGCCTCCATCGGCGTAGACCCATGACCCGCATGGCATCGGAGAAGTCCACCATGGCGTCCAGGACCTTACCGTCCGGCACGTCCAGCCTAGCGGCTCTCTTGAACCCGAGGTCGAAGGGGGTGTTGTACAAGGCATATGGGGCCGAGTGGAAGTGGATCAAAAGAGCGTTACTTGACGTTTCATGCATAATGCCAACCGCCCCGCGACATCACGTTCGCAGCGCGCAGGGGCCGGAGAATCTTTGCGATGAGAGTTGACGTCTAATACCTTGCATCGTATAGTGTGCATAGCACAGTATATGACGAGAGGAGGTGTGCGGATGGAGGCACAGATGAAGCGCGGCTTCCTGGAGGCCTGCGTGCTCGCGGCCGTCTCCGGCGAGGAGTCCTACGGCTACCAGATCGTGAAGGACGTACCGGCGAGCATGGGGCTCACGGAGTCGACGCTCTACCCGCTGCTCAAGCGCCTGGAGAAGGCCGGGTGCATCACGGCGCGCTCCGCCGAGCACAACGGGCGGCTGCGCCGGTACTACCGCATCACGGATGACGGGCGAGCGCGCATCGAGGAGTTCCTGGCCGAGTGGCCGTCCGTACGGGAGATTTACGCATACGTTGAGGGAGCGCACCATGACGCGCGATGAGTTTCTGGGCCGGTTGGGCGAGCTGCTCGCCTGCCTGCCGGCCGAGCAGGTGGAGGAGACCAAGGCGTTCTATGCGGAGGCCATCGCCGACCGCATGGAGGACGGTATGAGCGAGGAGGAGGCCGTGGCCGCCATGGGCACGCCCGGCGAGGTGGCGGAGGCCACGCTCGACGACCTGCCCGCCGTGCCGCGCGCGATCGCGAGGACGCGCCAGCGCAGCACCGCGCTGCTGTGGATGCTGACCATCGTGGGCTCCCCGGTGTGGGTGCCGCTGCTCGCCGCCTTCGCCGCCGTGGTCGTCACGGTCTATATCTGCATCTGGGTGCTGGCGCTCTGCGTGTGGATCGTCGCGGCGGCACTCGGGGGCGTGGGCGTAGTTGAGCTCCTGTTTGCCGTAAGCGGCATCACCATCGGCCACTTCCCGTACGCCCTCGCCTCGGCGGGCGTGGGGCTCGGCCTCGTCGGCGTGGCGCTCTTCGTTGGTGCTGGCGCTTGGGCC
This sequence comes from uncultured Collinsella sp., assembly GCA_958348565.1. GTDB lineage: Bacteria > Actinomycetota > Coriobacteriia > Coriobacteriales > Coriobacteriaceae > Collinsella. The sequence goes on along the minus strand of CATVZP010000023.1, from coordinate 22,444 downwards.
GCCTCAAAACAAATTGCGCGCCTCTCGGCGTTCTGGGCGAGGAAGGCCGCCTCGCCCTTCTGGAAGGGTAAGGGCGAGAAGGGCGGCGCTGCCGCGCATCTCGCGGCGTAGAAAGGAGTGAGTACCATGACCAGCGCGAAGAAGATCTACCTCGCCGTGGCGGGCGGGCTCGTTGCCGCGGGTGTTGTCCTCGCGGGCATTGGCTTTATCGCTTCGGGCTTCGACCCGGCCGTGTTCACAACCCAAATCGACACGCGCGACAGCACCATCGTGCTCGGCGGTGTCGAGGTGGACGACCCGACGGGCCTCCCCCTCATCGAGCAGCTCGCCGGAATCGGCGAGGTCGACACCTCCGGCATCACCGCGTCCGAGTCCCCTGCTGCCCCGGAGGCGCCCACCGCTCCCTAAGCATAGCGCGCCCGGCGCCAGCCCGGGCGGGGCGAGCGGCAGTGACGAGCGCGCCTCGCGGACCCGGTCCTCGATCTCGCGCGGCGTGGACCTCGCGAGCCTGCGCGGGCGGCTACTGCGGTCGGTGGATTGGCAACACCTATTTGGACGATTCCGGGAGGGACAGCCCCGCCTCCCTGAACTCGACCGGAGACATGTGGCCCGGCGTCGAGTGGATCCTGAAGTTGTCGTACCGGTGCACGTTGTCCGAGAGCTTGGCCCGGAGCTCGCGCGTCGTGCCGAACGCCTCGCGGTGGACGAGCTCGGCCTTCAGTATCCTGTTGGTCGACTCGTCGACGGCGTTGTCGTAGGGGCGGCCCTTGGCCGACGGCGACCTCTCAATGCCGAAGGCCTCGAGCATCGGGTCGATCCCGGCGTTGTCGAACTCGCTGCCGCGGTCCGTGTGGAAGACCTCGATGCCCGGGATGGGGAAGGAGAGCGTCGCGAACGCCGACTTGACCGGCCGGGCGCCCTCCCGGGCCCGGCGGAGCGGCCGACGATCTCCCTGTTGCAGGGGTCGACGAGCAGGCGGACGCAGTTCCACGAGGCCCCGACGCGCACGTAGGTCGGGTCGCTGCATATATGGGTGCGCGGCGCCCTGCCGCCGAAGCCGCGCGCGACGACGTTGGGCACGTCGGCCTCGTCGGCCGCCCCGGGGCGCACCTTGAACCTCTTCCCGCCGCATGCGCCGACCGGGCCGTTCTCCCCCGTGATGCGGCAGACCCGGCGCCGGCTGACGGTGACGCCCGACCTCCCGGGCGACGCCTTTATCTTGCGCGGGCCGTACCGGCCCTCGCTGGCGGCGTGGGCCGCGACCACGGCCGGCGCGGCGGGGTCCGGCGCGGCGGGCCGGCCGGCGCGGCGAGCGCATGGAGCGGTACGTCGACCTCCATCCGGAGCCTTCGGTCCTCGCGCTCGAGCTCCAGGATCCGGTCCTGCTCGGGCGTGCGGTTGTCCGCGGCGCGCGGCGAGCCGGTCGCGTTTATCGACTTGATCCACCTCTCCACGGTGCTCTTGCCGAGGTCGTACTCGTCCATGGCCTCGCGCTTGGGCTTTCCGGCGCTGTGGAGGTCGACTATCTGCCTCTTGAACTCGTCGGTGAAATGCCTCGGGTGCCTGGGGTCCCTCATATACGGCCCTCCCGTCTCCTGCGCCCCTCCCGGAACTGTCCACATCAGTGTAGCCAATCCACTACGCGCTGTCGCATCCGATGGCTCCCACCAGGCCCGAGCCCTGGGAGGCCGCCGCCGAGATATTCTCGCGCACCGCCAACGGGTGCGGCCACAGGCAGATCGCCATGTGCCTGCGCGCCGAGCGGGGCGCGCGCATAGCCTGCAAGACGACGCTGAAGATGATGCGCGAGATGGGCATCAGCTGCGGGATCCGCCGCGAGACCGACTACCACAGGTACAACTCCTACAGGGGCAAGGTCGGAAAGACCTTCGAGAACGTCATCGGCAGGGACTTCGAAGCCGACGGGCCCTGGCAGAAGATGGGCACCGACGTCACCGAGTTCAAGCAGCCCTGGGGCAAGGCCTACTTCGCGCCGGTCTACGACTTCGGCAGCAAGGAGATCGTCGCCTGGTCCACGTCGCTGCACCCCAACATGGCTCAGCAGCACGAGCTGCTCGACCAGCTCGTGTCCAAGAAGCCCAAGGGCTCCAGGCCGGTCCTGCACTCGGACATGGGCTGGCAGTACCAGCAGGCCGGTTGGTGCAGGCGGTTGGAGGAGGCCGGCGTGGTGCAGAGCATGTCCCGGAAGGGCAACTGCATCGACAACGGCGCGACGGAGCAGGTGTTCGGCCACATCAAGGACGAGTTCTTCCGCGGAAGGACGTGGCCGGACTTCGAGTCCTTCAAGGCGGACCTCGACGACTTCGTGGTCCATTGGAACACGAGGAGGCGCCAGGTTAAACTGAAGGGACTGACCCCGGAGGAGTTCCGGAGACAGTCCCTTGCGGCGTAGTTCTTATTTAAGCCGTCCAAGTTTTGGGGTGCAGTTCATTTTAGGGGTGGTTTTGATTATCTGCCCCGATAAGGAGCCCATGGCGAGAGAGCTCAGCATATTCGTGGACGAGAGCGGCGACCGAGGCGGCAAGGCGCGCTACAATATGAAGGAGCTGGACGAAGACGAGAAGTCGTTCGAGAAGCTCGGCATTACATTCGAGGAGAAGGCCTTCTGCGACATCCTCGTGAAGGTGCGCAACGAGCATGGCTTCCCCTACGAGGAGGAGAAGTACCTTGTTCTCGCCAAGGCTATCAAGGAACCCGTCGACGACAAGGCTCAATACGCTGACTGGTCAACGCGTGATAACATTAAAAAACCAGCTCAACATGGACCTTACCGTTCTGCTTTATAAGAACGGTTATCCGCAGGAGCGGGACGAAGAGGTATCTGAGAAGGTCCTGGAACAAACTGAAAACCTCAAGGCAGAATCGAACTGCAGCTTCGAAGCGATGAAATGGTCAAAACAGGCAACATCTGATTTGCAACGTCGAACAGCATAGCTAAGGACTATCAAATGGTTGATTTTAAAAAGATGGCAGCATCGCAGAACCCTACGCTGCGCATAAAGCCTGATGAGATTTTCGATGGGCTGCCGAAACCCCAATCCTTTGATGATTTACATAGCAGCCAGGCTGAGGTACTTGATGCATGGTTTGCTAACAGAAAAACGAAAGACACCGTTATCAAGCTTAATACGGGAGGCGGCAAAACCCTTATAGGCCTGCTGATTGCCCTCTCTAGTGCACGAGAGCTAAAACGTGGAGCATTGTACCTTGTCGACAACAAACAGCTTGTCCATCAAGTGTGCGAACAAGCAAGGACACTTGGAATACCCGCTTCCGAATATAACGGAAGGGGATCTCTTACTGCGGATTTCAGAAATGGCTCAACGATTCTCGTTGCCCATTATCAAGCCCTCTTTAACGGCAAGTCCTCCTTCGGCTTGGAAGGAGGACCCGAAGCCGAGGAAGTTTCAGTAATCATCATAGATGATGCGCACTCTTCCTTTGACTCGGTTCGAAGCGCATTCACGGTGGAGATAAATGCATCGGATGCGCCTAGCTTATATCAAGAAGTTGCGACGCTCTTTCGCTCAAGCTTTGATGATATCGATAAAGTGTCAACTTTCGACGATTTCGTTTCTGGGACTCGCACAGCTGGCGAAGAGGTGCTGGAGGTCCCATTCTGGGCGTGGGAAAAGCATCGACAGAAGGTCGCCCGCAGCATTTCTGATTTCGCAGCGTCAAATAAAAAAGGCACGCTTACGGCAAACTCTATAAGCTTTGGCTGGGATCTCATCAAAGACGATCTCAAGTACTGTCTTGCAACGCTGAGCCGTGACAGATTCTCAATTACTCCAATTCTTCCCCTTGTGGAGAAGTTTCCGACATTCGAAGAAGCACCTAGAAGAGTGTACATGTCTGCAACGTTTGCTGACGAAAGTGCAATCGTTAGATCGTTTGGATGCAAGAAAGATGACATCAACGTCATCTCCCCCAAAACACTTGCTGGTGTAGGGCGGAGGATGGTTCTCGAGATTGGGGCAAAAGAAGAGCTTCGAACCGCGCTCGTCGAGAAAATGATTGCCCTTGCGAAAGACAAAAAGGGCGTCGTAGTCCTCGAACCGAGCTTTGCAACTGCAGAGCAATGGGAACAATTGGGAATCCCCACTGTAAAAGGAAGCGAGGTTGTTCAGGCTGTAAACGCCCTGAAGGTAAGCAAGCTGGACACACCAATTGTATTTGCAAATCGATACAACGGTATTGACTTGCCAGGCGATGCATGCCGTATGCTTGTCATCTCAGGCATCCCCAAGGGGATGTCCGATCACCATAAATTGATGTCGAAAATCCTAGTCCATAGCAAAGTCTATGCCCGCTCAATCGCCCAAAACATTGAGCAAGCAATGGGCAGAGGTACAAGGGGTTCGGGTGATTACTGTGTCGTTGCTTTGATTGGATTCGATCTTTGCGAGTGGGTTAATGACAACCGCCATACTGTGTTCTTGACCCCTACAACAAGAGCCCAAATCGAATGCGGGCAAGGCATTATGAACGAAGTAAAGTCAGCAAAAGACTTCGTTGAGGTTATCGATCAGGGAGTCAATGACGACCCCGATTTTGCAGCCTATTTGTCAAGCTATGTGGCAGATAAGGTCAACGATTTTGAATTTGTTGACGACAGCATGCTCGAAGATTTTGCTCTCTGTGAAAGAAAAGCGCTAAACGAATGGCGCAAAGGCAGGAGTGGTCGAGCTGTCGAGCTCCTAAAACAATTTACGAATAGTGAAAATATAGACAATTCAGTAAAGGGACTTGTCCTCCGCCTGGCAGCTCAAATTGCCTATTCGGATGACGATGTAGAGACTTCCAGAGAGCTACAAACTCGCGCAAACGGGCTCAACCGTTCACTTGCTAAGCCCATGTTCTCTAGCTCAGACTCTGACGTTAGCTTGCAAGCAAGAAAGATAATTGAATTCATTTCGTACCAAACTCGAAAAAGCAGCGATGTGTCGACGAAATTCGACTCAGACTTGAAATCCTTATCGGAGCAATGCGATTCAAAAGAATTCGAATCAAAACTTGAGCTGCTGGGGAAATACCTTGGTGCCAGCTCGAAACGTTACGACGATAACGGTGACGGACCCGACGTTGCCTGGGTTTTTGAAGAAGAGGATATTGCTTTTGCCTTTGAAGCAAAAAACGAAAAACTTTCGGATAATCCGCTCACGAAACAAGAACATGGACAGCTTCAGGTCGCAAAAGAGTGGTTACGAGCTCAGTATCCAAAAATGAAATGTTTTGCAATATCTGTTCATCCAAATAATTTGGCATACAAGAATGCGAGTGCGGAATCAGCATTAGTGCTTACGCTTAATAAGCTTAACGGACTTGTAAAATCGATTGGTCAATTGATTGCGATCCTAAGTCATGGAACGCTTAATGAGAGAGGTCGATTGGCGGAATGCGAGACGCTAATCGACCAGCACGACCTGCGTCCCGGTCAGATCCTTGAAACCAGGGTTGAAACATTCATAGCTAAGGAACAAGGGTAGACTCGTGGTGGATTCCTCGCCAAAACCGACCGTATTAAAGCGCTTGAGATGTTTTTCAATCTTGGTCATTACAACGGCTGATCTTAGTTTTCAGAAGAGACAACTGTTGGATAACGGATGCACAGAAGTTTTGGCGGCATCCATCCATGCCAACATCCTCGAGTTCATGCAGGAAGGGAGGATCTTTTAAGGGTTTGTAGAGCTTCTCTACCTTGCCCTCCCTTGACATATAGTGCCCGTGCGACTATTCGGTACTGCTCGCAGCTTGCCGTGACCCACTGTGACCCGCAAAATTGCTACAGGTGGCCTGAAAATCCGTGACCCAGATTTGACCCCATGGATTCGCGGCATTTTTTGAGACTGGGTGTAAATAAGACAAACCAAAACAAACTGCGGCAAACTGGAACAAACTGGAGAGAGCTTTTTACTATTGAGTGGGAGTAAGCTTCTACTCTTTTGGGCGAATCGCATTGACGGAGAAGGGGTCCCGCGCAAACGTGTGCGGGACCCCTTTCGTTTTACTGTTCGGTTAACGCTGCGGATCGTTTTGGAAGGCTTACGAGCATGGTGGTCCCGTTCTCGGAACTTGCTTCGACCTCTACCGTGCCACCGTGAAGCGCTGCAATCTCCCAAACGAGTGCTAGCCCGAGTCCTGCGCCGCCGTATGCCCTGCTGCGGGATTTGTCTAGACGAAAGAACGGCTGGAAGACGCTCTCTCGGTACTGCTTGGGTATTCCCGGGCCCTGGTCCTCGACTCGCAGGAACACGTGGCTGTCGTTGTCGCAGATGGAGACGTTGACAGTCGAGTCGGGGCGGCTGTAACGGATGGCATTTTCGACCAGGTTAAACACCAGCCGATAGAGGAGCGTGTCGCTCCCGGTTACTAAAGCGTCTCCAGCACAATTGAGGGCTATGCCCTTATTTTCGGCAAGTGGCGCAAGGTCGGTGAGGACCTCTTCGGACAAGGGGCCAAGTTCAACATCGTCCTCGCAAGGAACGCTGCGAAGCTCACTCATCTCGAGCAATACCTTGGTCATTCGCGACATCCGTTCGGTTTGTTCTTGTAGCAGGTCGAGCAGCTCGGCTGTTTCGGGTTGCAAACCGGAGTGCTCGGAGATGAATAGTTCAATCTGTGCTTGCATAAGGGCGAGCGGAGTGCGCAGCTCGTGTGCGGCGTTGCCGGTAAACTGACGCTGTGCAGAGAACCCTTCGCCAAGACGGGCGATCATGTCGTTGAAAGAGGCGCTGCATCGTTGTAGCTCGGTGGGCACGTCTTCACTGAGTCTGATTTCGCTTAGGTTGTCAGGCTGCACACGCTCAACCTGGGCTGCAAAAGCCCGTAGCGGTTTGAGTGCACGGCCGCTCACAAAGTATGCCAGCACGCCGCCAAGGAGTGTGACTCCAGCCGTGATGTACCAGGCTGTCGTGCCAAAAGACTCCTGTGCGTCGTTTACGACGATCGTGACCTCGTCATCGAGGCTCCCCTTCGTTGGGTCAAACGCCTGAGGTGCATCTACGCCGGCTGCGCTAAGGGCCGAGATGTCGCTGCCGATAGCATCCATGTAGCGCATGCCCGTATAGCCGACCAGGCAGTTCGTCAGCACGCATGCTGCACACGTGAGCAGTGCCGTCATAATCGTTATGCGCCATTGCAGCGAAAGCCTTTTCATTCGCTATCCTCCATAACGTAGCCCTCTCCAATCCGATTGCGAATCGGGTCGTATCTCAAAGCGCTGCGTAGCTTTTTGCGGAGCGACGAGATGTGAACGCGGGTTGCGTTGCTAAAGCTGTTCACGCTGCTATCCCAAACGTGCTCGATAAGCTCCTCTTGACTTACCGGTCGCCCCTGATTAAGCATCAGGTATTCCAAGATTCCCGTTTCCTTGCGCGTAAGAGATAAAGCCTCGCTGTCCACGGAAGCGATGCGCGCCTTGGTGTCAAAGCGGAGCTTTCCGCAGGTTAAAACTATGTCGCTTTGTGTAAAGCGTCTGAGGGTAAGGCTGCGAATCCTTGCCGCAAGCTCGTCCAGATGAAACGGCTTGGTGAGGTAATCGTTGGCGCCGGCATCGAGTCCGGCGACTTTATCGGATACTTCGCCACGTGCGGACAGAATCAGTACCTTAGTCTCGCAGTCAGTTTTCCTAAGTTCCCTGAGTACGGTCATGCCGTCGATACGGGGAAGGTTGAGGTCGAGTACCACGAGGTCGAAGGCCTCAACGTCCAGTAGGTCGAGCGCCTCCTGTCCGTCGTGACAGCAGTCGACGCTGTACGCCAAGTTTCGCAAGCTGCGCGCGATTGCATCACACAGCGCCCGCTCGTCCTCGACGATCAAAATACGCATAACAGTCTCCTTGCACATTTCAAATCGCGCTTAACACGGATTTTATAGTCGATATGGTCCAATGGTCGCGTAACGAAAGGAGTGGTCAGGTTGTTCAAAGCGGTAAAACCCGTGGTACAGGTCGCTTTGTTGATCGTCGGAATTGCCATGGTGTGCTTTGGTGTTATGCGTGGCGAGGCGGATGCCGTGCTGGCCAAAGCGATTAGGCTGTGCTTGGAGTGTATCGGAATTGGATAAAAGAGAAAACACTGCGTCGCATGTTTTGGCCCGATTTCGCGGATTCATTCAGGCGGCGGCGACGCTTGTCACCAACATTCACCTGCCAAACTTTGCCAAAGGCGGCATCTATCAGGGCGCGGGAAAAACCGTCTGCGTACCTGGACTTAATTGCTATTCGTGCCCCGCGGCATCGGGTGCGTGCCCCATCGGGTCGTTCCAGGCGGTGGTAGGTTCATCCAAGTTCAACTTTTCTTACTACGTCACCGGTACGCTCATTTTGCTCGGCGTGCTGCTGGGACGCTTTGTATGCGGCTTTCTGTGCCCGTTTGGCTGGCTGCAGGAGCTGCTGCACAAGATCCCCGGCAAAAAGCTTTCGACAAAAAGGCTCAAGGCGCTTACGTATATCAAATACGTTGTGCTGCTGTTTGCTGTGGTATTGCTGCCTGTGCTGGTGGTTAACGACGTGGGCATGGGCGACCCGTTCTTTTGTAAGTACGTCTGTCCTCAGGGCGTGCTCGAGGGCGCCATTCCGCTGGCCATTGCTAATGCCGGCATTCGATCTGCGTTGGGACAGCTCTTTACTTGGAAACTTGCCGTTCTCATTGCCGTGGTAGTGCTGAGCGTTTTGTTCTACCGCCCCTTCTGCAAATGGATTTGCCCACTCGGCGCATTCTATGCGCTCATGAATAAGGTGTCCCTACTGGGGATTCGGGTCGATGCATGCAAATGCGTCTCATGCGGCAAGTGCTCAAAGGTTTGTCAGATGGACGTTGATGTGGTCCGCACGCCCAATCATGCCGAATGTATCCGGTGCGGAAAGTGCATCGGGGCCTGTCCTGTCGATGCCATCAGCTATCGCTATGGCCTGGATGTGTCGGCGGAAAAGCTTCCCTTGACCGCCGATAAAAAGTAAACAAGCTTCGACAAAACGGAGGAATGACCATGAAGCTTTCTAAGATTGCGGCCCTGTTTATGGTGCCGGTATTGGCCTTGTGCCTTGTGGCATGTTCGGCGCCCGGTGGCAATGCGAACGAATCTGCGAGCTCCGATCCTAAGATCGCAGAACTCACTGCGCAGAAGCCGGCCAATGCCGACGAGGCCGCCGAGCTGTATGCGAAGCTCATGCAGAAGGAGAACGAGATTTTTTCGAGTGATAACGCGCTGTGGGAAAAGGTATTCAATGCGGCAAATAAAGACTCGGCAATGATTGAGGACGGCAGCAATTACGGCGATTTCCTGCTCAAGACCATCGACGGCGCCAAGGATGAGTTCACGGCGGATGAGCTCAAGACGCTCAAGGCCGGTGCACAGCAGATCAAGGAGATCGAGGACAAGCTCGAGAGCCTGGAGAAGGAGTTCCCCGGCTGTGGAAGCACGCCGAGCGCAGGCGAGAGCGTCGACGCTTCGACCGCTGGCATGACGGCCGGTGCCAATGCTTCGAGCGAGGCGACGAAGTTCCCCAGCTTTACGGGCAAGGACCTGGATGGCAACGACGTGAACAGCGACGAGCTGTTCTCTAAGAACAAGGTCACCGTCATGAACTTCTGGTTCACTACTTGCAAGCCGTGCGTGGGCGAGCTGGGCGATCTTGAGAAACTGAATCAGGAGCTCGCCGAGAAGGGCGGCCAGGTCGTGGGCGTCAATTCCTTTACGCTCGATGGCAACAAGGGCGAGATTGCAGACGCGAAGGACGTGCTGAGCAAGAAGGGCGTGACATATAAGAACATCTGGTTCAAGTCGGATAGCGAGGCCGGTAAGTTTACGTCAAATTTGTTCTCGTTCCCGACAACGTATGTCATCGATCAGAATGGCAACATCGTAGGGGATCCAATCGTGGGAGCCATCAGCTCCGCCGAGCAGCGCGCAGCACTCGACAAGCTTATCGACCAGGCGATTGCGAATAGCGAGCAGTAAAAAACGCGTAAAGCATGGCGAGGATCGCGCGCCGCTGTGCGGAGTAGTACGCTGCCTTTCAAGATAAGCTCCACCATACAGAGGTCCCGCTCGGGACCTCTTCTTTTAGGCGCCGTCCCGTTCGTTTTTTGGCGTGCTTCGTTACATTCCTCACTGGCGCCGGTAAAAAATGGGGATAGAGTAGGACAAACGCGTCGAATACGAACGGCGGGGGAGAGCGGGCAAGTGCGCCCGCGTGGGAGAGGTTGCCGTCCATGTTGGAGCTCAAAGGAATTTGCAAAAGGTACGTTACGCAGTCGTTTACGCAGGTGGCGCTCGACAACGTAAGCCTGTCTTTTCGCGATAACGAGTTCGTGGCCATTCTGGGTCCCTCGGGCTCGGGCAAAACTACGATGCTCAACGTTATCGGTGGGCTCGATCATTTCGATTCCGGTGACTTGCTGATCGACGGCATATCGACCAAGGACTTTCACGATCGCGATTGGGATGCCTACCGCAACAACCGCATCGGCTTTGTGTTCCAAAGCTATAACCTCATCCCGCATCAGACCATTTTGGAAAACGTGGAGTTGGCGCTTACACTCACGGGCGTGGGCCATACCGAGCGCCGCGAGCGTGCGCGCGAGGCGTTGGAGAAAGTCGGCCTGGGCGAGCACGTTAACAAGCGCCCGAGCCAGCTTTCGGGCGGGCAGATGCAGCGTGTGGCCATCGCCCGCGCCCTGATTAACGATCCCGAGATTGTGCTGGCCGACGAGCCGACCGGCGCTTTGGATTCAACGACATCCGTACAGGTCATGGATTTGCTCAAGGACGTGGCGCGTGACCGCCTGGTCATCATGGTCACGCACAATCCCGAGCTGGCGTACCAGTACGCAACGCGCATCGTTAACCTGGCGGACGGCAAGATCACCGACGATTCCGATCCTTTCGATGTCGCCGACGCCACGCGCCGCGAGGCCAAGCCTACGCGCAAAACCTCGATGAGCTTTGTGACGGCGCTGGGGCTTTCTGCCCGAAACCTTATGACCAAAAAAGGCCGTACGGCCATGACTGCCTTTGCGGGCTCGATTGGCATTATCGGTATCGCGGCGATTCTGGCGCTGTCCAATGGCGTAAACGGCTACATCAAAAAGGTCGAGGAGGATACGCTCTCGAGCTACCCGCTCACCATTTCCAAGCAGGACTACGACCTGTCATCCATGATGGGCGGACAGGGGGCCACGGATGATGAGGCGTCCAACGGCGAGGATTTATCCGACGGTACTGGTGGCAAAGCTAAGGGAACCGATAAGATCCCCGTGGTTACGGCCGTAAAGGACATGTTTGCAAGCGTTAAGTCCAACGACATGACGAGCTTTAAGGCATGGCTCGATGCCGGTGGCGACGGCATCGATAAAGAGGTCAATGCCATCCAGTACGGCTACGGTGTATCGCCGGTTGTCTATCGTGCGGGTAAGGGTGACGAGAAACCCATTCGGCTTGTTCCCAACGCCATGACCGAAGCCATGAGCGGAGGCGCGAGCTCGGCGGCAACGGTGAGCATGGAATCCATGGGAACCTCGGTCTTTAACGAGATGATTGACGACCAGAGCCTGCTCGACAGCCAGTACGATGTCGTCGCCGGTCATTGGCCTACGTCTGCTAACGAAGCCGTAATGGTGCTTTCGAGCCGCGGCACGGTGGGTGACTATACGCTCTACAGCATCGGTGCGCTGGATATCGATGAGCTCAACGATCTGGTAAACAGCGCTATGACGGCTGACGGTGGGGTCGAAACGCCCGAGACCGGCACCGACTTTACCTACGACGATGCGCTGTCCACGACGTTTAAGGTGCTGTCGCCGGCCGATGCGTATCGCAAAAACGAAGAGACCGGCATGTGGACTGACATGTCTGGCGACGCCGACTTTATGGCCGCCAAAGTTGCCGATGGCATCGACGTGCACATTGTGGGCGTGGTGCGACCTAACGAGACGGCCAATGCGAGCGCGTTGTCTCCGGGCATTGCCTATACGCATGCGTTGACTCGCCAGCTTATGGAGCGCGCCGCCGATTCGCAGATTGTGCAGGAGCAACTCGCCCACCCCGAGACGGATGTCTTTACGGGCAAAACCTTCGACGAACTGCAGGGCGAGGCCAAGCAAGGCGTGGATCTGGACAGCATGTTCAGTGTGGACGAGGCGGCGCTGAAGAGCGCGTTCTCGTTCGATGCGTCTGCGCTCTCGGGTGTTGCCGGCGGTATGGACCTGTCGGGTCTTGATTTGTCCGGGCTGGATATTGACCTTTCGGGCGTTGGTAGGGACATCGACTTCAGCGACATCATGGCCAAAGCGCCAACCCCAGATTTCTCGGGCGTCTTTGACGGTCTGGAACTCACGCCCGAGCAAATGCAGCAGGTGGGAACGCTTGCCAACCAGCTGTTTGAGGGCTTTTTGCAGTCTGATCAGTTTAAGGCGCTGTCACCCGAAGATCTTAAAGACGCGTCAAAGCTTGCCGCCGCGTTCTCGGCGTATCTTGAGAGTGATACGGCAGCCCAGCAAATCCTGGCCCAGCTCAAAGCGCTCGGCGGCGATGCCCTGGCCGAGCGCCTGCAGCAGGCGATGACCGACTATGTGCAAAAGCAGCTGGCTCCGTATCTGCAGCAGGCTATGGATCAGGTGATGAAGTCGATCAGCGATCAGATTGCGGCAACGGTGTCAGCTCAGCTCAAGGCAGGCGCGGCAGGGCTCATGGGCCAGATGGCGACGCGGATGTCATCGAGTTTTGCTAGCCTGGCGAGCGCCATGCGCGTGGATGCGAGTGCCTTTGCTCATGCCATTCACTTCAACATGGACGCCGAGGACCTGAGCTCGCTCATGATGAGCTATGCCAAGGCTTCGAAGCTCACCTACGACAACAATCTGACCACGTTGGGCTATGCGGACGAGGCCGACCCCATCTCAGTCAAGATTTTCCCGCGCGACTTTGAGGCCAAGGAGCGCGTGCTCGATCACATCGACGCGTACAACAAGCAGGTCAAAGCCGTCGGCCACGATGAGCAGGCGATCTCGTACACCGACTACATGGGTATCATCATGGGCTCGGTGACCGACATCGTGAACACCATCAGCTTGGTGCTCATCGCATTCGTGAGTATCAGCCTGGTGGTGAGCTCCATCATGATCGGCATCATCACCTACATCAGCGTGCTGGAACGCAAAAAGGAGATTGGCATCCTGCGTGCGATCGGCGCGTCGAAGCGCAACGTGGCCAACGTATTCAATGCCGAGACCTTTATCGAGGGCCTCATCGCCGGCGTCTTTGCCATTGTCGTTGTGATGGCCGTGAGCTTTCCGGTTAATGCCTGGGCGCTTGCTGCCAAACAGGTGCCCAATTTGATGAGCCTGCCCGTGCAGGATGCGCTGGTGCTCATTGCAATTTCGGTGTTACTGACGGTCGTTGCCGGCCTGCTGCCCGCCCGCAGCGCGTCCAGGAAGGATCCCGTGGAGGCCCTGCGCTCCGAATAATGTGACAAGGGGCGGTCCCTTTGTCACGTTGAGACCCTTGCGAAATCGGGGTCTAATACTTTTCCGAGAAGTGAACGAGTCAAAATGGACCCCCGAAGCATCGACACTTTCGAGATGCAATTTCCTGCGGTTTTGCCAGCCAAATCCTGCGGTTTTGGTGTCAGAAAATGCCGATGCTTCGGGGGTCCAAATACAGCCGTTCACTTCTCGGAAAAGTATTAGACCTCGAGATATAGACGGCGTTTGCGAGCGTCAATTAGAGCGTAAGCTGCTAGTCCTCCTTTGCAGAGAGCATGAGCCTAATTTCCGGATGGGTGTATTCGTCGAACTCTTCCTTGGGCTCGGTGTCAAAGGTGTAGTACGACTTGATAGATTCGCCCTCCGTCTTGATGCTGATTTTTTCATATAGGGAGCCGGCTAAAAATGCCTGTTTAAATTCATCCGACAGGCTGCATGGCGTGAGGAGGCCCGGTGTGGCAACGGATATATCCAACCCGTTGAGCGGGGCGCAGAGCGTCGCGATATCCTGCTCGGCGCGGGCGAGGTTGTCTGCGAGGCTTGCCTCGGGGTCGATCTGACTGGTGTAATCGACGTCCGTGAGCATGCCGTCTGCATCAAAAGAAAGGTAGACATAGGCCGCTTGAGCGCCGAGGTCATTGTCGCGCAGATAGCCGATAATGCGGTAGCCGTAGTCGTGATACGACTCGTATGGGTCGTCTGCCGCGACGCGTTCGCACGCGGGCTCCAAGGCATCTTGCGCGATGGCGAGCTGCTCGGCGGCTGCAGCCTTTCTTGCCTGAAGCTCGTTATTTCCCTGGACAAACTGCGGGATGTAGACACCAAGCAGCACAATGGCGGGCACTGCGATGAGCGCGATAATCTGTTTCTTGGCGCTCGGAATCGCAACGCCGTATGCAGCCGCCATGGCCTCGGCATTGCTCGAGGTCTCGGCCAGCACGTCTGTCGCCGTGGCGACTGCCCCCACGGTGCTGGCGACCTCGGCGGCACCGCCCAGGTTGCGTGCGAGATCGTTATCGCTGTTCTTGAGCAGGCGGCCGGCAGCTTGCGTGGCAAGCACACCGGCGACCTCCGCGGAGCGGTCTTTGTTGGTCTGGGCTACCGCGAGCCTGCTCTGCAGTCCCTCCCACTGTTTGCCCTGCATTCCAAAGCGCGGCGCAAGAGCGCAATAGCAAAAGATGGCGAGTTCGATTACGGTGAGTGCGATAGCGGTATATATGCCCGCGGGTTGGAATTCCTTTTGGTGGAACGCGATATCGTTGATCATTTGGAGCGGCAACATCAACAGGCATGCTACGAACGACATGACGAGTGCGGTCGCTGCGATTTTGGGGTATGTGCAGTACCGCTGGATGCGTTTCTTTTCTTGTTCGGTGAGCTGCTGCATGGGGGCCTCGACTCTCATCGTTTTTGGGCGATGCGCACACGCTCTTGAGTATAGATGAGTGGAGGGTGTCTGTTGTTCAGACATAGCGGTCAACAGCGTGCTGTTGGTGCTCGCTTGATCGTGGGCGCCATCTTTTAGAGCATGAAGCCGTTATCTAAGGAAAAGTGGCGAGCGAGGGAGCCGCTGTGAAGCGGCCCCATTTGCTGTTCGTGGACACCGTTCACCTTCATTGCACAGGGACGGCTGGAGGGCTGGTTGGCATCAAGTAACTGCCTCCGCCTTGTGGGTCGCCTCAAGGACAAGGCATAATGCATGTGACAAAGGGGCAGTCCCTTTGCCGCATTGATCTGAGAGTAGATGTTGATGATTCTATCGTTGGCCCCCATGGAGGGGATTACCGGGCATGTGTTCCGTCGCGTGCATGCGGAGTGCTTTGGCGCGCTCGATTGTTATTACACGCCGTTTTTGCCGCCGCCGCGGGTGGGAAACCGCTTTGGCGGCAAGGCGTTTAAGGAGATCGATCCTGCCAATAACCAGGGGCTCAACGTAGTGCCTCAGCTGATGTCCAAGAATGCGGACGAGTTTGTGTGGGCGGCACAGGTGCTCGCCGACATGGGCTACCGCGAGGTCAATCTCAACCTTGGCTGCCCCTCGGGGACGGTTGTTGCCAAGGGCAAAGGATCGGGTTTTTTGCGCAACTTGGATGAGCTTGAGGTGTTCTTGAGTGACGTGTGTGAGCGCTCTCCGCTGCCGGTATCGGTCAAGACCAGGTTGGGGTTGGAGAGCGACGACGAATACGAGCGCGTGCTCGATTTGTATTGCCGCATGCCGCTGGCAGAGCTGATCGTGCATCCGCGCGTGCAGAAGGACCGTTATGCGGGCTCGCCGCGCAAAGAGTTTTATGGCGAGACGCTGGAACGTGCGCCGTTTCCGGTGGCATACAACGGCGATATTTTTGATCTTGAGGACATGGATGCGCTGGTGGAGGCCTATCCCGGCACACGTCATGTAATGCTGGGGCGCGGCCTGCTCGCGAACCCCGCTCTGGCTCGCATGGTTAAGGGCGGCCCTGCTGCCACGACAGCCGAGCTGTGGCGTTTCCATGACACGCTGTTTGCTGCCTATGCAGAAGAGATTGGCGGTAACGCGGTCTTTCGTATGAAGGAGTGGTGGTTCTACGCCAAGTGCGCCTTCACCGACCCCACTACCGTTCACAAGCTCGTACGTAAGACCAAAAAGGTCGACGAATACCGCGCCGCCGTCGAGCGCGTCTTTCGCGAGCAGCCGCTTGCGCCCATAGCCCGCTTCCACGGCTAGCTAGTCATTGGGGACGTTCTTTAACGACTAGTCATTTAAGAACGTCCCCAATGACTACCTCTGCAAAAAACTGTACAGCAGCATCCAAAGATGTCGAAAAATGTCGACTTTGGATGCTGGTGTACATGTTTGGGTGTGGTGGGTAACTAGGCAATCATTGCATCAAGCGTGATGAGCTCCCTGAGTCGCTCCGTGCGTGTTTGCCCATGGCGCTTTGCTTTTGCGTCAAAGGCTTCAAGGACCGATTCACCCACACGTGCGGATAAAACAACGCTTGGCTCGTCAGAAATCGGCGGCCTTCCCAGCTTGATGGTGCGACCCTTCGGCCACTCATCTTTTTCGTAGGCTTCCGCGGTTTTCTCCAACTCTCCAGGGGCAAATCCCATCATCTTTTCGAGTTGCTTAGCGTCCATAGCGCCTCCTATCGATCGATCCCGATTTCCCTGAGCACCTTGCGCGTAGGAGGGACAAGGGCGTGGTAAATGATGTAGCCATCTCGATTGGGGCAATATCGAGCGATGAGCTCCATGAGACGGCTTCTTCCATCAAGTCCAACGAGAACGTAATCGATACCTCCGTTTTCAAGATCACGCCTGAACCATGCAAAAGCGGAGTTCCAGGCGCAGGTGATATCCGTCTCCGTCAGCCCGTGTTTGAGGGCGTGGGGGTGGATTGCGATGAGCTCCATAAGGGCCTCTCTTTTTGTATACAGTTTTGTAGACAAAAATGCAAGCAGTTAATAGGCTTAAGCGGCTTGTTTTGATTGGACTTCTCGATGTAAAGCCGACGCCGGAGGCTCCACTACTCCTTCGCTTTTTAGCTCGGTATGTGAACGCCCGTTGAACTCCCAGAGGGGAGCGTCTTCATAGATTATCGAGAGGAGCTTGGAGACTTCGGCTGTTTTCTTGCGTTCGTAAAACTCGGGCCGTACGACAATCAATAAGAAAGCTGCGTCTTCGGTAATTTGCTGTGCTGTCGGCATACCGTTGAGTCCAACGGAACGCAAAAGCTTTGTCATGATGAAATCGAACTCATCTTCTCTTGCATGGAGATCGGATGCCTTAATCTCAGGGTCTCTCAGGACGTACTGCTTGAGTCGTTCGACAGATCGGCTGCACTTTATATGCCCGCAGATGACTTCGTCATAGCTGAGCCTTTTGATTGGAAGACGTTCGTGACCGGCGAAGATGGCTGCCACTCTGATGCCAACGCGCCGTTCGCGCAACGCGCGCATTTCACCGGTGTATTCGCTGCGTCGTTCATATTTTCGATAGGAGTATCCGTAGTCATCGTAGTAATAAGGGGCTTCATCGACAGCGTCATCGAGCTCAGGCGCTATGAGATAGAGTTTTCCATCTCTGGATATGACGCAGGGATTGTCGATTTGCCCCGATTCGTTCCTGATTTGCCAAATAGTTTCATTTATCTCAAATCTCGAGACTGGATTGGGGGCACAGGAGTTGTAGAGCTCAATAAGTTCATCGAGCGAAATGATTCCACAGACATCTGTGTAGGCGCGGGCGAAGCGCCGTACTTCTTGATTTGATTCAAGCGCACGGCGCTCCCAAGCATCCAAAACGTCCTGCGGACTTCGATAGCGGGCATGACGATCGATGCGCGATGCGCTCCAACGGTTATCAGCGGCAACGTTCATCAGATCCAAGCGCAGATCTTTGTCGGCGATGCGAGCGAGCGACTGATAGTGTTCTAGATCAAGCTCCGGTCGAAAACTCATGTCTTCCGGAACAGTTCGTGCGAGCTTTATGCAACGCTTGAGATAGGTCGGGCCCAGGCTTGGGCTAAAGTGCTGCTTGAGGTGGCAAGCGATGGGCGAGAGTAGGCCATTTAGATTGGAAATGGGGTATCCGGCAATCTCTTGCTCGAGACGGCGCCCGATGAGCAGAGCCCCTTCCGAAGAGGCCTCATGGTCGGTGCCTTTCTGGCCGAGGTGTTTGGCCTCGACAATCCTGCTGATATCCGAGCAGGTGTTTGAAATAATGTCGGGTGAAAGGGTTGGAATCTTTTTTGCCATAGCGATGCACTCCTGTGTGACTCACGGATAACGGAAACGTTTGGTTGTGAGCGCCGTTCTTTGATGGCGACGGCGAACAGGAGCGCAGCCTGTCTGAGATGGGCGAGTGCGGTAACCACCGATCTTACTTACCGAGCTCGCTCCAGCGTGTCATTGGGGACCTCCGCAGGAGCTCTCGACCAGTCTCATGCCTTGGGATGAGTATAACACAGAGAGCAAACATATGTTCTATATATTTGAGAAACTGAATCCCTATCTACTCATTTAAGTGCGTCCCCAATGAGTACGTCCCAGAGACGTCAGACGGCCTCAAACAACCATAATCCAAAGGCCATCTCAAACAACTAGTCATTTAAGAACGTCCCCAATGACTACCTCTGCAAAAAACTGTACACCAGCATCCAAAGATGTCGAAAAATGTCGACTTTGGATGTTGATGTACATGTTTGGGTCGGTGGGGCTCCTTGGATGGACAGAGTGCGCGTGCTAGAGCAGGTTCTTCTGGACCCACGCGATGATGTCGCTCGACTCGTAGAGTGGCTTGCCGTCGATGAATAGGCAGGGAACCTGGCGTTTTCCGCCGACGGCGATAAGCGTCTGCTCGGCATCGGAATCGGTCGAGATATTGCGCTCGGGGATGGTCACACCGTTATCGGCAAGGAATCGCTTGACCTTTATGCAATACGGGCAGCCGGTCATAACGTAGAGCACGAGCTCGTGATTAGTAGCCATAGGTCTCCAATCGGTTGAGGTTTTGATTGAAATACCCAAAGCCGCCGCGGTCTATGCGCGCGTCAACGACGACTCGATGGCTTGGACCAGAAACGCCGTGGCTCCGGTGCCGCAGGGCTTGTCGTAGTAGTCGATAAAGCGCTGGTCGGCAAGATAGCCGTGGGCAAGGCCCAGGCACGCTTCGTTCTGGGGCTCGCATCCCCAGTTGAGAGCAATCCAGCGACGATGCATCGCGACAAGCTTGCGAGCCTCGCTTCCGTCCGCATCGCCGTCGCCCATGGCAATCGAGAGCTGACCCAAAATAGCGCGTTCAAGTTCCTTCATGTCGTTCCACGTCTGAGGGTCCATGTCCAGCAGCGCTTCGTTTGCTGCATCGATAGCCTCATTGCCATAGCGCTCCCGCGCCTCGGCACCGTAGCGCTCCTCGTTTTCCTGCACGGTGCGCCAGCGCTCCAGTTGCGGCAGGACGGCGCCCATGAGTGAGACGGCTTCGTCGAGCGACATGCCGGTGTTTTGCGCCAGCCGCGGGGCGCAATCTTCAATCATCGCCTCCATGGTGGTGTCGTAGGTGTACTTGCCGTGGTCGTAGCACCACTTGCAGTAATGGTCGGTCGTGGCGCCCGCAGCATCGGTACCGCAGTCGTCGGGCGTGAGTATCATGCCGCAGCTCTGGCAATAATGCTCGGGCATTTCGAGCAGGTGAGGCAACGGCTCTCCGGTTACGGCGGCAATGAGCTTCATCATGTCGATACCCGGGGTGACTTCGCCGCGCTCCCAACGGCTGACGGCTTGGCGTGTGACGAAGAGCTTGGCGGCGAGCTGCTCCTGGGTAAGGTGATGGGCGCGACGGATGGCAATGAGCTTTTCTGCAAAGGCCATAGCGGCTCCTTTCTGCTGGTTGATAGCTTAAGCATACGCGGCGGCAGGCACCCTTCCAAGCAACCGTTGGTTGCACGACGGGAGACCGCGGCGAAGAATTGCGCGCAACGCCCCGCGCCTCCATGCCGTACAATGACCGGCATGGAACCTATTGCACACATACATACCGACCTGCCGCAGAAGTTCGGCATTCCGCGCAACAGCTTTTTGGCGCCCCATCTGCAGGGGCGCATCGTCTTTGAGCCGGAATTTGCCTCCAATGCAGCGGTTGAGGGTTTGGATTCCTTCTCTCACCTGTGGTTGCTGTGGCGCTTCGAAAACGGAACGCCCGGCGGCACGGCTAAGGACATAGCTGCCGATGCCAAGTCGCAAGACAGGTCCGGCACTAATGCCAAGTGGTCGAAAACCGTGCGTCCGCCGCGTCTGGGCGGAGCCGAACGTGTGGGCGTGTTTGCCACGCGCAGCCCGTTTCGCCCTAATCCCATTGGACTTACCTGCGTCAAGCTCGATCGAGTCGAGTTCACCGACGATGGCCCCATCATTCATGTGCTGGGGGCCGACCTGCGCGACGGTACGCCCATCTACGACATTAAGCCCTACATCCCGTTTGCGGACTGCCACCCGGATGCGACCGGCGGCTGGATTGAGGATGCTCCGTGGCAAGAGCTCGACATCGAGTTCCCGCAAGCGCTGCAGGATATCGTCCCGCCTACAAAGATTTCTGGCTTGGTCGAGGTTCTACGCCAAGATCCGCGCCGCGCGGGCAGCAAGCACGAGCCAAACCGCGTCTATCACCTGGCCTTCGCCGGGCTCGACGTATCTTTTACGGTCGACGAAACCCAGCTAACCGTAGTCGCCGTCAACGACGCGCAAGACTAACCAGCCATTCGTCCGCACCCGTCAAATTAAGCGCCAAACTCCGTGCCAAAACCGCCCACGCTGGTGGACAATAACGCCTACCAAAACAATCACTTTGCACGGGAGTTCAGCATGAAATACGACTTTAGCTCGCTTATCGACCGCCACGGCATGGACTCCATCGCCGTTGACTCCTGGGGCGAGATCCCCGGTATGGCTCCGAACGCACCCGACGAGGGCTTCGACCGCATTCCCATGTGGGTGGCGGATATGAACTTTGCCACGGTGCCCACGGTCCAGGAGCACATCATTCAGCGCGCTCAGCATCCCATGTTTGGCTACTTTAACCCGCGCCCCGAGTATTTCGACCGCATCATCGAATGGCAGAGCCGCCGCAACGGCGTCGAGGGTCTGGCGCCGGAGCATATCGGCTACGAAAACGGCGTGCTGGGCGGCGTCGTGTCGACGTTGCGCGCGTATGTCCAGCCGGGCGATGCGGTGCTGGTCCACAGCCCCACCTACATTGGTTTTACCAAGTCTATCGAAGCCGCGGGCTATCGTATTGTCCACAGCCCGCTTAAACTCGACGACCAGGGCGTGTGGCGCATGGACTTTGAGGACATGGAGTGCAAGCTCGCCCAAAACCACGTTCATGCTGCGGTGTTCTGCTCGCCGCACAATCCCTGCGGCCGCGTATGGGAGCGCGACGAGATCGAGCGCGCCATGGACATCTATCGCCAGCACGATTGCGTGGTGATCTCGGACGAGATTTGGTCCGATATCATCCTGCCGGGACACAAGCATATCCCGACGCAGTCGGTGAGCGAGGATGCCCGCATGCGCACGGTTGCCCTCTATGCGCCGAGCAAGACGTTTAACCTGGCAGGTCTGGTCGGCAGCTACCACATCGTCTACAACGAGACGCTGCGCGACCGCGTGTGCGCCGTGTCCAACAAGACCCACTACAACGAGATGAACGTCCTCTCCATGCATGCGCTTATCGGTGCCTACCAGCCGCAGGGCTACGAGTGGGTGGACGAGCTCAACCAGGTGCTTGCCGGTAATATCGAGTACTTCTGCGATTACGTGGATGAGCATTTTGAGGGCGTGTCCTATTCACGTCCTCAGGGCACGTACATGGTGTTTCTGGACTGCACCGAGTGGTGTCGCGAACATGGCCGCGATATTCAGTGGCTGCTCGACGAGGGGGCGCGCGTGGGCGTGGGGTATCAGGACGGCCGCCCGTTCCACGGGCCCTGCCACATTCGCGTGAATCTGGCGCTGCCGCTTTCGCGCGTAAGGGAAGCGTGCGACCGCCTGGACCGCTACGTTTTTAATGCGCGGTAAGTGAGCACTGCATGTGGGGCCTTCTGCCAAGTCGGCTGGAAGGCCCCGCATGGTAAAACGCCTGTAACCATTGGGCGCTCGTGTGGTTTTGTTTGCTATTATTTTTTACCATTTCAGTCTGTAAACAGGATCGTCTGGAGCTCGATGAAAAGACCCCGTCGCTCGGTTGCCATTTCGTTGTTTGTTGCGCTTGCGGTGGCGAGCGCCTTTGTCGTAGCGATAGCTAGCTGTTCTGGGCGTAATGACGAAGCCTCGACGTCTGCATTAGAAGGTCTGGACGCCTCGCAGGTCAAAGACGACGACCTCAAGACGCTCAACGTCGGCAGCGGCCTCTATCCACCGTTTGTGTATACCGACGAGTACGGCGATATCGTTGGCCTGGAT
>CATVZP010000022.1 GCA_958348565.1 uncultured Collinsella sp. | reverse complement strand
GTTTTCGCTCCCTGGGACCGAATCCTGGGGAGCGTTTTAGTTTGAGGAGCTAACTTATGGCAGAGAACCAGAACGCCGCCGATCAGGCATCGACGCTCAACGACGAGCGCGCCACCCGCCTGGCCAAGCGCGCCGCCCTGTTCGAGGCGGGCCAGAACCCGTATCCCGAGCACTCTGAGCTTGAGGACTACGTCGCCGATATCGAGGCTAAGTACGCCGAGCTTGCCGATGGCGAGGACACCGAGGATGTCGTGAAGATCGCCGGCCGCGTGGTCGCCAAGCGCGGTCAGGGCAAGATCATGTTCATCGTCGTGCGCGATGCGACTGCCGAGATTCAGCTGTTCTGCCGCATCAACGACATGGACGAGGCTGCCTGGAATACGCTCAAGGCCCTCGACCTGGGCGATATCCTGGGCGTGGCCGGCGTAGTCGTGCGCACCAAGCGTGGCCAGCTTTCCGTTGCCCCCAAGAGCGCGACGCTGCTGTCCAAGGCCGTTCGCCCGCTGCCCGAGAAGTTCCACGGTCTCTCCGACAAGGAGACCCGCTATCGTCAGCGCTATGTCGACCTGATCGCCAACGACGACGTTCGCGAGACCTTCCGTAAGCGTTCGCAGATTCTCTCCACGTTCCGCCGCTTTATGGAGTCCGATGGCTACATGGAGGTCGAGACCCCTATCCTGCAGACCATCCAGGGCGGAGCTACTGCCAAGCCGTTCATCACGCACTTCAATGCGCTCGATCAGGAGTGCTACCTGCGTATCGCCACCGAGCTGCACCTCAAGCGCTGCATCGTCGGCGGCTTTGAGCGCGTGTTCGAGATCGGCCGTATCTTCCGCAACGAGGGCATGGATCTTACCCACAATCCCGAGTTCACCACGATGGAGGCCTACCGCGCTTTCTCCGATCTCGAGGGCATGAAGGCGCTCGCCCAGGGCGTCATCAAGGCCGCTAACAAGGCTATCGGCAACCCCGAGGTTATTGAGTACCAGGGTCAGACCATCGATCTGTCCGGTGAGTGGGCAAGCCGTCCCATGACCGACATCGTCTCGGACGTGCTCGGCAAGCAGGTCACCATCGACACGCCGGTTGAGGAGCTTGCTGCCGCCGCACGCGAGAAGGGCCTGGAGATCAAGCCCGAGTGGACCGCCGGCAAGATCATCGCCGAGATCTATGACGAGCTGGGCGAGGACACCATCGTCAACCCCACCTTCGTGTGCGATTACCCCATCGAGGTTAGCCCGCTTGCCAAACGCTTTGAGGATGACCCGCGCCTGACCCATCGCTTTGAGCTGGTCATCGCCGGCCACGAGTACGCGAACGCGTTCTCCGAGCTCAACGACCCGGTCGACCAGGCCGAGCGCTTCGCTGCCCAGATGGCCGAGAAGGCCGGCGGCGACGACGAGGCCATGGAGTACGACGAGGATTACGTGCGCGCCCTCGAGTACGGTATGCCTCCTGCGGGCGGCATCGGCATCGGTATCGACCGCGTGGTCATGCTGCTCACCAACCAGGCTTCCATCCGCGACGTGCTGCTGTTCCCGCACATGAAGCCCGAGAAGGGTTTCCAGTCCGGTGCCGCCGCTGCCATGGCTGCCGAGGCCGGCAACACCGCGAGCCCCTTCGTCAAGCCGCTTAAGCCCACGGTTGATTATTCCAAGATTGCCGTCGAGCCGCTGTTTGAGGAGTTCGTCGACTTTGATACCTTCTCCAAGAGCGACTTCCGCGCCGTGAAGGTCAAGGCATGCGAGGCCGTCAAGAAGTCCAAGAAGCTGCTGAACTTTACGCTCGACGACGGCACCGGTACCGACCGCACCATCCTCTCCGGTATTCACGATTATTACGAGCCCGAGGACCTGGTCGGCAAGACCCTGCTCGCCATCACCAACCTGCCTCCGCGCAAGATGATGGGTATCCCCAGCTGCGGCATGCTCATCAGCGCCATCCACGAGGAGGAGGGCGAGGAGCGCCTCAACCTGATCCAGCTCGACGCTTCCATCCCTGCCGGCGCAAAGATGTATTAAGAGTTACGCGGTTCTACGAACCGCGTAACCAGTTGACGCTGCAAGCCCGCCAGAGCGGCAATCTGCCTTTTAACTTCGGCGGCATGACCAGAAGGTCAATGCCGCCTTGTTTCAAGGCACCTTGCTCGCTCTGGCGGGCTTTCGCTGTCATTGCCAAGGCATCGGCGTTGCCTTGATTGGCACTTGGGGACGTTCCTTTTGTGCCGGCACCTGGGGACAGTCCTTGTCCAATGGTCATTGGGGACGTTCTTAAACGACTGCCCAACGGCTGTTGAGCACATGGTTCGCATGGCAGCCGTCTCTTTTATGTTTCCTTTAGCCGCTGCTGCCTAGGATGGAGGTTAGTCGGTAGGAAGGGAGCATCTGTATGGACGACGCGAGCGAGCGCGCAATCGAAGAGGACATGCTCGATCAGTTCAACTACTTTGATGATGAGGACGAGGAGCTGATCGACCGTCGCGAGCCAGCGCCGCTTGATTCCTTTGATCTGGTCGATGAAGAGCCCGACGAGGACGAGAGCGAATCAGCAGAACTCCCACAGCCTTCGCGCCTTGACTCGCTGCTTTCGAGAGCTCCCATGCACCACGGTGTTCGTGCCGGTGCGCTCCATATGAAAACTGACTGGCGCCAAATCGTGACCGCGGGCGATGAGCTTGCCGTCGATGCACCGCTCACCGATAAGTCGTCCATTATCTGCCGCACCGGCATGCTTATGCTGGCAAGCGGAACAGGTGCCTGGCGCGTGCGCGATACCATGAATCGTGTTGCTGCCGTACTTGGCGTCACGATTCACGTCGACCTGAGTCTCCTATCGTTTGAGTGCACCTGCATCGAAGATGGCCACTGCTTTAACGAGGTCGTCAGCTTACCCACAACGGGAGTCAATACCCATCGCATTTGGATGATGGAGAGCTTCTTAAAGGAAATCGAGATTTACGGGCGCCGGTTTACCGTGCACGAGTACCACGAGATGCTCAAGACCGTTGAGAGCTCAAAGCCCGATTACTCTCCCTGGCAACAGGGGCTTGCGGCGGCCTGCGCTTGCGGCGCCTTCGTCTTTTTGCTCGGCGGCGGCCCTATCGAGATGGCTTGCGCGTTCGTGGGCGCTGGTGTTGGCAACTTTGCTCGTTCCCATATTCTCAAGCAGGGCCTTGGCCAGTTTAGCGCGCTGACGATCGGCGTTGCGCTCGCTTGCGTTTCGTATCTGCTGGCATTGCTCGGCCTTGGCCAGGTCATACCGGGGGCAATGTCGCACCAAGAAGGCTATATCGGCGCCATGCTCTTTGTGATTCCCGGCTTTCCCCTCATTACGGCAGGCCTCGACATCGCTAAGCTCGACATGCGAAGCGGTATCGAGCGTCTTTCGTATGCTGTGTCGATTATTGTGATGGCGACGCTCGTAGGTTGGATGGTTGCCGAGTGTGTTGGCCTGGCGCCGGACGACTTTGCGCCGCTCGGTCTTTCGCCGCTTGCCCTTACGCTCCTGCGCGTGATGATGAGCTTTATCGGCGTATTTGGCTTCTCGGTTATGTTCAACAGCCCGGTAAAGATGGCAGCGGCGGCAGGGCTCATCGGCGCCGTGTCTAATACCTTGCGCCTTACGCTCGTCGATGCGCCGACGATGCTTCCCTTCCTAGGGCTGAGTGCGGGCATGCCTCCCGAGGCGGCTGCGTTTATCGGTGCGCTGGTATCGGGGCTGCTCGCGAGCTTAGCCGAAATCAAGCTCACCTACCCACGTATCGCCCTCACGGTGCCATCGATTGTCATTATGGTGCCGGGCTTGTATCTGTATCGCTCTATGTATTACATGTGCACCTTCGACACGGTCAATATGCTCGGCTGGTTTGTGCGTGCAGTGCTCATCGTGGCGTTTCTGCCCGTTGGCCTGGGTGTGGCGCGTACGCTCACCGACCCTCGCTGGCGCCACACCAGCTAATTGGCGCAAAGGGAACAGGTTACTTTGCACCAAATGAGTTGCGGTGAAATAGGGACTGAATTGCTGTTTAAAGGGTCAAAACAGTCCGTATTCCACCGCGACTTAGGGGGTCGGGGGATTATTGGTGCCCTGCATCTTCATAAACTCAACGCTTACGAAGCGCGGGGTTTTCGTGCTAGGCTGGTTCCACCACATAAGTAGTCGCAGACGCACGTATCACGGGCGGGCGAGATGAAGTCCCAACAGCTCCATCTTGCCCGCCCGTTTTTGTTGCGTGGTGTCGCGGCGTAACACAGAAAGGACCATGCCCTTTATGCCTATCAACAAACGAGAGAGCCTGCTGTTCACCTTTATCATGTGCTTTTGCATGGTGCTCTGGATGAGCATCTACAACGTTGCCCTGCAGCATGGGGCCATCAACGGCGAGGTTGTTGCCGCCGCGTGGCTCGGCTTCCCCGTTGCCTACGTTTTTGCCATGTGCTGCGACTGGTTCGTCGCCAGCCCGCTCGCCAAGGGTTTCGCCTTTAAGTACTTGGTCACGCCGGGCAAGAGCTCGCCGCTCGCCATGACGCTCGCCGTCAGCTCCTGCATGGTCGTTCCCATGGTCATCATCATGTCGCTCTACGGTGCGTGCGAAGGCCTGTTCCATATGCCCGGCGGCCCGCTCGCAAACCTGCAGATGCTGCCGGTGATGTGGCTCATCAACATTCCGCGCAACTTTATCATGGCCCTGCCCTGGAACCTGCTGGTGGCTGGTCCGGTTGCTCGTTTTGTCTTCCGCCGCGCCTTCCCCATGGGCACGGTCTTTGCCGAGCCGCACATGGAGCTCGTGCACATGCCGGGTGCTCCCATTGCCGATACCGTCAATGACGTTGCCGAGAACATGGGTGTTGAGCCCGCCTGCTAGACAGCAGCGCAAAACCAAACCGCCAAGCGGACCGGAGCGATTCCTTTTTTGTAGACGTTGTCGCGCGGCTACGGGCAGGAAAGGTCCCAACGGTTAACATATACTCCATATGGGTAAAGAGACCAAAGCGCTGCCGCGGGGCGGCGCTTTGCGTTTGAAAAAACTAGCTCGTCTAAGAGGAACTAGCATGTTAGACCGTTTTACCGATCGCGCGCGTAAGGTCATGTCCATGGCCAAGCAGGAGGCGCTCGATCTTCATTCAAATAAGGTGGGCACCGAACACCTGCTGCTCGCGCTTGCCAAGGAGGATGAGGGCATTGCCGCCGAGGCACTGCGCTCGCTTGATATCTCCTACGACGACATCATGGACACCCTCAAGGAGGTCCAGACCACGGTTCCCGAGCCCAGTGAGGAGACCGAGGCGGCTAAGCTCGCCTTTACGCCGCTCGTCATTAGCGTTATGGAGCGTTCATTCCGCGTGGCGCGTGAGAATAACCAGACCTACGTGTCGACCGAGCACTTGCTGATCGGCATTGTCGAAGAGGGCAACGGCATGGCCATGGACATCCTCATGCGCCTGGGTGTGTCGTCCGCCTCTATCAAAAAGGCTATCGAGAAACTCACCGCCAAGGACCAGGACAAGAAGCGTCCGCTCGCCGGCGCCGGTGCTGGTCGTCCCGGTGCGGGCCTGCCGTTCTTTAGCGGCTCGGATGTCTCGCAGCAAAAGGGGAGTGGCACCGATACGCTTAAGCAGTTCGCAATCAACCTCACGCAGAAGGCGCGCGATGGCGAGCTCGACCCTGTAATTGGTCGCGAAAAGGAAGTTCAGCGTATGATGGAAATTCTTTCGCGCCGCACCAAGAACAACCCGCTCATTCTGGGCGACCCCGGCGTGGGCAAGACGGCCATCGTCGAGGGCCTGGCTCAGCAGATTGCAGCCGGCAACGTGCCCGAGAACCTCATGAACCAGAATATCTGGACGCTCGACCTGCCGGGTCTCGTGGCGGGTGCCAAGTATCGCGGCGAGTTTGAGGAGCGCCTCAAGAACGTGATCCAGGAGGCAACCGAAGCCGACGACGTCATCCTGTTCATCGACGAGATGCACACCATCATCGGTGCCGGTTCTTCCGAGGGTTCTATCGATGCGAGCTCCATGCTCAAGCCGGTGCTCGCGCGCGGTGCCTTCCAGATTATCGGCGCCACCACGGCCGAGGAATTCCGCAAGTACCTCACCAAGGACCCGGCCTTCGAGCGTCGCTTCCAGACCATCGATGTCGAGGAGCCGAGCGTCGAGGATACGGTCAAGATCCTGACCGCGCTCAAGCCGCGCTACGAGGAACACCACCATGTGCGCTATACGCAGGGTGCTATCGAGGCCGCCGCGAACCTTTCCAACCGCTACATCCAGGATCGCTTCCTGCCCGATAAGGCCATCGACCTCATCGACGAGGCCGGTGCCCGCGCTCGTATCGCCGCGAATCGCGCGCCCGAGCCGGTGCGCGAGGCCGAGCATCGCATAGAGGAGCTCAAGGCCGCCGCGCAGGAGGCCACCGAGAGCGACGACATGAACAAGGCCGCCGAGATCACCGAGCAGCAGAAGGCTGCCGAGATTGAGCTCGCCGAGGCCAAGGCCGCCTGGACCGCCGAGCTCGACGCCAGCCCGCTCACCATCGATGTGAGCCAGATCGCCGACATCGTGTCCGTGACTTCGGGCGTGCCGGTGTCCTCGCTTACCGAGAGTGAGAGCCGTCGCCTGCTGCAAACCGAAAGCGTGCTCAAGATGCGCATCATCGGTCAGGATGAGGCTGTCGAGGCGGTTGCCAAGGCCGTGCGCCGCAGCCGCTCGCCGCTCAAGGATCCGCGTCGTCCAGGCGGCAGCTTTATCTTCCTGGGTCCCACCGGCACGGGCAAGACCGAGCTCGCCAAGACGCTCGCCGAGTACCTCTTTGGCAGCAAGGATGCGCTCATCAGCTTCGACATGTCCGAGTTCGGTAGCGAGTTCGAGGTCTCCAAGCTCATCGGTAGCCCTCCGGGTTACGTCGGTCACGACGAGGGCGGTCAGCTCACCAAGGCCGTTCGTCGCCACCCGTACTCGGTTGTGCTGTTCGACGAGATCGAGAAGGCGCACCCCGATATCTTCAACATCCTGCTGCAGGTGCTGGAGGAGGGTCGTCTGACCGATAGCCAGGGCAAGACGGTCGACTTCCGCAACACCGTGATCATCATGACATCCAACGTGGGCGCCCGCGAGATTGCGCAGGATGCAAGCGTTGGCTTTGGCACCACCGGCGAGCAGGGCCTCACCTCGAGTGAGATCCGCGGTCGCGCGATGGGTGAGCTCAAGCGCCTGTTCCGCCCCGAGCTGCTCAACCGTATCGACGACATCGTGGTGTTCCAGAAGCTCTCGGGTGAGAATCTCACCAAGATCGCGCACCTGCTGGTGGACGACCTGCGTCAGCGTTTGATTGCCAACGGCATGAACATTAAGCTTACCGATGCGGCCTATGACAAGATCGTGGCGGAGGGCACCGACCTCACCAACGGTGCGCGTCCGCTGCGCCGCGCCATCCAAAAGCTCATCGAGGACCCGCTGTCTGAGGAGCTTTTGGCCGGCGAGTGGGGCTGTGGCGATACCGTCCTGTGCGACGTGGCCGATGGCAAGTTTGTCTTTAGCCATGGCACGGGCGAGATCCCGGCACCGCGTCCGGCGGGCACACTCGGTGGTGATATCGCCCCGGCGGCACCGCACACCGGAAACGCCGCGCCTGTGAGCAGCGGTGTGACCTCGGGCCCCGGCGGCATGATGCAAGCCGGCTCTGGCGCGCTGTAGGGATTGAATATAACCTTGCATGATGGGGGGCGTTCCCGATGAGGGGCGCCCTTTTCTTGTGGAGAAGAGTTTCCAGTAACGATAAAATAATTGAAAAAGTACTGCTGGATGGCAAAAGGAGTTACTATGGCGAATAGCGCTCAAAGAATTGAGATGTCGTTCGATAACATGAGAAAAATCGGAATGGTTCTTTGTGCCGTGTTGGTACTTATTGCCATCGCTACTATCGCCGTCTTTGGTTCGGCACTTGTTGTTGCATGCCAAAGTATTTTGAATGGCGCAGTGGTAATCGAAGGGGTCGTTGAGCTTGGTGAGGGCGGCAGCATCGCGCTTCCAAACTTGGCGCTATGGGCGGTTTTGCTCCTTGCAGGGGAGTTTACATTGTTAAGCATCAGCTTCGATGTCGCTCGTCGTCAATCGCCTTTTACTATTCGACATGCACGGATGATTGCCGTTATTGCTTGCCTATTTGCAATTAATGCCGTGATGGGCTCTCTACAGATTGGCAGCGATTTAAAAGTAATGATGGGCAATTGTATGTTGAGCTGTCGTATGAATTCCGCTCTCCTTCAGATTGGTGACTCAGGCATCACGTTGGATGTGGGATCTATCATTGCAATGATGGTCGCTTTCGCTTTGTCGATCTTCTGGCGCTATGGGGCGCTTTTGCAGTCCCAGTCCGATGATTTGGTCTAGGTGATTGACCATGGATTATCTCATTATTGAGGTTGAGACGCTTTTGCTTAAGACCGGGAAAACAAATGCCGATCTAATAAGAGCGACTGGGCATACGCCAGCCAACATTTCTAAAATCCGTAATGCAAAAATTAAGGCTATACGCTTGAAGACATTGCTCGATATCTGTGTTGAGCTGGATTGTCAGCCGGGAGATTTGATCCGTCGTGTGAGTGAAATAGAACTTGAGGAACTTACCATCGCGCGTGCGCGGAATAAGATTTTGCAAAGACGCAATCCCGACCCCTCCGAGATATTGCCCACAGAGGTTTACGTAGTAGATCTTTCTAGGGAATAACAAAACAGAATAAGAAGACAAGAATACAAACACGTATACATGCAAGGCTCCTACCGCAAACGATCGGCAGGAGCCTTAATTTATTTGAAAATAGTTCTTGAAATCATTAGATTATCGAATTACGATAACATCGTATTAAAACAGACGATAAATCGAAAGGAGGTAATTATGAACTGGGTAATCGATCCGTGTTGCAACGTGCAGGGTGGCGGCGGTGGCTGCCGCAATTACCACCCGTGTTCGCGCTGTAGCTGTTTTGGCGTATATGTTCATTTCTAGGAACGCGAACGTTAATGCTGGTTAAGACAGCAGAGGGTAAGCAGCGTGGTCGATAACTGCCATCCGTCGGCCGCGCTGCCTTTTTTAATGAGGTTCATGAGACATGGGTAATGCGATTTCAATCAAGGATCTATCAAGGCGCTACGGAAAAAACTGGGCGTTGTCTGATGTTTCATTTGATATAGATGAGGGCGAAGTGTGCGCTCTCGTTGGGGAGAACGGCGCGGGGAAGAGTACGTTGATTGATATTCTTCTTGGCTTGCTTAAAGCAACGAAAGGTTCAATCATTTTTTTCGGCGAGTCTGGGAGAACAGGTCTGGCAAGAGCACGCAGAAATATCGGATTCGTCCCCGACGGCTGTGGGGCATTCTTGAACTTAACCGGTCGAGAAAACTTGATCTCACGCTGTATCGAGTGGGGGCTGCCGAAAAGTGAAGTTAATCGAGTGCTCGCTGCCGTTGGTCTAGAAAATGCGGCGGATGCATCGGTAAAACAATACTCGCTCGGCATGAAGCGTCGCCTGGATATCGGAACGGCTCTTCTGGGCAACCCGCAACTACTCATCATGGATGAACCCATAAACGGGCTCGATCCAGTGGGTGTGATTGAGGTGCGTGATCTCCTGCTGTCGTTGAAGGACAGACGGGATAAAACGGTGCTCATTTCAAGCCATAACCTAGATGAATTGGAGAAAGTCGCGACATCTTTCGCTTTTCTCCATCAAGGCAGACTTCTCGTTAAGGAAGAGAATTCCTATAAAGACAGAAGTCTGGAAAAGCGGTTTTTGGATTTGATCGGGGAGGCAGATAATGCAACTTCTGCGACTGATTAGATGCGAAGCCCGTCGGTTGCTCAGAAATCCAGCCTATTTCGTGTTGTTGATCTGGGGGATTTGGATTGTTAAAGATGTCTGTAATCCAAATATGTATGGGACCTATGGAACATCTGATTTAGGGAGAGTCGGCAAACAGATCGGTTTCTTTGCGAACATCCTCGACAAGACTGACCCGGCTGGTTCGGCGGTTCGGACGGCACTATTCATGACCTACGAGTGGTTTTTCGTTCTGGTCGGATGCATTGTTATTTCCTGTGCGATGGATTATCAAAGCAGGTCTTCTGAAGTGACGTATGCAAAGGGTACGGGTTTAGCAAAGGCCGTTGTCGCAAAGTGGCTTGTTCTGACGATTGCAACTTCAATAGCGTTCAACCTGTTTTCGGGATTTACTCTCTTCAAATCTCCGCTTGGATGCTATGTGGATGGGCGGGTGTTTCTTGATAGATACCTGCCCGTGTTGCTTTTGATTGATGCTATTTTGGCTGCATTAGTAGCTCAGTCGATGGCAGTTTTCTATTTACTTAGAAATGCACCGCTTAGCATTATGTTGGTGTTGGTCGGGACGCTGCTCGCCTCCGATGAATATACGCTGGTGGTCTTTTCCAATCACGCATCGACGCAAATTCCCTGGTGGCTCTCAGTCGGACCATACTTACGCCATCTTGGAAATCTGTGCTTTCAAGGCCTAGCCATTAATCAGATCATTCTTTTCTCTGTTATTTGCACCGTTGTTTCGTTGCAGCTCGGGGTCATGGGAATCAAAGCGAGGAGGGGGTAGAAATGCGCTGCGAAGATATGATTAAGGCTGAAGCCTATCGAGTTATGAAGAGCAAAGCGCCTCTTCTGCTGATTGCGGCAGGTTTCGTGCTCGCATTGCTTTATTCTGTGTCTTATGAACCATGGAGAGCCTACGGAACGAGCGATTGGCTTGGAGACGGTGTTATGGGCTTCTTTCCAAACCCACAATATGGTTTTGGGGGAATTCCGGGAGACCTCGTTAAAGATGGAGCTCGCTACCTTTCCACTGTGGCACCGCTTGCCCATTCTCTGTTCTTTCCTATTGTTGCTGTTCTCGTCATCGGCTATGCGTTTCGAACTCCGATAACGGGATCTCAATGGCTTGTTTCCTATGCAAGGGGAATGAAAACAGTACAGTTGTTGGTTGCAAGGACTCTTGTCTCGATTGTCACGCTTGTCGGTGGTTTTGTTCTCTTTTCGATACTCGTTGGTGCGGTCCAAAGCGCGAGCGGCATAGGAATGGCGATGGATATGATCGGAGAGTTTCTTCTTCGGCTGTCTCTTGCTGCCTTGATTTGCACAACGTTATGCCTGCTGCTCGTCCTGGCCATCTCGCTCTTTGGAAATGGCGCGTTTGTTCTATCGTTCATCATCCTGCTGCTTTATTTGGGGTACGGGAATCCAAATATGCCACTGCACTTGACATGGCTGGCGACCCTTGCGTCCCCGCGACCAATTCAATTCATCGTGCCGGGGACGTTGCTATTTGTAGCGCTGGCAACAGTCGTTCCCATTGTCATCCTCGGAC
This sequence comes from uncultured Collinsella sp., assembly GCA_958348565.1. Taxonomy (GTDB): domain Bacteria; phylum Actinomycetota; class Coriobacteriia; order Coriobacteriales; family Coriobacteriaceae; genus Collinsella. The sequence continues at coordinate 14,968 of CATVZP010000022.1, read as the reverse complement.
TTTGTTGGGCTATCAAGGGCGCTATCAGAAAACGGAGCATATAAATGAAAGAGTCTGAATTTAACGTTATTGAAGAGAATGATGTGAACGGTATCACTATCTACAATACCCAGTCTGGTGGCGTTCTCGACCTTGACGCTGCGCACACGAATGAGCTGAATTTATATCGCAAGGGTGTCGCCGCCCTGGATGGTGATTTCGAAGAGGCCCTTAAGATGGGTGGCATGTTGGTAGATGACGATGTTGACGAGCGGCGAATGTTGATGCTTGAGAGTTTGTCGGCAAGGTTTGCAAATGACTATTTAGGACTGACGATTGCTCCAACGCTGGCATGCAATTTTAGGTGCCCCTACTGCTATGAAAAGGGCTGCTCGCACCCCACTATGTCAGAAGAGACAATGACGGATATCGCAGAATTCGTGCGTTCCGGCTATCCTGGGATCAGCGATCTTCACGTTGACTGGTATGGAGGAGAACCCCTACTCTGTGTGGACATGATCGAGCGACTGACAAAAGAACTGAGAGGGGCGATTAGGCCAGGCGCTACTTATTCTGCCGGAATGGTAACGAACGGATATCTCCTGACGCGAGAAATTGCTCAGAAGCTTGCTGATTGTCAGGTCGGTTCGGTTCAAATCACTATTGATGGCTCAAAGAGGGATCATGATTCGCGGAGAGTCCCGGCTGACGGTCGTCCGACATATGATGCCATTATCGACAATATCATCTCATGTGCCGATGTTCTTCAGATTACCATTCGCGTTAATGTCGATGAGTCCAATAGCAAAGAGGTCGATGCGTTGATTGACGAGCTTGACGCTAAAGGGCTTCGCGGTAAAGTCGCGATTTATCTTGCTGCGGTTGACAATGTTAACGATACTTGCGCAAATGACATTCATTGTTTTTCTCAGCGTGGGTTCTCTCAAGTTGAAACGTTTTTTATGGATAAAGCTAGCGAGCGCGGATTCAACGTTATTCCGTTTACGCCGTATGAACCAAGTGTCTGCTGTGCGGTTTCTCTTAATTCGTTTGTCATCGATCCGCTTGGTAGACTTTTTAAATGTTGGGATGAGGTTGGCAAGGGCGAGTGCGCCGTTGGAAATGTTCGAGAAGGTGTGAAAGCTAATTCGAACTATTTGAAATGGATGGAGTATTTACCAAACGACCCAGTATGTGGCGAGTGTGTATTGTTTCCGGCTTGTATGGGTGGATGTCCCCACGCCGCCATGGAGGGCCAGAGAAAATGCGCGAGCGTTAAGTTCAATGCCAGGCAGAGAATACGATTGGCTTGTAATTATCAGTATTCGCATAAGGCAGATCACGATGTTTAGATTTTGGAAGATATATCTCCTCCATAAGCCAAGGCTTTATGTCTATCTGCTTCTCGATGTCTTGTCTCAGCTGTGCAGCCTTGCTGAACCATATTTGTTGGGGCTGACTGTAAATGTGCTGGCGGCAAAAAATGGGCTCGGTATTAGTTTGCGGACGCTAGTCTTATGTGTTTTCGCGATTGGCGTGGTCGCCATTGTGGGGTCGGTGTTGTCCTATTGGACTTCCCTAATCTATGTCGACCTTCAAGCGCATGCAGGATATCAACTTAACGCTGACACACTTGAACACGTCAAGCGTTTGCCCCGGAAGTTTTTCATCGGATTTGATGCGGGCTATTATAATCAGCAAATCAATCACGATTCAAACGATCTCATAATATTCGGAATAACATCGGCGTCAAATATCATTGGCGGTGTTGCAACGATTATTTGTTCCTTGATTATGTTGATGAATATAAACATTGCGATGGCGATTGCTTGTCTAGCCTGCATCGTTACGGGGGCAGTAGTTTATCGATTGTTTAGCGGGCTGCTGTTCAATCGAGGCTTTGAGTTTCAAGAAAAGACCGCTGCTTTCTATGGGACTCTCCAGAGCCAGCTGGAGAGCGTATCCTTTCTTCGTCGCCATTCATTATTCGATTTCTATTCCTTGAGGCTGCAGAAGGCTTTCGATGGTCTTTATCCAGCTATATTGGCTAACCAAAAAGCCGGATCACGGTTCGAACTTGCGAATCAGTTGATTTTTTCCTTTGCGCAGTTCTGTTTGCTCGCGATTGGAGGCTGTGAGATTGTCGCAGGCAAAATGCCGGTTGGTTTTCTGCTGACGGCATTGAGCTATTATTCGAGCGCCAATTCTGCTCTGGTGAACTTGCTTTCTTGGGGCAAAAGCTACCAGTCGAGCAAGGTGAGCGCCCAACGCCTTAAGCGCCTTTGGGCAATGGATGAAGATGCGAACGGTTCTGTCCGCATTGGTTCTCCTGTTTCACTTGTGTGCAAGGGCCTGTCGATTTGTCGCCCTGATACCGATCGAATCATAGATTATCCAAAGCTCATCTCGTTTAATCGAGGAGTCTTATACGGCGTGTCAGGCGCAAATGGAAGCGGGAAAAGTACGCTTCTCGATGGCATAGCTGGTTTGTACCCCGATGATTACGTTGGGACTATTGCTTATGACGATGTCGATTTGGGCCAGATTGATTCTATAAATCTACGCTCGTATGTCGTTGGTATTGCCGAGCAAGAACCCGATGTCGTTAACGGAACACTCAGAGAGAATCTGACGCTACTCGCGGGCGATAATTATCCAGTTCTTGAAGTCGGGCGACTTGTAGACCAGTTTGGTTTGACCAAACTGGTCTCAACACTTCCCAAAGGTCTTGATGGGGTGCTGGACGAACAAAACCATAATATATCGGGTGGTGAAAAGCAGAAGATTGCAATTATTCGCGTATTGCTTAAGGACTCACCCGTCATGTTATTCGATGAACCGACGTCGGCGCTTGACGGAGCGAGCAGGTCAGCGCTCATTGATATTCTGCAGCAGAAGAAAAGGAACCATATCGTAATTGTTGTTTCGCACGATTCTGATTTGCTTGAGGCTTGCGACGCAGTGATTGAGCTGTAGGCGCCGCAAGATTAGCCCACTTGAGTCTTAATCTCTGCCATGGTGGAAAGCTGTTCGAGGTTGGTGCTTACCGGGAAAATGAAAACCACTACACCTCCCGGTAAGGCATTGCTTCGCTCTTATAGATGCTATACTAAGTCAGGGATGATGTATAGCAATCTGAAGGATCAGACATGGAAGCCGAATTGCTCGATAAAAAATCTATTCAGATGAACGTGCGCATAGATCGCCAGCTCAAAGAAGCGGGAGATACCGTGCTTGCCCATATCGGCATGACGCCGTCGCAGGCTGTTCGGGCGCTTTGGGAATATCTGGTCATCAACGAACGCATGCCTTCAAAGGAGGGGAGCGCAGAGATTCCCTCCGACGAGGCGAACCAGCGATTCGTGGAATCAAGAGCAGCACAGGGTAGCCATATCATTCGCGATTCGTGCCTCAAATACGGCATCCCCATCCCTGAGTTCTCGGGTGACTACGACGACCTCTATGAGGAGGCCATGGCCGATCGCTATCCCGAGTGGGTGGAGCTATGAGTGCGGGCGGAATCCTCAAGTTGCTCATCGATACCAATGTATGGATGGATTATTTTTCTGGTAGGTCTGACCGTACGGCAAACGTCGTCCATCTGATCGAGATTGCCGACGCTTCGGAGCTGATTGCCCTGTTTGCCTCGTCGCTTTCGGTCAAAGATGTCTCGTATCTTGTCTCGGCGGCAATCAAGAAGGAGTGCCGAAGGAAGAATGGCTCGCTGAGCGATAGCGCCATTGCGGCGGCGGACGAAACGGCCTGGGCATGCGTTCGGCAGATGCGCGAGCTCGCCCTTATCGCGCCGGTGGGAGCAGACGAGGTCTTCGATTCGTTTGTGTTCAAGCATCATCACAACGATTTCGAGGACGACCTTATGTTGGGCGTCGCCAATCGTATCGATGCCGATTACGTGGTGACCGAGGATAAAAATCTCATTGAACATACCAATGGTGTATGCATTAACGTCGAAAAGGCGTTGAGGTTGGTTGGAGAGGTCAACAGCTCATCCGCCCTGTCCGTCTAGCCTGCTCCATCTTGATAAAGTGACGTTCCTCGCCGTTAGCCGATGATGCGAGAGCGCTCGGCGTTTTCGACTGGTTTATGCAAACGAAGTCTGGGAATATACAAGTCGCAAGCCTTACTGTCAAACCAGTTGCGCCAAGGAGGCACCATGGACTACAAGATTACCGGCTACGAGCCCGCCCAGCTGTTCCATTTCTTTGAGGAGGTCAGCGCGATCCCCCGTGGGTCTGGCAACGAGAAGGGCATCAGCGATTTCCTAGTCGCGTTTGCCAAGGAGCGCGGTCTCGATGTGTACCAGGACGAGGTCTACAACGTCGTCATTCGCAAGCCCGCATCTGCCGGTGCCGAGAATGCCCCGACCGTGATGCTGCAGGGCCACATCGACATGGTGTGCGACAAGCTGGGCTCCGTTGAGCACGACTTTACGACCGATGGTATCGACCTGGTCGTCAAGGACGGCGTCCTCACCGCTAACGGCACTACCCTGGGCGCCGACAACGGCATTGCTGTCGCTCTGATGCTTACCGTGCTCAACGACGATTCGATTGCTCATCCGGCCCTCGAGTGCGTGTTCACCACCGACGAGGAGACTGGCCTGGTTGGCGCCGAGACGCTCGACAAGTCCCAGATTAGCGCCCGCACCATGATCAACCTCGATTCCGAGGAGGAGGGCGTGGCCACCGTCAGCTGCGCCGGCGGCGTCGTCGTTACCTACACCTGCCCGATCGTGCGCGAGCACAAGACCGGCAGCACCCTTACGCTCGAGATCTCTGGCCTGCTGGGTGGTCACTCCGGCGCCGACATCAACCTGGAGCGCGGCAACGGCAACCTCATCATGGCCCGCATCATCGACCGCTTGATGGTAGCCGGCGAGCCCGCCGTCGTCAGCTTTAACGGCGGCACTAAGGACAACGCCATCAACCGTGAGTGCAAGGCTGTTCTGGTCTACGCCGACCACGCTGCCGCCGAGGCAGCGGCGCAGATCGCAAAGGGCATCATCGCCGACGTCACTGCCGAGCTCGAGGTCTTCGACCCCGGCTTTACCTGCACCGTCGAGATTGCCGACGACGCCGAGGTCGAGGCCATGGACCAGAAGTCCGCACTTGCCCTCATCCGCGCCCTGCGTCTTGCCCCTAACGGCGTGATTCGCCGCAACGTCGCCACCGACGGCTCCGTCGAGGTTTCCTCCAACATCGGTGTGGTTGCCACCTCTGACGACCAGGTCAAGATCATGCTGTCCCCGCGCTCTTCGATCACTTCGCTGCAGAACGAGTTCAAGGACCGCCTGCAGACGCTGGCCGATGTCTTGGGCTTCGACGCTAAGTTTGAGTTCGAGTATCCCGGCTGGAGCTATGCCGAGCATTCGCCGGTCCGCGACATCTTTGTCGAGAGCTATCGCGAGCTCTTTGGCTCCGAGCTGCGCATCGAGTCCATCCATGCCGGCCTTGAGTGCGGCCTGTTTGCCGAGGCCCTGCACGGTCTGGACGCCATCGCCGTGGGCCCGACGCTCTCCGATGTCCACACCCCGGACGAGAGCATGGAGCTCGCTTCTGCCGAGCGCTTCTACGAGCTGCTCATCGACGTTCTCAAGCGCCTCGCTGCGTAAAGGCTGCGCTAATAGCGATCCGAGTCACGTGCTGACAGATCGCAAATGATCCGAGAGGGGTACCCGAGCTTTAGCGACGGGTGCCCCTCTTCTTTTGAGAAATGGGATATTGCCCGGCGTCTAACCCATATCACCCTTTAGTCAATTTGGGACGTGTCTCTATAGTATTGTCAACTCTCCCAGGACGAGCCTGCCCTCCTCGAGTCGCTCGGGAGGCTTGGCGTTGCAGAGACGGCGAGGCCGGACGGGGATTACCTCTTCGTGATGGAGGGGAACCCCGGCACTGGAGGGCGACAGGGAAGCGCCTCGGGTGCAGCTATACAAGGGGGTTCATCCTTGACTCGCCCTCGATGCCCCTGCCCGTGCCGTCGGAGGTGCGAGCAGGGGTGAGGCGCAGGGTAGCCGAGGGTCTGCCGCGTCGCGGGGGAGCTCGGGGTCACCGTTTCGGCGGTGAACACGGCAGCTGCGTGGGAATCTGCGTGGGAATCGGGGATGGGGGCGGGTTTCGAAACGCCTGTGGAGAGGCCCCGTTGGGCGGGGACTATCCGTGACATTACGCACTGCGCTGTAACTTGAGAGAGGGAATGGTGGCTGCCGTTATAATCGTGGTCTCTGCATTTTTGCTTTCGGCCGTGCTTGCTATGGCCTATGCGTATTGCTTCGCGGCTTCACGGACGATCGCGTGCGACGGGACACCTCCTGTTCATCCTGGTCATATCTCGCGCAATCATAGCGCGGAATGAGAAGATCATGGAAGCATTGGAGTGACTCCGATATCGAGAAGGGCGTCGGACCGCCATTGTCCAAGCGTAACGGCCAAGCGTTTTCGGCGATTGCCCGGCACCTCTTAGGGATATGGAGCGATTCGGACATTGTCTACATAGGTATTCCCGCTTACGGCATTCGGGAATTGCGAGAACTCCGTCTAGACGGCATGGAGCGCTATATTCACGATGGCTTTGATGTAGGGCAGGTCGACTGCTGAGCAGCTGAGACCTGAGACCTGAGACAATTATTTCTCGAACGGATGAGAGCGCATCGAATCACTCCCTGTGAAGAAAGATGAGGAGGCGGGCGGGCTTCTCTGTGGCCAGGATGAACTTGCGCCGCAGCTGACCGGAGAGTGTACGAAAACAAGATCGGATTCCCCCGCGGTGCCGTGGATGTGCAGTATCCTCTCTTGATCGATACCTAGTCGATCCTCGAGGATTTTCGTGTAGTTGAACGTTAGATACACGGCATCGCTTGTGTTCTCGATTAACCCGTCATCGTGGGCACGGCCGGCGGTATCGATTTTGCTTACCCAAGCGCTGAAGGTGCCCGAATCCTTTTCGGGTTGAGTTTTTTCCATGGCTTGGAGATGATAGTTCCACGATGCGCTTCGCTGCTCCCATTCATACTCGGAATCGCTATCGGGAATGATCAGATTGAATGTGTTCGTGAAGAGCGAGCCCGGGGCAAGCGCCCCGAGTGCGCTCTCGAAGTTCTTCCAGATGTCGCCTGGGCAGACCTCCTCGAGCAGGCCTGAGAGGGCGCTGTCGTGCTCGTTTAGGTACGCTAGATAGTCTAGGTAAGAACTTTTTATTCCGTAGTGCAGGTCGAATCCGTTGCCAATGATGTACAGGCATTCGGGGCGTGAAGGCGGTTGTATGGTTCCCATGCTGCAACTTTCGCCGGATTTCGGTCGTTACCCTGTGACGTACGGACAGTCTGTGGTCTCCGCCTCCCTGATACTTTAGTCCAAGAGCGGCAGTTGAATTGACGGCTTCGCTGTTTTTATGTCGTCGGATTGCAGCCGGATGGAAAGACCTTTGCGCTTCAAAGGGGCTGGTGGCTGTGTGGTGTATGCGGGCTGCTCCTGTGGCCTGATTAGCTCCGATGACGCGAGACGGGTTCAGTGCGTTTCCTGCGAGGGTGCTTTAGGCCCTGCCGTATCTGCGATATTGCACCCAAGTTTTGCCGCCTTTGGTAGTTAGCGCCCAGGACCCGCGGTTTTGTTTCCAGTGAGGTAAATTCAAGGAGTAAAATCAGCAGGTACATTGCGACGAAATAGGCAGGGCAAACCCATGGATGATTCCAAGATAGTGACAAGCCCGGTGCGAGTTGACTTTCATATCCACTCGGCGGCGAGCGTGCGCACCCGAGATGCGGGAAATGAGGCGCTTGCCCGCTGCACGTCCAGCAAAATCGACACGCTCGTGGAAAAGTTGGGCAACCCCAGGCTCCCCATCAACATGTGTTCCATTACGGATCATGACTGCTTCGACGTCGAGATGTATCGTGCTTTGAAGTCGAAAGAGGGGCATGGAACTCTAAAGAAGGTCCTTCCAGGCGTTGAGTTCACCGTTGCCCTCCCAGACGACATGGGCCGCCCGATTCCGATTCACGTGGTCGCGATCTTCGACGATCGAGGTCCAGACGACCTAATCGAGGCCCTAGATAGCCACATCCCCAAGACAGCGGGGGGAAGGCCGGAGTACGACAGCAAGGACAAGGGCGCCTTCTCTTCGCAACGCTTCTCTCAGATTCTCAGCGACATCGGCCTGAGCGCGGTGCTTATCGGGCACGAGAAGTCCGTAGGGAGGGAGCAGAAGAATGACGTCAGCAGCCTGGGGGCTGAGCGCGCCGACGAGATCGTGCTTACCGAGTTCGTCGACGCGTTGGAAATCCGTAACAGGCGCAACGAGGTCGATATGCGGGACCTCGTTGAGCGGTACACGAAGCCGGACGTCCCGTTCGTCCTGGGGAGCGATTGCCATAATTGGGACGCCTACCCGCTTCCCTCTGCCGATTTTCGTGGGAGGGAGGATGAAGTCGGGTTCTGCTCCCTGAAGTGCCTTCCGACGTTCGAGGGTCTTGTCATGTCCATCACCGACCCGTCGCGCATCAGGGTCGGAAACGCCTCGTTCTTTAATCCTGCCGCACCGAAGCTGGGCAGCCTCGACCTTGTCATCGATGGAGAGCCCTGCTCCATCCCCATGTCTGCCGGGGTCAACGTTATCATCGGAGATAACTCGATCGGCAAGTCAATGATCCTGCACGTTTTGACTGGCCTCTACGGCGAAGGGGAGGATGCTAGGCGTCTCAGGGAGGGGTACCGTGAATACTGCGGACGCGAGAAGATTGAGGTAAAAAGCGCTATTGCCTCTTCGCAGCTGCTTCAGTTCGATGACCAGGGTAGCATCCGCAGAGCGCTAGAGGGCCTCCATGATGGGACGGAGGGCAGCAGATTCGACGACTATTTCCAAGAACACGTGAACATCGATGTTGTCAAAGAGGCCCTGAAGAGACACCTCGCATCATGTGTTGAGGCGCTTGAAACGAAAGTCGCATATAACGACTACATGAATCGCTTGGGGGAGACCGTGCTTCCGCTCGAGATTCACGAGGTCTCCGATCGCATGGCCGTCGTTGGGTCGCTGCGTTCAAAACCGACGAAAGAGGTTGAAAGCCTCAACAACGCAGTCGAGTCCGTCAGGAACCAGGTTGCCGCCATCGGGGACGATCATCGTGCGGTTCTCTCGAGGCTCGGAAAGGAAGCGGAGATAGACCTCGAGAATGCCACCGCGGCGCTCGACCATTTGCTCGCTCTTGTCAGGGAAGAGATGACTTCCATCAAGCTCGACAACACAAAAAGAAGAATTCTCCAAAGCGCTGCCAACGATCTGAAGAAGCGGCTCCAGCAAGCAAAGACCGACGAGGAGAACTCGAGAGATGCCTACAGAGACCGGATCGACGCTGCGGCTTCCCAGATTGCCGAGGCGGTTGCTCTTCGTCTCGGGAGAAAGGACCGACAGATTGATCCCGTTGACGTTGACGTGAGGGTCGGAAGGACGTCGTTTGGCAGCCTTGAGTTCGTGTCTGAGCTTAGTGTCAAGAAAATCAATCGGGACTACTGCATCTCGCTCCTGGGCGACATGTTCAACAAAGGGCCGCTGCCGTCGATCGTCGGCGGCGTCGAAGGTGAGACGAATCTCACTTCAGAGGAGATTGCTGCCGGCTTCTCTGTGAGCAAGCCTTCAGCGGAAAGATGGGCGTCGGAGATGAAGGGTCGACTGAACAGCGCAGTGGATTCGATCTACGAGCGAGGAAAGATAACAAACGAAAAGATTGGCCTCGACAGCGAACCATCTGCCGGCCTTTATGGGCGAATCTACTTCGACTTGATGGCGGGAGACGAGAAACAGGGCATCTATATCGTCGACCAGCCGGAGGACCAGATATCGCAGACCGCAATCCGCAAGGATGTCATCAGAGCCTTTTCCGAGATGCGGCAGAAGAGACAGGTCATTATCGTCACGCATAACCCTCAGTTCGTCGTGAACCTCGATGCGGATAACGTCATCGTGCTGGGAAGGGATAAGGCGAAGAAGATCACAGTCAAGAGCGGTGCGCTCGAATACGAATGCAAGGATTATTCAATTCTCGGAATCGTCGCCGATACGGTGGAAGGAGGAGCAGATGTCGTCAAAAGACGCCTCAAACGCTATAGAGCGCAGGACGCTTCGCGTCATTCTCAGCAACGGGAGGATAGCATTTGAAGGGGTGGAAGGTTTCTCAATCGACTTGAAGAACCCCGAGCTGAAAGTGGGAAACCTGTATAATGCGGTATTCTCCACGGTTGAGGCTCCGACGAGCTTTACGGTTACGGTGTCGCCTGAGGTGGAAAAGGATTCAAAGGCGCTAGGCTACTACAAAGACCTCAAAGAGCTGATTGAAATCGCCTCCATGAAAATCAACGCTTCCCTAAGATATTCCGATGGCGATGAGGGGGTTGATTCCTAGTTCGGTTTGGACGACATCTAGAGGGCGCTTGCCGGTATAAAAGAGGTTGGCCGTGGATGGATCTGTCGACGATAGCCACGGTGGATTTGATGGTCCGTTATACTTGCCGCTCCGAGCGGAGGGTGTAAGCGACGGCGCGTTAGGTGATGCTCTTGGGGTTGTTAATGTATATGAAACGTCGGAGGAGATTGACGGCCCGTTTCCTTTGATTGGCGTTGCGACAAGCGTTTTGGCCGTTTCGTATCATAGATTTCGTCAGAAGGGGAGGGGTTGATGGCAAGGCCTCCGCAAAGATCGAGGAGCCACGAGATAGACTCGAGGGCTTGCAGCATCATTTCGGGGCTGATGCCCTTTGAAAGCTGGGTCATTCGAGATCTGACGGAACGGGATTTCGGAATTGATATAATTGCCGAACGTTTCGACGGGGGCGACGCGACCAGCGAGCTACTAGCTATTCAAGTAAAGGGGACCGAAAAACCAATAGACGATAGCCAGGTTATTTCTTTCCAGCTTGAAACAAAGACCCTGCTGTATGCCGAGATGCTGGCCATCCCGTTCCTACTGTTTCGTTGCTCTATCGCCGACTCAGGTTCGTGCTATTTTGTGTGGCTGCAAGAGTACATTCGCATTCGTCTTAACTTCGAGAATCCGGCCTGGAGACATCAGAAGTCGAACACCGTCCATATCCCACCGAGAAATCGTCTTGGGGAAGAAAGCGCGGATGCTCGCCTAGTCCGCATCGCGCAGTTTCCAAAACTGAAAGAGTCATGGGCTGGCTACTACATCTGTCTGTCCGAACTGATGTACGACCTCCCTCGCCATATAGAGGAAGATTGTCTTGATGTGCGCTATGTGACTGACGTCGTCGCCCCGGCGGTTGAGAGGCTTGAGAGGGCGAGTGGGATGACGGGGTCGATTCCCGATGATCTCATTCCTGAGGAGCTGGCATCCGCGGCGGAGCTAGGGAAGCGTATCTTGGCCGGGGAATGTGATGAGGGGCTCGGTCGCTCCTTCTTCGATTTTATATGCCAATGCAGTGCTGTTCGCAACTCCGTTGACATGGTTGCCCTTAGATTTGACGACCGGTATATGCGGATTCTGTTCGAGACTGAAGGGGTCGCATGCTATTAGGTGCGTTGTGCCCCGCGCATCGAGTGAATGTACGCGACAGGCTTGGACGGCGGCTTCCGGACGAGCTTAAAGCTCCATCTACTTTGTGCTCGTTTCAGCTTGAGGGCGTACATCGCCCTATTAGGAGCTGGGGAGAAGCACGGCAGCCACCTGGAGGACACGCCATGGACGTGATGAGAGGCATGTGTTTCCGACGTGCCCCCAGGTGATTTGTGCGAGTGGTATCCGGGCAATGTATTTTTGTTTCGATTACAGTTCGACGGGGCGCCTTCCTCCCACAATAAATGTAATGTACTCATAGTAGTCTTCGAGCTTGAAGTATTTTCCGTTCGCCATGGCAAACTCCCGCAGCTTTGAGTTGCAGGCAGCATCCCAAGAGTAGACCTCGAACTTCCACCCGCGTTCAGTCAGCCTCATCGCGTCTGCCAAAAAGCCTTTACCGGAATTAATGCCCGCACCGTCACCGGTTAGCAGGGCGATGGTGCCTGGCTCCTGGACATCGTAGCCCAACCTGAGCAGGTCCGTCTGAAGTGCGAAGTCGGTTGTGTCCGCCTCGCCACTCGACTCGCTGCGAGGAATCAGTGTGGTTTCGATTCCAAGTCTTTCAACCGCATCCCAAAGAGCGTCATCTCCCGGAGGGATGCTTCCGGCAAGATAGACCTTGTCGATAATCCTGCCGCGAGAGACGAGGTTCAACAGGCCTTTGAAGTAGGTGCGATACCTTCCGCGATCGACATCGGGCTCTTTGACGGGCAGTACGCTATTAAGTCCAGCGTATTGAATGTTTGAGTTGTCCCAGAAGATGTACATGAGTAATCCTTTCGATTTGGAAGAGCTATGCGATCGAAAACGGGGAGCAGCGACTGCCGAAAGCTGATCATCTCGCACAGGCGTCAGCACGACATTCGGGCTTTCGGATCCTAGGGAGTGGATGGCCGGGACGGCGATTCCGGTTCAGAGCCAGAGAAGAAGAGGTGAAGGTTTGAGCCCCGGTGGAGGGAATTAGTACCTTCCCGGGCGTAGCGCCACGTCTCCTCCACGGTATCGCCCGGAACCTTTACGTCCCCGCTTCGGAGCAGATTGATGAAACCCTCGGGGTCGTTCCGGTATTTCTTGCCGAAGGCTGCGGAAAGCTGCCTCTTCTCGTCATCGCTGAATTCGCGTACGGAGCCGTAGAGCGCATGCTCGAGGTTACGGGACATGAAGTAGACTCTGTAGGGGACCGCGTGTTTTCTGTGCTTGAGCTCGCGCGTGCCCGCGAGCTCAAGCAGCGCAGCAGACTTTCTCTCGTTTCTGTCTACCACCCTAGCGGTGTCCCGGGCGGTGATAGAGTCGCGGCCATAGGCGAATCCATCGCAGTCCCCCTCGACGATGCACTCGTTCGGTATGAAGGCGCCGTCCAGGTCGACGATGTGGATGATCCGGTCGAGGTCGGTCCATTCGTATTCGTGCCGCGACGCGATGCGGTCGACGACGAACTGGCGCACGGTGTCGCGCACCCTGTCCTTGACGGCGAAGGAGGCCTCCCATGAGAACGGTCGCACCGTGGTAACGTCGCAGTGGAAGGCGAGCGCCCTCGCCTCGGGCAGTGCACCGTTTGCAGTGAAGTCGAGCGCGGCCTGCATGGGCTCGAGGAGCGCGTTTTCATCGCTCGGCCCCTCCACGAGAATCAGGACGACCCGCTTCTCCCTTGCCATGGTCACTCGCCTCCCATGGAGGACAGAAGGGAGTCGAAGTCGAGGGTCTGGGGGCTTCCAGCCTCAAGGAGGGCGGAGCCTATCGCGGAGGTTCTGGTCGGCTCGTACAGCTGTTCCTTCTGGCCCCCGAGGTTGATGGCTCTCAGGTATTGGTTCCTGAGGTTGTTCGAGGGGGCCATGCCCCGGAACCCGATGTAGCGGTTGTTGGGGTTGGAGGTCGAGAAGACGAGGCATCCGACCGGGAGACATTCGAGCGCTCGCAGGTTGTGAGCGGTGAAGATGAGCTGGCCCTTGCCCTGCTCGGTCACGACTTCGAGGAGCTCGCCGAGCAGGAACTCGAACACTCCGGAGTCGATCTCGTCAACGACGAGACAGGCGCTGTCGTCATTGAAGACGTTTATCAGCCAACCGAGCATCGATGCGATCTTCTTGATTCCTTCCGATTCTGTTCTGAAGGGGACGCGTACCCCCTGCCGGCATGATAGGAGCTCGACGCGCTCGCCCGGTGTGCCGTCTTCCATCGTTTCGCCGTGGAGGGTGTTCACTTGGATGCTGAGTCCCGGAACGATTGCCCCAAGCGCGCAGTTGATGGTCTCGACGGTCTTGCGGACCGAGTCGCAGACTTCTGAGGGGAGGACCGTTGTCTGATCGATAGGGAGTGACACGTCGCGGATGACAGGGGCCTTTCCGGCCTCCTCGGGTGACCATCCGCCTGTGCTGCTGCCCGGGGAGGCGAGGAGGAAGATGCTGAACGCCAGCGCCGCGCTTCGGCGCGTGTCACAGACCCTCATCTTATCGTCGGCGAACCTGTTCAGGAGCGTCGTGGAGTCCATGAGTGGAACCAATACGCTCTCGTACGCCGTCCTCGCTGCCTCGGATAGGGAGTTATTTCCGAGGCGCTCGAGATAGGACTTTCTCGCGGCGACCGCGAAGGCGACCATGGCGTTCGAGAACAGCTTCGAGGAGCCCTGCAGGTCGGGGGAGCGCCGTGCGACGGTGAGGTCGAGGTCGGCCTCCCTTCCGGCGAGGTTTCTGAGTGCCCGCCACCTGTTGACGGGTTTCAGGTTCTGGCTGTCCTCGGTATCGGCCGCATCGTAGGCGGCGAGCCTTCTCTTGACGAGCCCCTCGGCGCGGACGGAGAGGTCCTCGGAGAGGAGGCGCGGTCTGTCGTCGAGCCTGTCGAAGGAGAACGAGTAGCACACTGTGAAGGGCTTCCCGGCCGCTACGGTGTCGCCGAGCCCGCCTACGAAGCCGAGCGAGGAAGGGGAGCCCTCCGTCACCTCGACCTCGATGCTGATTTTGGCGCACTCGGCAGAGGGGCCGATCAGATCGACGCTTTCACGGTCGAGCGGAAAGCCGCACATCAAATCCTGGACTCGCGCGAGGGATTCGACGACGGCGGTCTTGCCCGATCCGTTCTGACCGTATATTCCCATCACGCTGGAACCGAAGGGGCTATCCTTGAAGCCGATCGTGCCGTTAGCAACGTTTTTCACGTTTGAGAGCTCTATGGAGCGAATACGGATCATGGTGCCCTCCTTGAACACATTTTAGATTACTATATATCGAATAATCGATATAAAATCAAGATAACAATTATTAAGAATGGAAATGAGATCAACCAATAATTAAAACAAATTTGCATTCAAGCTATTATTTTTACTTGATTTAAGGCGGAGTGGAATGTGAGCGCGCAAGGAGATGCGGAATCGATGAGAGCCTCAAAAAAAACTACCGCGGTGTT
>CATVZP010000021.1 GCA_958348565.1 uncultured Collinsella sp. | reverse complement strand
GCGTACGCTAGTTTTCCGCAACCTTAACGAGCGGCTCGCTGCGATTTGCGCCACAGCAGATACGAGTAGACGTAGACGGCTCCGACCGAACCAAACGCCAGAACCGCAATCACCGCGGCGACGACTTCACTCGAAAGCACGCTGCCCGCCACGCCCATCGCAATCAGGCCAACACCCAGCACCATAAAGCAGGCACCGCCAAAGCGCTGCGTACGGCGCCAGTTCTCGGGATCGGCAAGCGCCCAGGGCGTCTTGATACCGAGTGTATAGTTCCGCTTCACACGCGGCAAGTAGTTGCCTACGCCGATGAACAGCAGACCGACAGCACCGGAAATCAGCACGTTGACCGAACCGACCGCCGGCACCACGCCCCAGACCGTAAGCTCACCCAACCAGCTTATGGCGCACATAAACAAGGTGAAGGCGATTACGAAGCCCTGATAGAACTTGCCCGAGGTTCGATACGCCTCGCCCTTGGGGTCAATGCGTGGCACGACGTAGAACATCGCAAGAAGTGCCAGAGGCAGCACGCCGAGCGCGGAGGCCATCCAGCTAGGACCCCAACCGTCGACGGCGCCGTTCGCGCCCCAGTGCGTAGGAATCTGCGCAGGCAAGCTCGGCATCACTATGAGGTGCGCTACGACATTGGCGACGCACAGAGCGATCAGCGCAATCCACACACGCCGCGATACCCCCGTGGCGTGAATGCCCTTGTTTTCGTTATTCATCCTTATCACCTTCCGTGTTTGTAAAGCCCATAAACCAACCGATCAAGTCCTGCATGACGGTGGTGTTTAAGCTGTATACGATGTTTTGGCCATGGCGCTCGTCGGTCACCAACCCGGCGTTTTTGAGCGTCGCCAAGTGATGGCTTAGCGACGGCTTACTGATATCGAAATGCTCGGCAAGCTCCCCCGCCGTGCAATTGCCCTCGCGTAGCAACTCCAAAATGCGCCGTCGCGTTGGATCGGCAAGCGCCTTAAAACCCTCTCCCGGCATAAGACCTCCTCTCATCATCTCTCATGACGCGCACACTATACTCGATATTTAGATGTTTGTCTAATTGTCTAATCTTACACTCAAAAAAATAGCCGCCCCCGCGTAATGCGAAGACGGCCACTTCTCACGCTACAAACGTGTTTGGGAGTTGGCCAACCCGCTGCAACGGGTGCCATCTGCTTCATCTTATGCGAATCACTGCCTCATTTCAACAAGCCCCTAAGGCTCAAATGGAATCGCGATAATACCTATAATGACGATAGCTAAAACACGATTCGCTTCCCCATCGGAGGATGTCTATGACCGAAACCGCTGCCGCTCCCGTCGAAACGCGCGATACTAAGCTCGAGATCATTATGGGGCGCGAGGCGCTCGACAAACTCGCCAACTCCACAGTGCTGGTGCTCGGCTGCGGTGGCGTGGGCTCCAACTGCTGCGAGGCACTCGCCCGCGGCGGCATCGGTCATTTCCTCATTCTGGACAAGGACATCATCGCGCCCAGCAATATCAATCGCCAGGCCATCGCCTTCCACAGCACCGTCGGCAAGCGCAAGGTGGACGTGATGGAAGCCATGATCCACGACATCAATCCTGCTGCCACCGTCATCAAGCGTACCGAATACCTGTTGAGCGATAACATCGACGAGTTTTTCGCGAGCGTTTTGGAGCAGACGGACGGCAAGCTCGACTACGTCGTCGACGCCATCGACACCATCTCGGCCAAGCTCACCATTGCCAAATATGCTCAGGACCACGACATTCGTTTGGTTAGCTCCATGGGCGGGGCCAACAAACTCCATCCCGAGTGCCTCCGCTTTGCCGACATTTTCGATACGGTACGTGACCCCATGAGCCGCATTATGCGCAAAGAATGTAAGAAGCGCGGTATCAAAAGCCTGCACGTGCTGTTTAGCTGCGAGGAATCGGTTAAGACCCAACCCCGCGACCCGTCCAACATCCACGAGCGTACCGAGTTGGGTACCGCCAGCTTTATGCCGCCCATCATGGGTCAGATGATTGCCGGCGAGGTTATCCGCCAGATCAGCGGGCGCGGCACCGAGCGCGTGCGCGCCGACGGCCAACGCCTGGACTAGCAGGATGTCCTGCGATGGAACCGCAATTCTTTGACACGCATTGTCATCTTGATTTGATGCTCGGCCCCGATGCTGCAGCCAGTAAGTCGGCGGCGTTGGGTCTGGGGCTCTTTGACTGCGGGGTCGACCCACGCGACTTCGCGGCAGCAAAAAAGCGGGCCAGCCGCCACCCAAACATTATCGCGGGCGCCGGCCTCCATCCCTGGTGGCTCGCCGACGGCCGCTGTGGTCCTGCCGAAGTCAATCTGCTTTGCGAAGTTGCTGCCCAAGAGCGCTACATCGGCGAGGTGGGACTCGACTTTTCCGCGCGCTTTGCCGGAAGCGAACCGCTACAAATACAGGCATTTGACCGGCTCTGCGACACACTCGTGCAGCGTTCTCTTGCCGGGCGCGTGATATCAATTCACGCCGTTCGTTCGGCAGGAACCGTACTGGACGCCCTCGAATCGCACGGATTACTCATCCCAAACCCCGACTCCCCCGTTATCATCTTCCACTGGTTTAGCGGTACTTCGGACGAACTCGTCCGCGCGCGTAATGCGGGCTGCTATTTTTCCGTCAACGAGCGTATGCTCGCCACCAAGCGTGGACGCGAATACGTACGACAGATTCCACTCGACCGTTTACTGCTCGAGACCGATGCACCAGCGGAGACAAACACAGAAACAAGCACACAGTCGCTCATCAGATCGCTCACATGGACCTCAGAACGCATCGCCTCACTCAAAAACTGTGCCGCAAAGCACATCGAGTCGGCAGTTTTGGCAAATTCACGCTCTGTTTTTGGCCTTCGCTAAGCTCGGTGTGCAAAAAATGCCAAATATGAGTACTGTTGCAAAGCTAGTAACATTACATTGTGTCAAAACAATGCCTTGATAGTGAACAACCGTTCATTATCAAGGCGCTTTAATATGGACAAAGCCATATTTACCAGGTTTTAATCGGCTGCAGAACCTCAAGCAGAGCCTCAAAGGGCCGATTTTGCTGTTACTAAATTAATGACAGTACTCATATTCGGCATTTTTTGCACACGAGGTCCCGAGGAGGTGACAATTCGACTCCCCGGGACTGCTCACCTATTCGGAAATCGGCGCTCCATGGCCCCAGGAGCCTTCCATGCCGCATACGGTCGAAGCAAACCCCGCCGCAAAGTCGAGTGCGCGCTCGATGGCCTCGGCACCATCCTCGCCACGCTTGGCGGAATCGAGATAGCACATCAGGAACGAAGTCAGGAACGAGTCACCCGCACCCATGGTGTCCTTCATGTCTGCCACAGGCTTGGCATGCTGCCGATAGTAACGCTCGCCATCATAGGCAATGCAGCCCTCAGCGCCAGCCGTTGCGGACACAAAACATGGGCCCAAGCCCTTCACCCAGGCAAGGCGCTCGCGAATCTCATCCTCGCTCGCAGCGTCTGCCGCGCTAAAGAACGCGAAGTCAACGTAGGGAGCAATCTGCTCGTAGTACTCGTCGGTGGAGTCGTCCGAAAAGTCAAATGAAACCGTGACGCCCGCAGCCTTCAACTTGGGCAGCTCGCGCTCGGTAAAGCAATAGTTGCCAGAATGAACCACATCGAACTGCTTCATATACGCCAGATCAAAGCGATCGAGGACATAGCGCGCATCGCCACGGACACCGCCCTCGTTGGAGCCAAGGAAGACACGATCACCATCAACCACAGTAACGCGTGCCGCACCGTTCTCGCCGATGAGCTGCTTGCATTTGGCTAGTTCAACGTCCTCATCCTCAAGACTCGCAATCACATGCTCGGCAGCAGCGTCATTACCAAAGATGCCCATATACGCGGAGCGCGCGACTCCGCATTTCTTGGCATACACGGCAAAGTTCACCGCATTGCCACCCGGATACATTGTGTGGATATGCTCGTAGCGGTCGACGACGTTGTCGCCAAATCCCAGTGCGCTTACGTTAAATGCCATGATGCCGCTCCTCTCTCTTATGCCAACGGAACCACTGTTGTGACAGCAGTACCGCCCAGGATCTACGCGAGTTCCAGCAGCTCCGGCAGCTGGTCGATAATCTTGTCCGCGGCATCCTGGCTAAATCCAAAGCGCTCCTCGCGCTTGGCAATGACTGTCAGGCCGGCTCGCTTGCCGGCAGTGATTCCAGGCACCGAATCCTCAACGCAGCAGCAGCGATTCGCGGGCAGCCCCAGCAGGTCCAGCGCATGCAGGTAGATGTCGGGCTCGGGCTTGCTCTCCTTAAACTGCTCGCCGCTCACCACATACTCAAAGGCATCCGACAGCCCGCATGCATTGAGTACTTCCTCGATGCTATCCATAGGCGACGAGCTGGCAAGCGCCACGCGAACGCCGCGGCGCGGCAGCTCTCGAATCGTATCCACGGCGCCTGGGTTAATCAAAGCCTGATAGTCGCGCGGACGCTTATGCGCCCACTCGTCCCAACGGGCCAACGCTTCCTCGCCAGTGAAATGCCCCTTACCGGCGCGCTCAAACCAATCGACCAGCATATGCAGGAAGAACTGATGCGAGGTACCGACCTGCCCATTCAATTCCTCTTGAGTTAGATTAAGCCCAAGCTCCTTGGCAAACGCGGCAGTCTCGCCCAGGTAGTAATACTCGGTATCGACAATCACGCCGTCCATGTCAAAGATAACGGCATCGAACGGAAATGCGGACACGGCACCCTCCCTAACAAAAGGGCACCTGCAAGCAGGCGCCCAAACCATGCATTATCGGCGATTCTAACCCAGCAGCTTATCCAGCGCCATTGCAATACCATCTTCGTTGTTATTGGCGGTCACCATCTGGGCTACAGCCTTAACCTCATCGACGGCGTTGCCCATGGCTACACCTGTGCCGGCCCACTCAATCATGGACTTGTCGTTCTGGCCGTCGCCAAACGATACGACCTCGCTGGCATCGATGCCGAGCTTGGGCAGGGCACCCTCGAGCGCACGGGCCTTGTCGATACCGGGCGCCGTGTACTCAAAGTACCAGTCAGCCGTAAACATGCCCGAAAGCGTCTGCTTAAAGGGCGCATACATCTCCTCGTGATGCGCTTGCAGATAGGCCGGGTCGCCCGCAGTGAGTAGCTTGTCCACGGGATAAGCATCAGCGACCTCATGCAGGCTCTCCACCTCGCGAATCTTAAGATCGCACGCGTCGCGCTCATACTTGACGATATTCTTCTGCGAGCCGTCAGGCAGCGTGATCATGCAATGGTACGAGTCCTCGACGTGCAAATCGCGACCGAGCGAAATCATAGGGATCACGTCAAAATTACGCAGGTGATCAATCAAGCGATGCAATTCGTCGGCAGGCATAGCCTGATCGAACAACACCTCGTCGGTCTGGGCATCGACAACGTGAGCACCGTTAAAGGCCACCAGCAAACCGTCATGGTTTTGGAGGTCGAGTTCCTGCGCCAAGGCGTGCAGTCCCCATGCGGGACGGCCCGAAGCCAAAATGAGCTTAATGCCCGACTCCTGCGCCGCGAGCAGCTTCTCGCGCGTACGCGGGCTAATCACTTTCTGATCGTTGGTGAGCGTACCGTCGATATCCATTGCGATGGCTTTGATTGCCATATATGCCTCCCTGTCATTGAACAACCTTGTCTGAGCCATCATACAGAACACCCACCGCGACTCCGTTTGCAACGGGCAAAAAGTCATATATTGTCTCAAACATGAACGGGACGCCATCTCGGGGCTCAGTCGTTCCAGCCCAAACGCCGAGCCACCACATGCAAAGCTGGCGACACCAATCGCGACCGTTCCACAAATCTCATTTCATCCCGTAGAAAAGAAATTTCAAAATTAGTTCTTGCCAAATCAGCAAAACGAACGTACTTTAAAGATGACTGCTCCGGTGGTCATCGTTTGATCGAGCATATTCAGTTTCAGTTTTCAGCGTGTAAGAGAAGGAAGATCGGCAAAGTACAACCCCAAACGCAATGACAACTTAATGAGGTAACTGCCACATGTGAGGCACCCGGGGCATTGCTGTCTCGATTTTGAGCACGATGCCTTCCGCCTTGCATGGGCCGTTCCATCCCGCCCCTGCAGCAACTGCCTCACGGGCTCATTGAAAACCGCATAGCACCCCAACGTCAGCACATCACCCACGGCAAGCACATCACTCACGACAACCAACACATCAACAAACAGCACGAACATCAACCGATTGGAGAAGCTATGACAAACCACCACGCTGAAAACGGCGATAAGAAAAGCATTCTGGATACCCGCATTGAGCGAGCATATGCAAACGAATATGACGCCGCCTTTGCCGCCGCGACCATCAAGAACTACGCGTCGCTACCGCTCGCGACGATCTTGGCCGACCACCCTCAACTGCTGAAGCGCTGCACAAAGATCATGGGCGACCCCGACATTCGCAAGCTGACAGACCCCTATGCCCCAAAACGCGACAACGATTCGTACGTTCTTACCGTAGGCTGCCTAGCCCATATGCTTACGGCGCTCGACACGAAACTCAAGCTCGAATGGGAACCCGACGAGCGTCATGAACTCGAAAGCAAGCGGAACACCCTGCGCACCGCACTGTTCCTTCCGTTGGACGGCCTCAAGCGCTGCAACGTCGAGCTCAATACACAGGCGCGGCAAAAGCCCGGGGCCACGGGGCAGAAAACTCCAAGACCCCATGCGGCCATCGTCGACCGCAACCGATATAACCGCATGACCGCGCACTTTTCTGCCGAGGGAGCAGCCATAAGGACGCTGATCGACCTGCTGTGCCTCCTGAGCATCAACGAGCTATTTGAGGGCTATCTCGCCCTTGTTCCCGCGACGGCACCCAAGTCGGTAGCAAAGATCATCGAGACCTGCAGATGCCAGTTTGAGCGCCATCGCAATGGCAGCGAGATGAACGCCAGCATCGCGCAGTACTACGCGGCTCATTACAAAAATGACGGATGTGTCCCTATCGAGCATCAGCTGCGGCTCGCCTACACCACGCCCGTCGCAACGCTCCATCGCTTTGGAGCCCTTGGCGCTTGCGAGCCGCACGAACAGGCAGCCTGCCCCACAACCGAGCTCGATCTCAGGCTCGGACGAACCCTGTAGCCCGCCAGCCCCTCCGCGGGCAGCGACTCTATTCCACAACACAACCAACAGAAAGGAGTCCTCATGGACACCAATCATTCCCCCATCATCAGCCCCCTCACCATGCGTGAATCCGCCCGAGGTATCACGCTCACCAGCATTTACGATGAGATGCTCGCCCGTCGCGAGCTCTCCGTCATGGGAAACATCGAAACCCCGATGGCCCACGACCTATGCCAGCAGATCCGTCTGCTCGATGCCACCGACCCCAGCCGCCCCATCACCATATTTGTCGCCAGCGCCGGCGGAAGCGTGCGATCGGGTCTTGCGATCTATGACGCCATGCGCCTCGCATCGTGCCCCATCCGCACCGTCTGCCTGGAATTCGCCGCGTCCATGGGCGCCGTGATCTTTATGGGCGGCGACGATCGCCGTATGGCGCCCCATGCAGAGCTCATGATTCACGACCCACTGATCCCCCAGGGGGCAGGCGGCTCGGCACTTGCGCTGCAGGAAACCAGCCGGCGTCTCATGCAGACCCGCAAGACCCTCACGCAAATCCTCTCGGACCGCAGCGGCCTCACGCCCAAGCGCATCCAGTCCCTCACTGCAAAAGACACCTACCTTTCGGCCGAGCGCGCCGTCGAGCTCGGCTTTGCCCACGAAATCCTCTCGACCACCAAGGAGGTCGCCCATGTCTAACCTCGCCAGCCGCCTCGCCGCATCTGAGTCCGCATTGTCCACCATCCTCGCCAAGGATCGAACGCTTTCCTGCGACACCCGCCAAACGGGACTCAACAACAATGCACTTGTGATCGGCCCCTCGGGAGCCGGCAAGACCCGAAACGTCCTCAAGCCCAACCTACTGCAAATGAACGCAAGCTACATCGTGCTCGACACCAAAGGCACGCTCTGTCGCGAAGTGGGACCCGTGCTGGCAGCCCACGGTTACCGCGTGCAATGTCTCAACTTCGCCGACCTCAACACCGTCCCGGCCCTTGCGCCCGGCATCGAGCGCTGCGGCTACAACCCCCTGAGGCACATTCGCCGCAAGGCGGACGGCAGGCCCAACCAGCAGGACATCCTCTCGGTGGCAAAGGCCATCTGCCCCATCGAGGACAACAACCAGCCTTTTTGGGATCATGCGGCGGCAAACCTGCTGTCGTGTCTTATCGCCTACGTCACCGAACAGCTACCCGCCGACGAGCAGACGATCCGCTCGGTCATCAAGCTGATCGAGCACCTGCAGGACGGTGCCACGGGTCGATTGTTTGACGACCTGATCACGACCGACCCCCAAAGCTATGCCCTCTCGCTATGGCGGCGCTACGCCATTACGCAAAATGCCGAGCGCATGCACGCGAGCATCGTCGGCATCCTTGCCGAAAAGGTCATGTGTCTGGGATTCGACGGTGCGGCACAGCTCTATCGTGAGTGCCATCAGGTGGACTTCGCTTCCATGGGACACACCCCCTGCGCCCTGTTTGTAACCGTGAGCGATATTGACCGCAATCTCGATCCGCTGACCGGCCTCTTTATTTCGCAGGCGTTTATGGGCCTCATTCGTGAGGCCGATAGGCAGCCCGACGGCAGCCTGCCCGTGCCCGTGCGCTTTACGCTCGATGACTTCGCAAATCTGCAGATCCCCCAGATCGACAACGTGCTCTCGATTATCCGAAGCCGCAACATCTGGGCAACGCTGCTGCTGCAGTCGACCAACCAGCTCGATGCGCTCTATGGCGAGGCACGCGCACGCTCCATCATGGGCAACTGCGACACGCATCTGGTGCTGGCGTTCCAGGATCCCGAGAGTGCCCGGGTGTTTTCCGACCGCGCCGACGCGCTGCCCAGCACGCTCATGGCGACGCCGATTGATCGCTCGTGGCTCTTTGTACGCGGTCGCACTCCCGAACAGGTCGAGCGCTTTAGGCTCGAAGACCATCCGCTCTACGGGGAGCTGCCCGAGGCGCAGCGAGGCCATGCGGAGGCCGAGATCTAGGCGCAGGGTTCTCGCAGCGCGCGGCGCCCCGGCGATGTTCCACAAAGGCCGTGCGCCCCGGGACCACGGCAAAGCAAAGGGGCCCGCATCCGATAGGATACAGGCCCCTGACTATAAGGCGCGATGCGTTAACAGCAAAGACTACTTACGGTGAGCGCGGTAGAACTCGATGAGCGCCTGGGTCGAAGCGTCCTGCTCGGCCTTGGCGGCGTCATCGTGGAAGGCAGGGGTGATCTGCTTGGCAAGCTGCTTGCCCAGCTCGACGCCCCACTGGTCGTAGGAGTCGATGCCCCAGACCGTGCCCTCGACAAACGTGATGTGCTCGTACAGGGCGATGAGCTCGCCAAGTGCGAACGGGGTCAGCGTGTCGCCAAAGATCGAGGTCGTCGGGCGGTTACCCTCAAAGCAACGGGCCGGGACGATCTGCTCAGGCGTGCCCTCGGCACGCACCTCATCGGCCGTCTTACCAAAGGCGAGTGCCTTGGTCTGGGCCAGGAAGTTGCCCAGGAACAGCTCGTGGACATCCTGGCCGCTATCGGTCGCAGGGTTGGCGGTATTGGCGAAGGCGATGAAGTCGGCCGGAACCACCACGGTACCCTGGTGCAGCAGCTGATAGAAGGCATGCTGGCCGTTGGTGCCGGGCTCGCCCCAGAAGATCTCACCGGTGTCGGAGGTCACGGCGCTGCCGTCCCAGCGGACATGCTTGCCGTTGGACTCCATGGTGAGCTGCTGCAGGTAGGCCGGGAAACGGTGCAGGTACTGGCAGTACGGAAGCACGGCGTGGCTCTTGGAGCCGAAGAAGTTGACGTACCAGACGTTGAGCAGGCCCATCAGTGCGACGGCGTTGCTCTCGAGCGGCGTGTTGCAGAAGTACTCGTCGATGGCGTGGAAGCCCTCGAGGAACTGCTGGAAGCGCTCGGGGCCGAGCACGACGATCAGCGACAGGCCCACGGCGGAGTCGACGGAGTAGCGGCCGCCGACCCAGTTCCAGAAGCCGAAGGCGTTGGCGGGGTCGATACCGAAGGCCTCGACCTTCTCGAGTGCGGTGGAAACGGCGACGAAGTGCTTTGCCACGGCCTCGGCGTTCTGCTCCTCGGAGCCGTCGATGGCGCCCTGAGCCTTGAGCTGCTCGAGCATCCAGGTCTTGACCTCGCGAGCGTTGGTGAGGGTCTCAAGCGTGGTGAAGGTCTTGGAAACGATGATCACGAGCGTGGTCTCGGGATCGAGGCCCTTGAGCTTCTCTGCCTGATCGTTGGGGTCGATGTTGGAGATATAGCGGCAGTCGATACCGGCGTCGGCGTAGGGACGCAGAGCCTCGTAGGCCATGACCGGGCCCAGGTCGGAGCCGCCGATGCCGATGGACACCAGGTGCTCGATCTTCTTGCCGGTAACGCCCTTCCACTCACCGGAGCGAACGCGCTCGGCGAAGGCATACATGCGGTCGAGGACCTCGTGCACGTCGGCGACGACGTCCTGGCCGTCGACGATGAGCTGGCCCTTCTCGGTTGCCGGGCGGCGCAGCGCGGTGTGCAGAACGGCGCGGTCCTCGGTGGTATTGATGTGCTCGCCGGAGAACATGGCGTCGCGGCGCTCCTCGAGCTTCACCTCGCGGGCAAGATCGCACAGCAGCTTGACGGTCTCATCGGTCACCAGGTTCTTGGACAGATCGAAGTGAAGGTCGCCAGCGTCAAAGCTCAACTTATTCACGCGGTCGACATCGGCGGCGAACCAGGCCTTGAGGTCGATGCCCTCGGCCTCGAGCTTCTCCTGATGGGCCTCGAGCGCCTTCCAAGCGGCGGTCGACGTAGCGTCGATAGGTGCGGCAACAGTTGCCATAAAGTCCTCCTCAACATACGGGCGCATATCTCCATGCGCCCGGATAATCAGATGCCCCTATTCTAGCGCAGGTCAAGACCGTAATCAGCGAGCGTTGCCAATCCGCCCCCAAACGGCGACCGACCAAAAAGGGACAGGTTTATTTTGGCAGGTCAAACGCTTTACCAACCAAAATAAACCTGCCCCTTCCTGGCGGGTATTAGGCCGCGGCGCATACGCTGCCGAGCAGCTCGCGCAGAGGAGACCCAATACCCTCAAGCAGTTCGGGAGCGATAATGGCAAAAACGGGAACCTCGCCGGCTCCCACGACGGCAGGCACTTTGCCCTCCGAGACAATACATCCATAAGGGACAAAACCGTCTTCGCCGGCATCGAGCGCCGCCATTCGACGCGCGAGTTCGCGCGCAAAGCCGGCAGTATCGGCATCGCCAATCGCCAGGACAAAGTCCACGCCTTCGTCGGTCGCCAGGGCCACGGCTTCGTCGATCAGCTCGTCTCCCCCATCGCCAACCGAGCCGCAGCGGAAAAGCACGCGCTCGAGCAGAGCTCGATCAACCGAGCCGAGTGCCGCCGAGACAAGCTCATCGCGCGTATGCTTGTCACCGCCCAGCACGACCAGTGCCTTGGTGCCGCCATAGTGGGCAACCAATCGCCCGCACCAGCGAGCCACGTCTCCATCCGCAACAAGGCGCGTCGGCATACCAAACCCATAATTGACCATCTTTCCCACAACCCTTCCGTGCTTTATGGTGGTATCGATCGTTAGGCTCATGCTACGAAGCAAGGTTTTCCGAGCTGTTTCGCACTCTTTAGAGCTGCGTTAAAACCCGATTCAACCGCACGGCCATACCTACCAAAAGGGGCAGGTTTTGACGATGTCCAGACGAGCGGGTATTATCGAACATGTATTCGATAAGAACATGTGTTTGATGGGAGGACGCGTGGGGCACGATCGTCACACCTATATCTGCATCGACCTTAAGACGTTTTACGCCAGCGTCGAGTGCGTCGACCGCGGACTCGACCCCCTCACTACGTGCCTGGTCGTTGCCGACGAATCGCGCGGGTGCACGACCATCTGCCTCGCCATTACCCAGGCCATGAAAGACCTCGGGATACACAACCGCTGCCGTCTGTTCGAGATTCCCGACGGCATCGACTACATCAAGGCCGTACCGCGCATGCAGCACTACATGGAGGTGTCGGCGCAAATCTACGGCATCTATCTGGAATACGTGAGTCCGCAAGACATTCACGTCTACTCAATTGACGAGTGCTTTATCGACGTGACACCCTATCTGGACCTCTATCACACCGATGCGGAAGGCTTCGCCTGCATGTTGCGCGACGAGGTCCTGTCACGCACCGGCATCACGGCGACGGTCGGCATCGGCCCCAACCTATTCCAGGCCAAGGTTGCACTCGATATCACCGCCAAGCACGTGCCCAGTCGCATCGGAAAACTCGACGACGAGACCTTTCGCAAGGAGATCTGGCCCCATCGCCCCATCACCGACATCTGGGGCATTGGCCCCGGCGTGGCTGCCCGCCTCGAAAAATACGGTGTCTACGATCTAATGGGTGTCGCCGCGCTCGACGAAAACCTACTTTACGACGAGCTCGGCGTCAATGCCGAGTATCTCATCGACCACGCCTTTGGGCGCGAACCGACAACCATCGCCGACATCCAGGCCTATCGCCCGCAGGCAACCTCAACAACCACGGGGCAAGTGCTATCGAAAGGCTATGCCTATGAGCAAGCCTACACCGTCTTGCGCGAGATGGTCGACAACGCTGTGCTGGACTTAGTCGATAAGCACGTGGTCTGCGACAGCATCTCGCTCTTCGTGGGTTATGCGAGCGAACGAGCCGACATACGCCGTCTCGACGCTAGCGGCACAGCGCAATATGTGGACGGATGCGGGCATTTGCGTTCGAGCACGTCGAGCATCGAACCCACCGCAACCGCCGGCCCCAAGCTCGCACCCCGCGCGCCCAAGCCCGTCCAGCGCGATGACGAACGGCGCCGCCTGGTGCGCGAAGCACAGGCAATCGACGGCATCTTTGTGGGAGAGCACGGCGGCAAACCGCGTGGCGGCTATGCTGCGCTGTTCGCGCATTCCAATGCATCCCGCAAGCTGCCCGAGCGCACCAATTCGTTTAAGAAGATCATGGGCTATTTCGATGATCTCTGGGCGCAGACTGTCGATCCCAAACGACCGGTCAAGCGTATCAACCTGGCCTTTGGCAACCTCATGCCCGAGGAATTTGCCACCATCAACCTATTTAGCGATGTTAAGGCCGATGAGCGCGAGCGCGACCTGGCGCGCGCCGTCCTGGCCGTAAAGGGTAAGTACGGCAAGAACGCACTCATCAAGGGATTAAGCTTTACCGCCGGCGCCACCGCACGCGAACGCAACGATCAGGTAGGAGGACATCGTGCCTAAGCCCCAACAACAGCCGATGCGGCCACCGACGCCTTTTGAACGTCTAGCGGACCCCGAGGGAAGACGTCGCTCCGCCGACCCCAAGCTCACCGCCAACGGCGCCATCCGCGCCGGCCGTGCCGCGCAGTTTATGCCCTTTGCCGCCCTCACGGGATACTACGAGCTTGTGCGCAAACAAGAGATCACTGTTGAGCCCAAATGCGAACTCACAGAAGAAAAAGCCCTCGAGCTTTCGAAAAAGCTCGAGGGCCTCAAACGCGGCGACCTGGTGCGCGTCACTTATTACGATACGTACGGCTATCGTAGCCGCACGGGCATTCTCGACGAAGTGCTACCCGCGTTCAAGCTGCTCAAACTCAGGGATATCGCCATCAACTTCGACGATATCCAAGGCATCGAGCTGCGTGGTCGAGTCTAGCGACGAGAACGCTTGCGCAAGACGAGAGCAATGCCAAGCACTGCGGCAGCTGCAACCAGCAATCCCAAGACCAGCGTGAGGGTCGAGTCACCAGCGTGAGGCAGCGAGCCGTCCTTCGGAGTCTTCTTAGCGGTCGTCGTGACAGTGGTCGTGGTGCTGCTCGACTGGTCGTTACCGCCCGTCTGGCTACCACCAGGCTGATCGCCACCACCCGGCTGCGAAGGATCCGTGGGCTCCGTCGGATCCGGAGTACCGGGATCGACCGGATTCTCAGAATTCTCCTTGCGCTGGATCCAAACCTGGCAGCCATAGAACGGGTTGGCGGTACCGAGGCACAGACCCTGGTTGGTCACCGCAAAGGTGCGCAGACCATGGTTATACGGATCGTTAAAGCCATTGGTCGTCAGCGTCGTAAAGTTCACGCCGTCCTCGGTCACATACATATCAAAGCCACGCTCGGCATCGCGAAGGTAACACATGCACGTAAGCACGCTCTGCAGCTTCTTGAGGTTCTCCTCGCTCAGCAGCTTATCGAATGCATCCTGAATATCGCCCGGCAGCTCGGCGCCATAGGCATCCTCGTACTGCTGCTTCAGGCTCTCATAGCTATCGAGCATGTCCTGATACTGATCGGCAAAGGACTTGAAGTACGCAATCTCGCTATCGATCTTCTGGACATAAGCGGCGTCGTCCTCAACGTCCGCGGACATCGTCGCGGCCTGATCGCAAAGATCGCCCGTGGCATCCTCCAGCGCATCGCCCAGGTCGCCAAAGCCCTTAGCAACCTCGGTCTTCTCGTCATCGACCTCGGCGGCCTCGTTTGAATCATCGTCCGCAAGCGTGTTCACGGGAACGATGGGGTCGTCAGGCGATTTCTTGTCGAGCAGGTGATTGAGCAGGTCCCTAAGGCGCTGAACCTGAGAGGCCCACTCCTCGGGCGTCATATCGATAATGTCGCCATTAGAGAACTGGCCGATCGGCTCAAGCAGGCTCGCGGTATCGAAGGTACCGATATACAGTTTGCCGTCGAACTTCTGCATGCGCCAAATGTACTGGTTTTCGTTTCGGCCAAAGCCCGAAGTCAGGCCGGAAATACCGCCCTCGGGGAACATGTCGGTGCGATCGCCAACGACGAGCTCCATGTTCTCGTCCTTGTCCATGCGATAGATGTTGACCGACTGCTCAAGATTGGCATTCACAAACGAGCAGTCAACGCCGCCCATGCTGCTCTTGCCGCTCTCGTCAGAATTGGACTTATTAAAGAGAATGCGCTCGAGAGCGATCTCCTCGTCGTTATATTCACCGATATAGAGGTAGTCGTTGTAGACGATGAGGTTGGCAGCACCAGAACGGGTGCGGGCAGGATCGATGCCAAAGCAATACTTTGCACCGTCCGCCTCCTGGTCACCGACAATCGGAGTCCACGAATAGCTGCCGTCGGCGTTCTTGTCGCCACGGACCATGGCAAACGACTGCATGGAATTATCATCGGGGGCATTCTCGGGCGTACCGGTGCAGATGGTCGCATAGAGATGGCCATTGTACGAGACCATATCCCAAATGGCGCCGCCGTAGATGCTGTCCTGATAGCGAATCGCCGGATAGTTAAACAGCGTATCCGAGTTGGCAATCTCGGTGAAGCTCTCCTGGCCCTTCGAGGGGTCAGACGACGTCAGGATTGTCGACACAAACTTACCGGCCGCGTCTTTACCCACGTTGCTGATGACGAGCTGGCCATCATGGACGCACATACCGCGGATACCGGTTGAGATGCCCTGCTTGTAGGCAGCGCCGTAATCCTGCATGCTCGAAAGACCCTGATAGACGACCTTGTACTCATCCGTCTTAGGATCGATCTCATATACAGCAGGCAGACCGCTTTTGCCGCCATTGGTCCTAACGCTGCCGCAGAAATAGAGTTTGCCCTTATAGCTCACGGCATTGCGGAACAAAGGAGCGACGCCATTGAGCGATTCAGAGAGCAGCAGCTTGGTCTCACCGGTCTTGGTATTGATCTTGACCAAGATGCCGCCGCTGTCCTTGTCGGCCGTGCCGTCCTCCTTCTGCTGTCCGTAGAAGAACGTGCCGTTAAACATGGCCTCCAGCGTCAGACGCATGGTCTCGGCATCAAAGGAATCGCCCAGCGTGCCGTTCATGAGCGTAAGCGTGTTGCCCATCGCCGCATAGCAGGTGCCCACATAAAGCCAGTCACCATAGCTCGCAGCCGCCCACGTGTAGCTCTGGCCGCGATCGCCTTCGTTGTTGGCAGTATTACCGTCGGCGCCCGGAACGGCAACGACACCGTCACCCTGGTAGTCGACGATGCCATCCGGCTGCGACGTTCCTACCGTAGGATGCGAGAGCTTCTCAAAGGAATACCCATTTCCCGCATTGTAGGTAACGGCACTCGAAGCGTCTTCGGCGTGCGCCGGCAGCGGCGATACCAAGATAGCGGCAAGCGCTGCCACCAAGCCAAGTGTTCCCACTCGTCTCATAAGGCCATAGCCTCCCCTGTCCTAAAGCCCAGTTTTAGCATTCTTCATTTCTGTCCACGGTTAATTGCAATCTGAGCACAGCAATAATCAGGGTATAAATATACACTTATATTTTTTTGGACGGGTTAATGGATGCTCGATTGGTAGCGAATTCCGCGCAAACCGTCACCAAACTCCACTTTTGCCGCATCTAAAGATTATTTTTTGCGCAAATTTTTGGATGCCGATAGTCACAGTGGGCAGGAGGCCGGTACCCACCGGAGAGGGCAACGCCTACATTTTCATAACGAAATAGCCCGCGCCCCTCACTGCCATCTCGAGTGTGTCGCGATCAACCGGGCGCTTCGAGCGCACGCGTGCCGTGTGGTCCGCATACGTCACCGTAGCCCACACGCCATCAAGCGCATTGAGGGCATTGGTCACATTCCGGGCGCAGCCGTCGCAGCTCATGCCGCCGATGAGCAACTCATCGCTATAGGGGTAGTGGGACGGATCGGTATCCGTCACAACAACCTTTTTGGCCTTCTTGCCGCTCGCGCCATCGCTGCAACAACTCTTCCCGTGTGTCGAAGCGACAATGCGCCGCAGGCCAAAGAACATCCCAACGACAATCACGGCAAGCACAATGAGATTCGCAGGGTTGAGCAAGTCACTCATGCGTTCCCCTTTCAAGTAGCCCTATCTAGATACCCCCATGGGGTGTCCCCATCTTAACCCAAAAACATGTCCGTTCGGTCAATTAGTTTCCCTGTTCAAACTTTTTAGTTGACCAAGGCTTACTTTCGTGTATAAGTTTTCCTAGGCTAACAGTGAGGACCAGAAGGAGCGCCGTGACTCGAACCATAGACATTCCAACGTTTCAGGCAGCGGTCGTGCGCAACTGCTCCCCCACGCTCGCGGGCATCAAGCCGGCATCGCTCTTTACCTATCCAGGCACCTACGCCCACGGGGACGGCTCGACCGCAACCGAAACCATCGCAGAACGCCGAGCACGCCTGCTCAACGTTATCGCCCAGTGCAATCGCGAGCTTGACCCGCTCGGCATCCACCTGAGCGTTTTGGTCTGGCGGCCCTGCGGAGCGCTCGTATACGTGTACCGAGCCAAAAGCCTCACCACCTATTTCGCAGACCCTCGCGCCCAAACGGCCCTCGCCTCGGAAGGCTACGACACGAGAGACCTTTCGACATGCCTTGTGCACCTGGCATCGCGCATCACGCTCGCGAGCAATAACGCCGCGGAATGCGCCTGCAGCCAGACTCGATGCGCACTACCCCAGCAAGCTAGCTGCAGCAAAGACTGCACCTGCGAGTTTCCACACGAAATTGGCTATTTCCTGGGATATCCCTACGACGACGTGCACGAGTTTATCGTCCAGCGCGGCGAGAACTACAAGGTCTTTGGGGCCTGGAAGGTCTACGCAAATGTCGAGCAGGCGCTTGCGACGTTTGATGCCTACCGTGCCTGCACCCAATACTTCACCTTTGTCTATCAGCAGGGCTGCAGCCTGGCGCAACTTGCCCAGGCAACCCGATAGAGCATACAAAACGCGGCCGCACGCCGCACAACCGAAAGGAAAACATATGAGCAATATCGCAGTCGTCTACTGGAGCGGCACGGGCAACACCGAGGCCATGGCAAACCTCGTCGCCGAGGGCGCGACGTCAGCCGGCGCCGAGGCTGAGGTCATCTCCTGCGCCGACTTCTCTGCCGACAAGGCCACCGACTATGATGCCTTCGCCTTCGGCTGCCCCGCCATGGGTTCCGAGGAGCTTGAGTATGACGAGTTCCAGCCTATGTGGGACGGGGTCAAGGAGACCCTCGGCGATAAGAAGGTCGTCCTCTTTGGCTCCTACTCGTGGGCCGAGGGCGAGTGGATGGACAACTGGAAGGCCGATGCCGACGAGGCGGGCGTCAACGTCGTCGATTCCGTCATTTGCTACGATGCGCCCGACGATGAGGGCGAGGCGGCCTGCCGCGCCCTTGGAGCCGAGCTCGCCTAGCGGCAATGAGCTCCGCCCGCAACGCGCTCTGCACCAAAACACATTCGCGTCCTAACAAAAACGGGAGCCGGATCACATCCGGCTCCCGTTTTCTGCTATGTCAGTCATATAAAGCGGCTACGAGATATTGCCCAAGAACGCCTTAGTGCGCTCGCTTTTGGGGTGGTCGAAGACCTCGCTCGGCGTACCCTCTTCCACGATAACGCCGCCGTCCATAAAGACCACGCGGTCGGCGACATCGCGGGCAAAGCCCATCTCGTGCGTCACCACGATCATGGTCATACCGTCACGTGCCAGGTCGCGCATGACGCCAAGAACGTCGCGGACAAGCTCGGGGTCAAGCGCTGACGTGGCCTCGTCAAAGAGCATCACGTGCGGATTCATCGACAGGGCGCGGGCGATGGCCACGCGCTGCTGCTGGCCGCCCGAAAGCTGACTCGGCATAAAGTCGATGCGCTCGGCCAGGCCGACCTTGGTCAGCTCCTCGATGGCGATCTTCTCGGCCTCTTCTTTGCTGCGCTTGAGTACCTTTTGCTGCGCAAGCATGACATTCTTTTTGACTGACAGGTGCGGGAACAAATTGAACTGCTGGAACACCATGCCCAGATGCGTACGTACCTTGTTGAGGTCGACGCCCTTGGCGCACACGTCCACGCCCTCAACGACAATCGAGCCG
Source organism: uncultured Collinsella sp. (assembly GCA_958348565.1). Taxonomy (GTDB): domain Bacteria; phylum Actinomycetota; class Coriobacteriia; order Coriobacteriales; family Coriobacteriaceae; genus Collinsella. The sequence continues at coordinate 7,916 of CATVZP010000021.1, read as the reverse complement.
CTCGTGGGATGCTCCAGACGATTGATGCAACGAAGCATCGTCGACTTGCCCGAGCCAGAAGGACCCAGGACTACGACGACCTCGCCCTTGTGCACATCCAGATCGATATCGCGCAGGACCACGTTATCGCCAAAGGCCTTCTGGAGGTTCTTGATGCTGACGACGACCTCGTTCGAGTTATTGATTTCGCTCATGATAGGACGTCCTTACAGACCGGCGATGTGATCGGCGGGCGTCGCGACGACCTGTCCGGCGCTCTTGGTGGGACGCTTCTTTTTGGTTTCGGCCGTACCCAGCAGCCTCGCCTCAAGACCGCTCACCAAGCGCGCAAGCGGCAGGGTGATGACCAGGTAGAACAGGGCGGCAACCACATACGGCGTGATGGAGCCCGTCGTGGCCACGATGGTGCGGGCGTTCATGACGATCTCGACCACGCCCACGGCCGCGAGCAGCGACGTATCCTTGTAAAGCAGGATGAACTCACTGGTCAGCGTAGGCAGGACATTGCGGAACGTCTGCGGAATCATAACGTAGAGCAGTGTCTGGAAGGCATTCATGCCCAGCGAGCGAGCGGCCTCGTTTTGGCCCTTGGGGATCGACTGAATACCGGCACGGAAAATCTCGCACAGGTACGCAGACGAGTTCATGGCCATGACGATAACGCCCAGCACATAGTCGTCAACCTTGACGCCGGCCAGCGGCAGGCCAAAGAACGCGATGTAGATCTGCAGGAACGCCGGCGTACCGCGGATGATATTCACATAGATGCCGGCAAGACAACGAAGGATACGCGACTTGGAAATGCGCATGAGCGACAGCGCAAAGCCAAAGGGAATGGCCAACGGAAATGCCACGAGCACGATCGAGAGCGACATAAGGAAGCCCTTAAAGACGATCGGCAGGCTTTGGACCAAAATGACCGGGTTTAAGAACAGGCGCAGGAACATATTGGAGTTCCAGGCCTCGACCCACGGCTGCTCCTTAAGATCGGCCAGGAAGTTATCGAATGCCGTCACGCCCTTGATTTCGACGGAAGGAATCTTGGAAATCTTCTTGGTCGAACCGTCGGCGAGCGTATAGGTGCCGCTAAAGGCCTCATCGCCGCCCTCGACGGGAAACGTCACGCCGTAAACCTCGACACGGAAAAAGCCGCCGGCAGGCGCCGTCTCGCCAAAGTCGATCTTGAGCGTCTGGCCGTCAGCCTTGCATGTGGGCTTCATGGGCGTACGATCCATGAGGTCCTCGCCCGAGAGCATCGTCAATCGCGTGTCATCGGTACCAAACGTCGTGCCGTCGACAAACGTCAGCGAAAGACCGCTCAGCTCCTCGTCGGCATCGGCCTGAACCTCCCAGGTAATGCGCGTCTCGGTGCCGCCGACCACAGCGCTGCCCGAACCGGTATTGGGCCGGGCGGTAATCTTTGCGGTCTCAAGCGCCTGGGCAGTCGTGGGCGCATATGCCCCCGCGCACACCAGCGCGAGCGCCACGGCCATGACGCAGACTAGCTTTTGGAGCAAGGCGGGCAGTGAAAAACGCTGCTCCGCGGCCCCTTTGTTCAGTCGAGACAAGGTGGCTCCTATCGTAGAAGTTGCCGGCAAAACAAGACGGAAACGCTCTCCGTCAAGAGAAGCGCAAAGGCCCTCTCCGCAAAACGGAAAGGGCCCGCGCGCAATCAAGTGACTATTTTACTTGATGTTGTACTTAGCCATGAGGGCGTCGACGGTACCGTCGTCGGTCAGGTCCTTGATGGCCTGGTTGATGTCGTCCTTGAGCTTGGTGTTGCCCTGGTTGATGGCGATGGCGTACTCCTCGCCGGTGCTGACCTGCTTGATGGTCTGGCAGGTGTTGAACTGCTCGGCGGTCAGCTGGCTGGCAACGGAGCGGTTGGTGACTACGGCGTCACCCTTATCGGACTGCAGGGCGCTGAAGCACTCGGTGGCGTCCTTGTAGGGGACGATCTTGGCCTTGGGGAAGTTCTCCTGGGCAAAGGCCTCGGCGGTCGAACCGGACTGGACGATGATGGTAGCGTCGGCGTTGTTGAGCTTCTCGCTGTAGTTATCGGCCGTGATGTCGGTGTTATCGACCTTGGTCACGATAGCCTGATCGTCCATGTAGTAAGAGTCGGAGAAAGTGACTTCCTTCTCACGCTCGGGCGTGTCGGTGATAGCCGCGATGGAAACGTCGTACTTGGCGCCCGAAGCGACGCCGGGGACGAGCGTGTCAAAGTCATTGTTGACGTACTCGACATCCAGGCCCAGCTTGTCGCCGATAGCCTTGATAAGCTCAAGGTCAAAGCCCTGATAATCGCCGTTGTCATCCTTGTACTCAAACGGAGCGTACTCGGCAGAGGTGCCGACGGTCAGCGTACCGTCCTTGACGAGCGCGTACTCCTTGGAGCCGTCGACCTTCTCGACCTTAGCGTCGTCAGAGCTGCTGGAACCGGCATCAGAACCAGAGGTGGCGTTGGACGAGCCACAGCCCGTCAGTGCGAGGGCGAGCGCCATGGCGCCCGTGGCGGCAAATGCGCCAAGCTTCTTGAGCTTCATAATCAGTCTCCTTCCGGTGACCCCGTTTGATTCAGAGGTCTGCAAAAACTGATGGCTATTATGCACCCGCTTGGGAGAATCTGCAATTAGAAAACTGATTGAAACAAACCCATAACGTGAATGGAACACTCCACTTTGTGACAGTCATTACTGCTGCAACGACCTTAACAGTTTGATTTCAGCCGCATAACCTGCAAGTTCGTTCGGTGTCTCCAAAATGAATGACAATGCGCGCAAGCGGCTATTCGATACAATATTCTGCATAACCTGCATACCGCCGCCAAACTCCTCGCTGCCAAGGTAGCCCTCACCGATGCACTCGTGGCGGTCCTTATGGGCGCCGCAGGGGTTCTTGGAATCATTGATGTGTACGGCATGCAAGCGGTCGATACCCACCACGCGGTCGAACTCGTCGAGTACGCCGTCCAGATCATGGATGATGTCGTAGCCGGCATCGCTCACATGGCAGGTGTCCAGACACACGCCCAGCTTGTCTGATAGCTCTGGACGCCTGGCAGCAGCACCCTCGATAATGCGCGCCAGCTCTTCAAAGCTACGGCCCACCTCGGTACCCTTGCCGGCCATGGTCTCGAGCAGCACCGTCGTCTGCTGCCCCTCAAACATCACCTGACACAAGGTGTCGACAATCATCTGAATGCCAGCATCAGTCCCCTGCCCCACATGCGCACCGGGATGGAAGTTGTAGTAGTTGCCGGGCAGCGCCTCCATGCGCCGCAGGTCCTCTGCCATGGCCTCCAGGGCAAACTCGCGCGCCCGCTCTTTGGCCGAGCAAGGGTTGTAGGTATACGGGGCATGAGCCACGAGCGGGCCAAAGTCGTTTTGCTCCATAAGCTCGCGCAGGGCCGCCACGTCATCCATGTCAAGATCTTTCGCCTTGCCGCCGCGCGGGTTACGCGTAAAGAATGCAAAGGTATTGGCGCCAATGGATAGCGCCGTCTCCCCCATCGCCCGATAGCCCTTCGTCGTCGAAAGATGACACCCAATCGTCAGCATCTCCAGCTCCCCCTCATCAGTTGCGGTGAAATACGGTCTATTGGTGCCTTATTTTGGCGCAAACAGACCGTATTCCACCGCAAGTTATAAAAGGGGCATCAGAGATGCGGGCCGCCAAGCACTACGGCTACGGGCGCCGGCGTCATAATCCCCTATGCGTCAGCGCCAAGTCCTAGAGGGCCAGACGGATTGCATCGATAATGCGCGCGCAGCGCCGCGTGGCAGCAAGGGACATGACGGAACTCTCGAGTTTCCCTGCCAGGATGAGCTGGGTCGCATGCTGGATTTCGCCGTAGAAATCATCGACCTCAAACGGGGCATTTATTTCGAGTACTCGACCGTCGGAGTACTTCACATGGGCGAGCTCGGGGCGATGGAGGCGCTCGATTTCCAACGAGCCCCGCTCGCAGGCAATCGTTAAGCGGCTTTCATATGCTGCTTTGCCGTCGACCACCATATGAATGGGTATACCGCCGACATTCATATGGATCTCATCGGCCCAATCCACGCGGCCGCCCGATACGTCACGCCAGCGAACTTCACGAGACGAAACATCGCACGCACCCGCAAGCAAATCCTCAAACCACCCGACCGCATAGCAGCCCATGTCATATAGACAGCCACCCTGCAACGGATCGAGCAGATAACTCGAAGGGGACTCACCATAATCGAGTTTTTGCACGCTTTCGATCGAGACGATACGGCCGAGCTCGCCCGACGCAAGCAAACCCTTCACGCGAGTACGCATCGGACAAAACCGATTTTTCATCGCCTCCATAAACGGCACATCGCACTCACGGGAAGCGGAGGCGATCGCATGGGCCTCTTCTTCATTCAAAACGGCCGGCTTTTCGCACAACACGGCCTTTCCCGCGCGCAGTGCCCGACAGACCCAATGCGCATGCATGCCATGTGGAAGAGCCAAGTAGATTGCGTCGACATCGGGGTCGGCAATCAGCGCATCATAAGCCGCATCGCCGCTATCGTCAGCCGTGGCATAACTGTGCGCGGCATCAATCGAAAACGCCCTGCAAAACTCCTCAACATGCGAAGGAGTGCGACCGGCGGCAGCCACAAGCCGTGCCCCGTCCACCTCCTTGAGCGACGATGCAAATCGACGCGAAATGTGCCCAGCGCCCAAAACGCCCCAACGAACCTCACGCAAATCATCACATGAATCCCGATGGCCCACGACAGCCCCCTTCAGTTGCGGTGGAATAGTTCCTGTTTGGCCCCTATTCTGCCGCAAACAGGAACTATTCCACCGCAAGTTATAAAAGGGGCATCAGGAGCGCGTTTTGCAAAAGGCTTTAAGCGCGGCCGTTACGAGGCCAGGCTGGAAACGTCGGCGCACATCGTCGAGACGCTCGGGAATATCGATGTGCTGCGGACAGTGACGTGCGCATTTGCCACACTTGACGCAATTGCTCACCAGCTTGGGCTCGTTCGTCCGCACCGCGCTCGCCGTAAAGTATTGAGACAGCCCCGTAAACCAACTATGTGCGTAGCTCGCGTTGTAGGCGCCAAAGCAACCGGGAATATTGATGCCCTTGGGGCACGGCATGCAGTAGCCGCATCCCGTGCAGGGCACGCGATTCGATTTTTCAAACTCTCCCAGCACACGCGCGATGGTATCGAGCTGCTCTGTCGTCATCGAATCCGGCAGCGCGCAATCCGCCAATGCCGCGTTCTCGTCCACCTGCGCGGTATCGGTCATGCCCGAAAGCAGCATCGTAACTTGAGGATGGTTCCACACCCACGAAAGGCCCCAAGCAGCCGGCGTCTTCAGGTACGGATCGCGTACGTCATCGAGCACGGCGCGGGCCCGCGGAGGCAGTTTGCCCGCCAGGCGTCCACCCAAAAGCGGTTCCATCACAAACACCGCGAGCCCGCGCTCGGCGGCTGCCATGAGTCCCGCCGTTCCCGCTTGGTAGCGCTCTCCAGCGTAGTTGTACTGAATCTGGCAAAAATCCCAGTCATACGCGTCAAGCATCGTGAGGAAGTCCGCCGCACTGCCGTGGTACGAAAAACCTATCTGGCGAATACGCCCCGCAGCCTTTTGGTGCGCAATCCAGTCCTCGATACCCAACGCTACCACGCGCTCCCACTGCGCGGGCGAGGTGATGTTGTGCATGAGGTAGTAGTCGATATGGTCAGTCCGCAAACGGTGCAGCTGCTCATCAAAAAAGCGATCGAAATCCTCCGCACATTTGCACGAAGCGTGCGGCAACTTGGTCGCAAGCAAAATCCGGTCGCGCAGACCCAGGCGCTCAAGCGAAGCTCCCACACAAGCTTCGTTACCGGGGTAGAGATAGGCCGTGTCCAGATAGGTTATTCCTTGCTCCACCGCACGGGAAATGATGGCATCGGCCGTCTTCGCATCGGGGTGTCCCGGTGCACCGGGAAACCTCATGCAACCCAGCCCCAGCGCCGAGATACGGTTGCCGCTTTTGGGGTCAACGCGATATTGCACTGCCTTTCCTCTCCCCTCGAAGCCCTAATGAGGCGAAACACAACGGCCACGCCATCGAAACACATTAGAATCGCAATCGAGAACGTATCGTAACCCAGCAGAAATCGAGCCGTCACGGAAGCGCTTTAACATCAGCAAAAAGCCCGATGAGAGGAGGCGAGCGTAACCACGCGTGAGGACGCCTACCCCTACCCTGGCGAACAATACATCCTCTCGGTCGACCGTTACCAGATCGAGGTCATGGACCATCTGGACGAACTCCCCGCCACGGGCGCCGTCATCTTCTGCACCTTCCCTAAGGTCCGCGATGGTGTCGGATACCCCGCGCGCGTCTTTGCGGTCTGCCCTGCAGCGTAGCGTCCAGGCAAACGTTTCTTTTTTATAACAGCCGTCCCGCGCACCCACCAATCACTCTGGCGGCATACAATCCATCAGGCGCCCCTTACGCGGGCGCCTTTTATATGGGGAGATGATTCACATGCAGATCAACAAGGTTGCTTTTATCGGCAAGGGCGGCGTCGGCCTGCTCTACGGCAGCATGATTGCCATGGCCCTCGGCAATGATGCCGTCGAATACGTTATGGATGACGCCCGTTTTGAGCGTCACGCGGGCGATGCGCTCACCGTCAACGGCGAGCCCTGTGCGCTCAAATCCGTCCGCGCCAGCGAGGCAACGCCCGCCGATCTGGTCATTCTCACGGTCAAGACGACTGGACTCAACCAAGCACTCAAGACTATGGAGCGCGTCGTGGGGCCCAATACGCTCATCGCCTCGCTGTGCAACGGCATTACAAGCGAACAAAAGATTGCCGAGCGCTTTGGCTGGAAGCGCACCGTCCTGGGTATCTGCCAGGGCATGGACGCCGTATTCCTCGACAGCGCGCTCACCTTTGCCAACACTGGCGAAATCCGCTTTGGCGCGGCGGCCGGTACGGATTCCGCAACCATCACCGCAATCGACGAGCTCTACACGCGCTGCGGCATCGCCCATACCGTCGAGAGCGACATTGCGCACCGCATGTGGGCCAAACTCATGCTCAACGACGGCATCAACCAGACCTGCATGGCCTACGGCGGGACCTACGGAAGCGCCACGGAGCCGGGCTCCGAGCAGCGTCGCTGCTTTGTTTCCGCCATGCGCGAAACGCTTGCGGTCGCCAACGCCGAGGGCATTGAGCTGACCGAGGCAGACCTGACGCAGATGGTGCACCTCATAGAGGGAATCGACCCCACCGGCATGCCCTCGATGGCGCAGGACCGCATCGCACAACGAAGAACCGAAGTCGAGGAGTTCGCGGGCACCATTTGCCGCCTCGCGGCCAAACACGATATCCAAGTGCCGCAGAACGAATGGCTCTATCAGCGCATTCGCGATATCGAGGTAAGCTGGTAGCGCCAACGCGCCGCATTCAACAGCCTTAACAGCAAAGCCGCCGCAAGGGAACCTTTCCCCTGCGGCGGCTTTCATCTTCGTCTATGACCGGCGGCAACCTCACAACAGTTAGCGTTGCGACTCAGGCACCTCGTCCTCGCCATCGCGGCAAAGAACTACACCCGCACTTCCCAGCAGTGCGGCCGCGACCAACGCACTGACCACGATAGAGGCAGCCCCACAAGACCCCTGCATGCCCGCAACGAGCGCGGCCGTAGGACCAAGGCAGCCAAGCACCAATGCGACGGCGGCAATGGCAATATCTCGAGCGTTCACAAGACCACTTCCTCCACGAGAAAGACCTTATTTCTCATGAACTAGTGTGCCCCGCGCCCATATGCGCGGCGTACTGCCACGGTAAGCGCTCTGTTAGCTCAAGCGCATGCATAGAACGGGCGTCCTTACGTTGCCCTAAAGCTCGGTAAAGACGCCCGTCCGCCAAATATCCGTG
>CATVZP010000020.1 GCA_958348565.1 uncultured Collinsella sp. | reverse complement strand
GTCGCCCGCGTGGCGCTCGCCGGCGTTACGGCCCAGGTGCTCAACAGCAACGCCGCGCTTACCAACACGCTCGAGAAGGCGACCGACGAGAGCTCCGACCTGGAGGTCATGCATTCGGTCTATGGTGCCGACACGCGCATTCGCGACCTTGCGGGTGCTTATGGCATGGTGGAGCCCAGCGAGAGCGTTACACTTGATTTTTCGCAGGATGCAGCCGCGGGCGCTAGCTCGACCGCGACCGCTCAGTAACAAGACGGTAGCTGAGTATGACAAATGACTATCGCCGCGGCTCCGACGGGGGTCGCGGTTCTGGACGTCCCTCATCGCGGGGACGTTCTGGTTATCAAGGAACGGGTCGGCCATCTTACAACGCGAGGCCGTCCTATGGCAACGACCCCGCATCGCGTCTCCGTGGCTCGAGTGGTCCTCAAATGCATAGCACCGGACCGCGCAAGAGCTCGTCGACCGAATGGCTCACGGGCACGCCGCTGCCCCGTCGCAAAGCCGTCATGGGCTTTATCGGGTTTGGCTTGGGTTTGGGCGTCCTTCGCCTTGCCGACTATCAAATCGTGGAAGCCGATAAGTTGCGCGACCGCGCCGATGCACGTCGCTTGCTTGCGCAGACGCTGTATGCCAAGCGCGGTACCATCTACGACCGTAACGGCAACGTGCTGACGTCGTCGGTCGAATGCCGCAACATCGCCGTGAATCCTCAGCTTATCGAGGACGTTGACAAGACGGTATCGGCGCTGGTCAAAGCTACGGGCATCGATAAAAAGACCTGTCGCGAGCTCGTTGAGTCGGATGGCACCTGGGTGTATATCAAACGTCAGGTGGACGAGGACGATGCCGCGGCGCTGGAGAAGAAGAGCCTGCCAGGCGTGCTCTTTGAGCAGGCCATGAAGCGCGTGTACCCCTACGGCAACCTGGCATCGCAGGTGCTTGGCGTGGTAAACGTGGACAACGACGGTCTGACGGGCCTCGAAAAACAGTACAACAAGCTTTTGACCGGAACGAACGGTTCGCTGGTGCGCGAGCGGGCGAGGGACGGTAGCTATATCGCGGGCGGCGCCTATAAGAAGGTTGCCGCGGTGGACGGCGTGGACATCGTGACGACACTCGATGTCAATATTCAGCGCGCCGCCGAGGACGCTCTGGCCAAGGCGGTCGAAAAGACCAAGGCCAAGAATGGCTCGGCCCTGGTCACCGATCCCACGACGGGCGAGATTCTGGCGGCATGCTCATATCCGACATATGACCAGACCAATCTGGAAAATGCCAAGACCGAGGACATGAACTTGCGCCTGGTTACCGATGCCTACGAGCCCGGCTCGGTCTTTAAGACGCTCGTGGCCGGTGCCGGCTTCGACTTGGGCGCCGTGCGTTCGAGCACGTCGTTTGAGGTGCCGGCGAGCATTAAGGTTGGCGATGACACCGTTACCGACGCCGATAAGCGCGACTACACCATGACCATGGACGTGCGCGAGATGATGCGCCGTTCGTCCAATGTGGGCTTTGTCCTGGTGGGACGCAAGATCGGTGCCGATGATTTTGCCACCTATGTGGACAAGTGGGGTATCGGTCATAGCTCCGGTGTCGATTTTCCGGGTGAGAGCCTGGGCATCGTCAAGGAGCGCGACCAGTACGACGGCGCCACGCTGGGCTCGATGAGCTTTGGTCAGGCGCTGTCCGTCTCGCCGATTGAGGTCGCACGTGCCGTGGGCGGCATCGCGAACGGCGGCGTGATGATGACTCCGCACTTCTATAAGTCCAGCAAGGGCGATGAGAAGGACTGGGGCGAAGGTGAGCGTGCGATTTCGGAGGACGCTGCCGCCCAGGTGACATCGTGCATGCAGACGGTCGTGTCCGAAGGCACGGGCGTTGGCGGTGCGGTCGATGGCTATGACGTGGCGGGCAAGACCGGTACGGCCGAGCGTGCTGACGAGAACGGCGGTTACCTCAAGGAGAACTACATGTCGTCCTTTATGGGCTTTGCGCCGGCACAATCGCCCAAGGTGCTGTGCTATATCACACTCGATGGAACGCCGAGCGGCTCGGATGCCGCCGCGGTGCCATTCCAGTCCATTATGGCCAACGCGCTCGACGTGCTGGGTATCCCGCGCACGAAGTAGGGGGTTACAATCTTGAGCTTGGTCTGCCGTTTGATCTGAAGGGTGTTCACATGCCCTGCACCACGCGCGCATGGCACTGGGATACAATACGCCGATAGCATTATTAGGTTTACAGGGGAGCTGCAATGATAGAGATCGCCGTCAACAACCTCGCGGCCTCAACGGGGGCCCGAACCGTGACGGAAGAAGTCGATCGGGTATGCCGCGGGTGCGTTATCGACTCGCGTCAGGTCGAGGAGGGGACGATCTTTGTCGCCTTCCCTGGCGAAAAGGTCGACGGCAATGATTTTGCCTCCCGTGCCATCGAGTCGGGTGCCGGTGCCGTCGTGATGACGCGCGAGCCCGATGCCGAGCTGGTTTTGCTGGCGCAGGACAAGGGATGCGCCATCTTGCTGACCGACGACCCCGTGGAGTTCTTGCTGCGCTTGGCGCACGTATATCGCTTGGAGCTTGGCTGCCTGGTCGTCGGCATTACCGGTTCGATTGGCAAGACGACGACCAAGGACGTGCTCGCTGCCGTGCTCGCCAAGCGTTATCGCGTCTGGGCCACGAAGGGCAATTTCAACAACTTGATCGGCATGCCGCTCACGGTGCTTTCCGCTCCGGCCGATACCGAGGTTCTGGTGCTCGAGATGGGCATGAACCATTTTCATGAGATTGAGCGCCTGTCCCAGTCTGCCAACCCCAATCTTGCCATCGTGAGCAAGATCGGAACCTCCCACATCGGTATCCTGGGCAGCCGCGAGAACATCGCCCGCGCCAAGTCCGAGATTGTCCAGGGCATGCGCGCCGCCGGCGACTTCTCGCCGTTGCTGGTTTTGGGCGGCGAGGACGACTTTACGCCGTTCATTCGCGACACGTTCGCCCAGCCTGCAGGTATTGACGTGATGCTGGCCGGTGTCTCGGACGACGACGAAGTCCGCGCGCGCGACATTCGCGTCGACGACGAGGGCCATCCGGTCTTTACGCTCGACTTTGGTCAGGGCGACACGGTCGATACCATGTTGGCCATTCCCGGTGTGCAGTCCGTGCCCAATGCCGTCAAGGCCGCCGCGGTCGCCTATCGTCTGGGCGTGACGCCCGAGCAGATCGATGCTGCCTTTAGGGGCCTTACGATCACCGGTCACCGTCAGGAGATCAAGCGCTCCAAGAGCGGAGCACGCATCATCGACGACTCCTATAACGCCAGTGCCGAGTCTATGGCTGCCGGCCTCGATTTGCTGTGCTCGCTCATCTGTGACGGCTCGCGCATGGCGATCCTGGGCGAGATGGGCGAGATGGGCGACGAGGCTCCCCGCATGCATGAGCTCGTGGGTGCCTATGCCGCCGCCAAGAAGCTCGACATGCTCGCGTGCGTCGGCGGCGAGCCGGCTCAGCTCATGGCCGATGCCGCACGTATGATGGGTATGGATGAGGACCGCATCCAGGTGTTCTCCGATTATCAGCAGGTGCTCGACCGCATGGGCGGCGCGCTTGAAAATCATGATGTTGTACTGGTCAAGGGTTCCCGTTTTGTTGAGCTCGACCGCTTTGTGGAAGGTGTGTGCTAGCCCATGTTCGGCAATCCCTCGTATCCTACGTATCAGGCCTTTTTGGGACTTGGCATCGCTGCTGCCATTGCGTTGCTGCTTATGCCGTGGTGGATCAAGCTGCTGAAGGTCGAGGGTATCGGCCAACAGGTCCGAGCCGACGGCCCCAAGCGTCATTTGATTAAACAGGGTACGCCCACCATGGGCGGTGTCATCATCCTTGTCGCGATCTCGCTGACCTGCCTGCTGATGGGCAAGCTCACCACCGAGCTCGTGCTCGTGCTGCTTGCAACGCTGGCCACCGGCGTTCTGGGCCTCATCGACGACCTGACCTCCGTCACGCATGGTCGCTCGCTTGGCCTGACGCCTCACGCCAAGATGATCGGTCTGACCATCATCTGCGTCACCTTTACCGTGCTCGCCGTCAATTGGTGCGGCGTCGCCCCCGAGATTCGTTTTCCCGGCGGCCTGACGATTGACCTCGGTGTTCTTTCGACCACCATCTGCGGCCTTTCGTTTCCGTGGCTCTACATTGTATTTTGCTGGCTGATGATCGCTGGTCTTTCCAATGCCGTGAACCTGACCGATGGTCTGGACGGCCTTGCCGGCGGCACTTCCATGATCGCCATGCTCGCCATGGCCGCCATGGCGTTTTTGCACGGTGACGTGAACCTGTCCATCTTCTGCACGGCGTGCGCCGGTGCCTGCCTGGGCTTTTTGTGGTTCAATTGCTACCCGGCGAGCATCTTTATGGGCGATACCGGCTCACTTGCCCTGGGTGCCGCTTTTGCCTGCACCTCCATCATGACCAACACCGAAGTCGTATCCCTCATCATCGGCGGTCTGTTTATCGTCGAGACCCTGTCGGTCATGATCCAGGTTGTCTATTTCCACTTTACGCACAAGCGCGTCTTCCTTATGGCGCCCATCCATCATCATTTCGAAAAGAAGGGCTGGGCCGAGACCAAGGTCGTTATCCGTTTTTGGATTATCGCCGCGGCCTTTGGCGCCGTTGGCTTCGCCCTGTTCTTCCAGTTGGGATAGTGGTCTTTCATGCCTCTTGCTGATGTCTTTAGCCTGCTTGTTTTGGGGCAGGGTAAATCCGGTCTCGATGTCGCCCGTTGGGCGTTGGCTCACCCCGAGCGCGTGAGCGCCACGACCGTGTATGGCGGCGGTACCTCCGAGCCCAATGACGCCACGCGTGCGCTCGAGGCGCAGGGCGCGTCGTTTGTCTACGGCACCGAGCAGGTCGAGGGTGCCTATGACGTGTGCGTGACATGCCCGGGTATCTCGGAGTTCTCGGCCTTCTTTAAGGCTGGGCGTGAGCATACCGCTCAGATTATGGGCGAGCCCGAGTTTGCCTATCGTCTGTCTCCCCAAAATTGGATCGCCATCACGGGCACCAATGGCAAGACAACTACCACGTCGCTGACCGATTATCTGCTCAAGGCCGCCGGTGAAGCCAGCGTGGCCGTCGGCAATATCGGCGAGCCACCGGTGAACGAGATCGACGGCCGCGCACACAATGAGTGGTTTGTGGCCGAGCTTTCGAGTTATCAGATTGCTACGACCGCCGAGCTTCATCCTCGCGTGGCGGTACTGCTCAACATCACGCCCGACCACCTGGGCTGGCACAAGAGCCACAAGAACTATGCGCTTGCCAAGATCAAGTTGTTCGAGAATATGGTCGATGACGACCTCGTGGTTATCGACGTCGAGGATGCCGGCATCCATGAGTTCGATGAGTACATCTACACACCGGGTCGCCGCATCTGCAAGGTCGCTTTTGACGAGCCCGAGGGTGCAGACGCCGCCTTTGTGCGCGACGGCAAGATGGTCGTGCGCCTGAAGGGCGTCGAGACTCAGCTTGTCGCCACGTCTGAGCTCAAGATCTCGGGCCATCACAATGTCATCAATGCCTTATGCGCCGCCACGGCTGCTCTGGCCGTCGGTGCCGATCCCGAGGGCATTTGCCGCGGTTTGGCATCGTTCCAGCCGCTGGAGCACCGCGTTGAACCCTGCGGCGAGATCGATGGCGTGCGCTACGTCAACGATTCCAAGGCAACGAACACCGATGCGGTCGAAAAGGCCCTGACGGCGTTTCCCGATGACGACGTGATCTTGCTGCTCGGCGGTCACGATAAGGGTACGCCGCTTGCGGACTTTGCCCGCGTCGTTATGGACAACGTGCGCTCGGTCGTTTGCTTTGGCGATGCGCGCGAGCGCTTTACTGCCGCTATGGACGAGGCCGATGTCGATGGTGACGTGGATATCGCCCAGGCCGATGACCTGCGCGATGCCGTTGACGTTGCCCGCTCGCTCTCGAGCCGCGGCGACGTGATCCTGCTTTCGCCCGCCTGCTCTTCGTTCGACGAGTTCTCGGGCTACGAGGAGCGCGGTCGCGTGTTTAAGGACTACGTGGCCCAGCTTGCCGCAGCAGCGAAATCGCAAACGGAATAGGGGTTGCCGGTGAGAGAGGAGAGCCCCCGAAGTGATATGAGGAGGCCCGACTCGGACCGTGCTTCCTCGCTGCGTAGCACGCCGCGTTCCGGACGCGGCGGGCAGACGTTCAGTGAGCGCTATATTGCCGGCGTCCCCGCCCGCATCATGCGCCCCCGTTTGATATTTATGGCTTGCCTGTTTAGCTTGGTTTGCTTTGGCTTGCTGATGGTGTACTCGGCATCTTCGGTCGAGGCGATGCACGAGAATGGTACGGCGACGTTTTTCCTGTTTCGACAGGCCGCGTTTGCTGGAGTTGGCGTGCTGGCCATGGTTGCCATCGTGCGCGTCTTGCCGGACAGTTGGTTTGGGGAAGACGTGCTCAGGATCTTTCTCATGGGCATGATAGGGCTACTGGTTCTGGTGTTCTTTATGGGTAGCGGCAGTCGTGGCGCCACGCGTTGGCTCAACATCGCCGGTATTCAGTTCCAGCCGTCTGAGTTTTTAAAGCCGTTCGCCATCGCGTATTCGGCAATCATGCTCGACCGCATCTTTTCGCCCGGCGGCAACATCAACGAGTTTCTTCGCAAGATGGGTGTCTACCTGGGCATTTCGCTCTTTCTGATTTTTGTTCAGCCCGATTTTGGCACCGTTCTGATCATCTTGCTGACCCTCATGTGCATGGCGTTGTTTGCGGGATTGGACCCCAAATATATCGTTTGGACGGTCGTTGCCGGCATCGCCGTCATTGCGATCGCCCTTATCGCCGAGCCGTATCGTATGACGCGTGTCGAGGTTGCTTGGAATCCTTGGGCAGACGAATATGGTGATGGCTATCAGGCCACGCTTGCCATTATGGCGTTTGCCTCGGGCGGCCTGTTCGGTCGCGGTATCGGTAACTCCACCATGAAGTACTCGTATTTGCCCGAGGCGCATAACGACTACATCTTGGCTATTATCGGCGAGGAAGTTGGCTTTATCGGAACCGTGCTGTTCTTCTTGGTGTTCGCGATGCTGATCTACTCGGCGTTTCGTATTGCCGAGCAGGCGACCGACCGTCGCGGAGCACTTATGGCATCGGGTTCCGCGGTCATCCTTGCGGTGCAGTTTTTGATCAACGCGCTGGGCATTCTCAATGTGTTTCCCATGACGGGCAAGCCGCTGCCGTTTATTAGCTACGGTGGCTCGTCGATTATTGTGTCGCTTATGCTCGCCGGTCTGATCCTGCGCGTTTCGTATGAGAGCGCCCGTCGCGATGAGTACGACCGTCGCCGCGAGAGCTTTGCCGTTATGGATGAGAGTACCGCCGGCGTGCCCCACGTGCGCGGCGAGCGATCTTCGCGTAACGGCTTTACCGTTCTGGATGGCTCTGCGACCGAGCCGGTAGCCCGTCCGCGTCAGCGAACGGCGCCGCAAGGTCGTCCGCAGCGCCCCACTCCTCGCAATGCGGGCGGCGGATATAATCGAATCGATTTGAATTCGGACCCGTCGGCGCGTTTGCGCACCGATGACCAGGGACCGCGTGTACGAAGGGATTACCATGACCGATAAGATGACCGTTGCTATTGCAGCCGGCGGCACGGCAGGACATATCAACCCCGCGCTCGCCTTGGCCGAGGAGCTGCGTGACCGCGGTCATCACGTTGTGTTCGTGGGCCAGTCGCGCAAGCTCGAGGGTCGTCTGGTTCCCGAGGCCGGATTCGATTTTGTGCCCATCACGGTCACGGGCTTCGATCGCTCCCGTCCCTGGACGGCGCTGACCTCGCTGTGGCGCGTCAACAAGGCGAAGCGTGCGCTTGCCAGTCACTTCTCAAAGGTCGGTAAGCCCGATGCCGCTATCGGCTTTGGTGCTTACGTTGAGGTCCCGCTGCTGGGTTGGTGCAAGGGCGCCGGCGTTCCGTATCTGCTGCACGAGCAGAACTCTGTTCCGGGTCTGGCCAATAAGATGATGAACTCACATGCCGCCCGCGTGTGCATTTCGGTACCTGCGGCCCGCGCGGTCTTTGAGCGTGAGGGCGACCCCGACCATGTGCTCATGACGGGCAATCCTGTGCGTCGTTCGGTGATCGAGGGCGATCGCGCCCGCGGTCGCAAGACGCTCGGTGTGCCCGAGGACGCGACGCTTCTGCTCGTCTTTGGTGGTTCGCTCGGTGCTCAGCATCTCAACGAGCGCGTTGCCTCGCTCAAGAGTGAGCTGCTGACCCGCGAGAATCTCTACGTTTTGCATTCGACGGGTGCCGACGGCTTTGAGGAGACCGAGCGCGCTTTGGCGCTGACGCCCGAGGAGGCGAAGCGCTATCGAGTCCAGCCCTACATCGACAACATGGGCGATATGCTGGCTGCGGCCGATTTGGTGCTCTCGCGTTCCGGTGCCTCGAGCGTGGCCGAGATCGCCGCGCTTGCCGTGCCCTCGGTACTCGTGCCGTACCCGCACGCCACGGCCGACCACCAGACCACGAATGCGCGTTACCTGGTCGATGCCGGTGCCGGCGTGCTATGCGCCGATGCCGATATCGACGCCCCTGCCTTTGCCGACGAGCTGCTGCACCTGATCGATGACGCTGCGGCGCGTGATGCGATGCGTCAGGCGGCGCGTGGCTTGGCCCAGGACCGTGCCGCCGCACTTTTGGCCGATGCGGTAGAGGGATTGCGTTAGTTAGACGGGATATCGCCGGTCGCCCTCGCGCGGATGCGGTAGGTGCGGTACAGTTAATGGGTTACAGGCAGTGTTTACGCAAGGAGTACACGAGCACATGGCTGATTCCCAGACTGCAACCTCCGCGCCCGAGTTCAAGAGCGCCCATTTTATCGGTATCGGTGGCGCCGGCATGAGCGGCATCGCCCTCGTCCTGCACGAGCGCGGTTATACCGTTACCGGCTCCGACCTTAAGACGTCGCGCTATATTCGCCAGCTTACCCGCGCCGGCGTGAAGGTCCACGTGGGCCATGAGGCTGCGACGATCGACGAGGTCAAGCCCGACGTGGTTGTGGTCTCCACCGCTATTCCCGAGTCCAACCCCGAGCTCGTGCGTGCACGCGAGCTGGGTATTCCCGTGTGGCCCCGCGCCAAGATGCTCTCGGCTCTGGGCCACGGCTACACCACCGTCGCCGTTGCCGGCACGCACGGCAAGACCACGACGTCTTCGATGTGCGCCACGATGCTCGATCGCATGGGTCTGGACCCCAGCTTTTTGATCGGCGGCATCGTCGAGGGCTACGACACCAACGGCAAGAACGGCTCGGGTGACTACTTTGTCGCCGAGGCCGACGAGTCCGATAGCTCGTTCCTGTTCCTGAACCCCAACGTGGTCATCGTGACCAACGTCGAGGCCGACCATCTCGATCACTACTCGGGCATCGAGGAGATCGAGGCCACCTTTGCCAAGTTTATGGGTCTGGTGGGCGAGGACGGCACCGTCATTGTTTGCGGCGAGGACCCGCATCTGGTCGAGCTCGCCAAGTCGACGGGCCGTCATGTGCTTTCCTATGGCTTTGCCGAGAACAACGACATCGTCTGCGTACATCCGGATGTCAAGGGCATCCAGAGCGACTTTATCGTTCGCTTTGAGGACGGCACCGAGCACGCTGTCGAGATCAAGAGCAACCCCGGTCGTCACAACATGCTCAACGCCACGGCCGTCTTGACCGTCGCCCATGTCCTTGGCCTCGATATCGACGCCGCCGCTAAGGCACTTTCGAGTTTTGAGGGCGTCCGCCGTCGCTTTACCCACGTGGGCGATATCGACGGCATCACGGTGGTTGACGATTACGGCCATCATCCCACCGAGATCAAGGCGACGCTCGCTGCTGCCTCTTCGCTGGGCTACAAACATGTCGACGTCGTGTTCCAGCCGCACCGCTATTCGCGCCTGCAGGCTCTGTGCGATGACTTTGCCGATGCCTTTGCCAACGCCGATAAGCTGCTGCTGATCGATGTGTTCTCCGCCGGCGAGATGCCGATTCCGGGCGTTACCTCCAAGATGCTCGCAGATACCGTTCGCGCCAAGCACCCCGGCAAGGAGGTCGTGTACTGCTCCAGTCGTCTTGAGCTCAACCAGGAGCTTGAGAAGCTCGTGGGCGAGGGCGACCTGCTACTCACCATGGGTGCAGGTGACGTCACGACCGTCGGCCCCGAGTTCATCGAGTATCTGACTGCCAAGAAAGACGCTTAACCTCCATGGGTCTGTTTAACGCCGTCATGGCGCTTTCGGGCATGATCGACACGGACGTGGTCGAGGACGAACGTCTTGCACGCCATACAAGCTATCGTATCGGCGGCAAGGCCGACCTCTTTGTGACGTGCCATAGCTACCATGCCCTGCGTCGCGCCGTGGCGGTGCTTGACCGCGAGCAGGTGCCGTGGGTGATTATCGGTAAGGGGTCCAACCTGTTGGTTGCCGATGCCGGTTATCGCGGCGCCGTTATTTCGCTGGGACGTGAGTTTCAGCGCACGGTTGTTGCCGAGGACGGCTGCACGCTGACCGTTGGTGCGGGCGTGATGTTCGCGCGTTTGGTCAACGACGCCTTGTCGCGCGGGCTTTCGGGCCTTGAGTTCGCGGTCGGTATTCCCGGTTCGGTCGGCGGCGCCGTGTCCATGAACGCAGGTACGCGGAACGAGTGGATCGGTTCCCTTATCGAGGACGTGGTCACGTTTGATCCGGCGTCCGGTATTAAGCACTATGCAGGGTCCGAGATCGCTTGGGGGTATCGCGAGTGCAGCTTGCCGCGTAATGAGATCATTCTCGAGTGCGTGCTTAAACTCAAGCCCGCGCCCAAGGCCGACATTCGCGAGCGCATGGAGCGGTACCTGACGCGCCGCAAGCGCACGCAGCCCATGGGCCGTGCATCCTGCGGATCGGTCTTTCGCAACCCGCCCGGTGCAAGCGTGGGCAAGTTGATTGAGGATTGTGGATTAAAGGGTTTTTCGGTTGGCGGTGCGGAAGTTTCGCCCGTACACGCTAATTTTATCGTTAATAACGGAACCGCCTCGGCCGATGACGTGGCCGCGGTTATCAGGCATGTGCACGGAAAGGTGAGGGAGGCGTATGGCATCGAGCTCAGACCGGAAGTTAAATTCCTCGGCTTCTAGAGCATCGAAACCAACCTTCCGCCGCGCCGGAGGGCGTTCCGGCGCACCTGCCCAGCCTCAACATAAGCCCGCCATGCCCTCCAAGTCTGTTGGGCCCGTTCGTCCTGCCAAGCGCCCGGTCGTCGGCTCGCAGCTGGGGGGACGCCCCGCTTCTAAAAAGACGAGTCGTCCGGCTCCGCGTCCTTCGGTGACGCCCAAGCCGGCGATGGGCACCAAGACCTCCCGACCCATGGCGACGCCCAAGCCTTCGCTGGGAGCTCGTGCGCCGCATGCCGGCCGTACGTTGGCTGGCGCTAAGCCGCGTTCACTGACATCGGTACCCGCCGCCAAGGCGTCTTCGGCAAAAAGGGGCATCAATCCTCTGTCATCGCTGGGTGCCATGGCAAGCAAGACGACCGACGCTGCTTCCGCCATGAAGGGTAAAGGCAAGATCGCGGGCGGCATCCTGGCAGCCGTGGCCGTACTTGCCATTGTTGCCATCGTCGTCATCAACTCCGGCCTGTTCGCCGCCACCGATATTCAGATTCATGGCAGCGAGCATGTGACCAAGCACGACGCCATGCAGCTCATCAGTCTTCCCGAGAACACGTCGCTCTTTAACGTGGATTCCGATCAGATTACCGAGGGCCTCAAGCAAAACCCGTGGGTCTCGGGCGTGGATGTCCAGCGTCAGTTTCCCCATACGCTTATCATCACGCCGACGGAGCGTAAAGTTACCGCCATTGCGTATATCAGCTCCGACGACCTTGCCTGGGCTATCGGAGACGATGACACCTGGATCGCTCCGCTGTCGACGTCTGTCGAGGTGGATGACCAGGGGAACGTCATTACATCGGGGGAGGGTGCCAACACCCTGACCGGCATCGATGCGGCCCTGGCGCTTGCCAAGCACTACGGCGCCGTGCTGTTGACTGACGTCTCGGCCGATGTCGCACCGGTTTCGGGTCGGGCGGTGAGCTCCAAGGCCGTCAAGGCCGGTCTGGATTACGCACGCGGTTTTTCGAGCGAGTTCTTGGGCCAGGTGAAGGATATTTCCACGCCTTCCGTTGAGGCTATCTCGGCAAATCTCGACAACGGCGTCGAGGTGTCGCTGGGCGATTCGGATGATATCGCCAAGAAAGAACGCATCGTGACCAAGCTGCTTTCGCAGGTAGAGGGCGTAACCTATATCAATGTGCGCTCTCCAGGCAACTACACGTTTAGGAACGCACCGACCGCCTAGCATCCTAAACGGCTTTGTTGAGGGGCCATACCACGCCGTTTATCTGGTTTGTTTGGTTTTCACGGTCAATTATTTGACTGATACGTTCATAATGTGCAAACATAATACGGTTTACCTTTGCATTTACTTTCAACCTGAAGGTTAATGTGCGCAGGGGTCAACCCATGCTATGGCTATAACCTTTGTTCGGAGGACCGACATGCACGAGACAGAGATCAACAACTACCTTGCCGTCATTAAGGTGGTCGGCGTCGGCGGCGGCGGTACCAACGCGGTCAATCGAATGATCGAAGAGGGCATCCGCGGCGTCGAGTTTGTTGCCATCAACACCGATGCTCAGGCACTCGCGATCTCTGATGCCGATATCAAGGTGCACATCGGCACCGACCTTACCCGCGGCCTGGGCGCCGGCGCCAACCCCGAGGTTGGTCGCAAGGCTGCCGATGAGTCCCGCGACGATATCGCCGAGGCGCTCGCTGGCGCCGATATGGTGTTCATCACCTGCGGCGAGGGCGGTGGTACCGGTACCGGCGCCGCTCCCATCGTTGCCGATATCGCAATGAACGAGGTCGGCGCGCTGACCGTCGCCGTCGTGACCAAGCCCTTCACCTTCGAGGGTCGCAAGCGCAAGAAGAGCGCCGAGGAGGGCATCAAGACCCTCTCCGATTGCGTCGACACCATGATCGTTATCCCTAACGACAAGCTGCTCGACATCGCCGAGAAGAAGACCACGATGCTCGAGGCCTTCGCAATTGCCGATGGCGTCCTTTCCCAGGGCACCCAGGGCATCACCGACCTCATCACCGTCCCGGGTATCATCAACCTGGACTTCGCCGATGTTAAGACCATCATGAAGCAGGCCGGTACCGCCATGATGGGTATCGGTACCGCTTCTGGGGATACCCGTGCCGTCGACGCTGCCCAGCAGGCCATCTCCAGTCCGCTGCTCGAGAGCTCCATCGATGGCGCCACGCGTGTCCTGCTTTCCATCGCCGGCTCCAAGGACCTGGGCATTCAGGAGATCAGCGACGCCGCCGACGTTGTCGCCAATGCCGTCGACCCCGAGGCCAACATCATCTTCGGTACCGTTGTTGACGAGTCCCTGGGCGACCAGGTGCGCATCACCGTTATCGCTACGGGCTTCTCCGACTCCAACGTCAACCGTCAGGACGAGCTCTTCGCTGCTCAGCAGTCCCAGAGCAAGGCCGCTGCTTCCGCTGAGCCGCAGCGCACCGCTCCGGCTGCCAGCCCCGCTCAGGCTGCCCCGACTCGCAACGTCGGCGGTACCGAGCTGCCCAACTTTGGCAACGATCAGTTTGAGCTTCCCGACTTCCTCAAGCGCGGCAGCTTCTAAGTCGTTCTTCGCATTGTTTTGCACAGGGGCGCGTCCGTATGGATGCGCCCTTTTTGTTTCTCGTTTGTAAACGAAAGCCTCCAATCTCCTTACGTTCCCTTTACGTTTGGTCCCTACCGCTGCGGGTATCCTTTTAAAGAAGTATGACAGCCGTATAAACACGGACTGCGCGGCGACGCCGCGGTACTTGTTGTAATAGGAGGCTTTAGTATGGCAGCACGTGCGGACAACGTTTCGCGTGTCGACCATGATGGAGTTACGTTGGTGGAGGGTTCGACGACCGATGTTCGTTTTGCCTTTACCGAGCGCACCGGCGGTGTTTCCGAAGATGCGTACTCCTCACTCAATCTGGGCTCGCATGTAGGCGATGACCCCTTTGCCGTTCAAGAAAATCGTCGTCGAGCGCTCGAAGCCATGGACGCCGCTGAGTGCGAGCATAATCTGCTCGTGCCCAATCAAGTACATGGTGACCACGTCGTGACGGTGACCTCGAACGGTGCCGACGATCTCGAGAACATTCGTGAGCAGATTGCCGAGGGCTGTGATGCCCTCGTCTGTACGGCCCATGAGGTGCCCGTGATGCTCTGCTTTGCCGATTGTGTTCCCGTGGTGCTGGTGGCTCCCGGCGGCTTTGCCGTGGTGCATTCTGGCTGGAAGGGCACGATTGCGCGTATTTCCGCCAAAGCCTGCCAGGCGCTTTGTGAGGCGGCTGACTGCACGCCGGAGGACATCTCTGCCTATATTGGGCCCCATATCCTGGGCGACGAGTATGAGGTGTCCCAAGAACTTATGGATCGCTTTGCTGCCGAGTTCTCGTGCATCGATGCTACTGCTTCTCGCATGCTCGATCTTTCCGCCGCCATTCGCGAGGCGCTGGTGGATGCCGGTGTCGATGTGAACGGCATTGTGGACACCAAACTTTCCACCGTTCGTCAGAACGACCGCTTTTATTCCTACCGCAACGAGGGCGGCACCTGTGGGCGCCATGCTGCGATCGGCGTGATGCTATGAGAAAGATCGCATCGGTCCTGAGTGCAGCAGTGCTCACGCTCACGCTGTGCGCCTGCTCCTCGGGATCTTCTACCTCTTCCATCACCGTTGCCGGCTCTACGACGTGCCTTCCCATTGCCGAGATCGCGGCCGAGGGCTTTAAAGAGGAGACCGGCATCGACGTGCTCGTCTCCGGCCTTGGCTCATCTGCTGGCATCGAAGCTGTTAGCGCCGGCACCGCCGACATCGCTAGTTCGTCTCGTGGCCTCAATGCCGACGAGCAGGATTTGGGCCTGACCCCGATCGTAATCGCACACGACGGCATTGCAGTCATCGTGAACGACGACAACCCTGTCGACAATCTCTCGACCGAGCAGCTCCGCGATATTTACGCCGGCAAGATCACCAACTGGAAAGAAGTCGGCGGAGAGGACCTGAAGATTCAGGTTATCAACCGCGACGAGGCGTCCGGTACGCGCGAGGCCTTCCGCACTATCGTGATGGACGGCACGCCATTCGATCGCCGCTCGGCTGTTCTTTCGGGCACGGGCCAGGTGCGCGATGTCGTGTCTCGCTCGCGTGGCGCCATTGGCTACATCTCGCTGGGTTTTGTCGAGAGCCTCAACGCCAAGACCTCGGTCAAGGCCGTTTCGGTCAACCATGTCGAGGCATCCGAGAAGACGGTCGCAAGTGGCGGCTATCCCATCTCGCGTGACCTTTACTTCTTTGTGAAGGGGACGCCTTCGCAGCAGGCGCAGGATTACATCGACTATGTGACGTCCGAAAAGATGGACAAGCAGATTCGCGAGGCGGGCTTTATTCCCGTCACCAACGACGGAAAGGGGAGTGAGTAGCGTGGAAGCACAGGAAACCCCCCAGATTGAGCAGGAGACCCGGGTGCCCAAAAAGCGTGAGTTGGCGTTGGTGTCGCGCAGCACCTATCTTAAGGAGAAGGCGCTGCAGTGGATCTTCTTTGCCTGCGCGTTCTTGGCGGTCGTCACCGTCATCCTGATTTTTGTCTTTACCACGTACTCGGCGCTGCCGGTCTTTACCGACATCGGCCTGGCGGACTTCTTTAGCTTTACATGGGCGCCCTCTGAGGGCCACTACGGCATTATGTCGCTGCTGGCGGGTTCTGGTCTGGTGACTGTCGGTGCGCTCGCCATGGGTGTGCCCCTGGGTGTGGGCACGGCTGTGTATCTGGTCGAGATCGCCAGCAAGCGCGTGCGCAGGCTCATCAGCCCCGCCGTCGACCTGCTGGCGGGCATCCCCTCCATCATCTACGGCTTCTTTGGCATGGTCATCATCCGTCCGTTTATCGCGCAGCTGACCGGCGGTCTTGGCTTTGGCGCGCTGACGGCGTGGTTCGTGCTCGCCATCATGATCGTTCCCACCATCACCACGCTCACCATCGATGCCCTCAATTCCATTCCCATGGGCATTCGCGAGGCATCCTATGCCATGGGTGCCACCAAGTGGCAGACCATCTACAAGGTCGTGCTTCCTGCAGCCAAGCTGGGCATCGTCGATGCAATTGTCTTGGGTATGGGGCGTGCCATCGGTGAGACCATGGCCGTGCTGATGGTCGTGGGCAACGCCCCGGTCATTCCGGATAGCATCTCGAGCCCCATCTCGACGCTCACGAGTCAGATCGCGCTCGACATGAGTTATTCCTCGGGCCTGCACCGCTCGGCTCTGTTTGGCATGGGCGTGGTCCTGTTTATCATCTCCGCTGCACTGGTGGGTATCGTCCGCCTGATTTCCAAGAAGAGGGGGTAGGCTATGTCCGATTCCGTTGACACGATGGTCGATACGACCTCCTCGCGCGAGCGCATCAAGCGTGCCCTTTCCCATGGCAAGAAGGGCCGTATCAACAAGGACCTGTCCAACAAGATCATGCTCGGCGTGTTTCGCGCCGCGGCCTATATAACCACGCTGGTGCTGATTGCCATCATCGCCTACGTGGTCATCAACGGCCTGCCGCATATCTCGCTCGACTTTATCTTCGGCTGGCCGCAGGGCGTAAACGCCGAAGGCGGCATTTGGCCCACGATTGTCTCGACCGTCTACGTGACGGCGCTCGCCATGCTCATCTGCACGCCGGTTGCCGTCCTGGCTGCGGTCTATCTGGCCGAATACGCCAAGCAGGGCAAGATTGTCGACATCATTCGCTATGCTGCCGATGCCTTGGCCTCGGTACCCTCCATCGTTATGGGCCTCTTTGGCTACGCCTTGTTTGTCGAGGCTATGGGTCTGGGCCTTTCGATGGTCTCGGCCGCCCTGGCACTGGCACTTCTGATGCTGCCCATCGTCATGCGTACCACCGAGGAGGCAATCCGTGCCGTTCCGCGCTATATCCGTTGGGGTGCATATGGCCTGGGCGCCACCAAGTGGCAGGTCGTCTCCAAGATCGTGCTTCCTTCGGCTTTTGGCCGCATCGCTACCGGCATCGTGCTTGCCATCGGCCGCGCCATCGGCGAGACCGCCGTGGTGCTCTACACCATGGGTCAGGCCATCAACCTGCCTATTTCGCCGCTCGATTCCGGTCGTCCCATGACCGTTCACCTTTATCTGCTTGCCAATGACGGCATCAACATGAACGCAGCTTACGGCACCGCGCTTTTGCTGATGGCGATTATTCTGGCTTTCAACCTGTTTGCGCGTTATCTGTCGCGCAAACGCCGCTAGTTAAGGAGTCCCATGTCCGTCTATCAGTCCGCTCCCACGCTGGAGCAAGCGGCCATCACGGCCAAGGATTTCAACTTTTGGTACGGTGACTTTCATGCGCTGACGGGGCTCGACCTCAACATCGCTAAAAACGCCATCACCTCGTTTATCGGTCCTTCGGGCTGCGGCAAATCGACGTTTTTGCGCTGTATCAACCGTATGAACGACCTTATCGAGGGCACCCGCGTCGAGGGCACCATGACGCTTGACGGCAACGATATCTATGCCGAGGGCGTCGACCCGGTCGACCTTCGTCGCCGCGTGGGCATGATTTTTCAGCAGCCCAACCCGTTTCCCAAATCCATCTACGAGAATGTCGCTTTTGGCCCTCGTCTGCAGGGCGTGACTAGCAAAAGCGACCTCGATGACATCGTGGAAGAATCGCTCAAGCGCGCCAACCTCTGGAAAGAGGTATCCAATCAGCTCAACAAGGACGGTTTGGCGCTCTCGGGCGGTCAGCAGCAGCGTCTGTGCATTGCGCGTGTGCTTGCGGTGCAGCCCGATGTCCTTCTGATGGACGAGCCCTGCTCCGCCATCGACCCCACGTCCGTCTCCAAGGTCGAGGATCTGATGGCCGAGCTGGCGCCCGAGATGACGATCATCATCGTCACGCATTCTATGCAGCAGGCCGCTCGTATTAGCGACTACACCGCATTTTTCTTGCAGGAAGTTGCCGGCGAGCCCGCCACGCTCATCGAGTATGGTCAAACCGACGCGATCTTCACCAGCCCGGTGGATTCACGGACGGAAGACTATATCACCGGCCGCTTTGGCTGATCGGTGCGACTAGTCCCAAGCCGATCGGACCTGGTCCGGTGCGTATTCACTGTGCGGGCGGCATGACCGCACCCAACTGATTGGAGTGAACCATGCGCAAACTGTTTTCCCGTCAGCTCATCGAAGCCCGTCACGAGATGCTGAGCATCTACGAGGCTGTAGACCTGGCGCTTCACGACGCCGTGAAGGCCTATGTGACCGACGATCGCAAGCTCGCCACCAAGACCAAGAAGCGCACGCTCTCGATCGATGCGCGCTGCGCCAACTTGGAGGCCGTGTGCTACAACCTGATCGCTACGCAGTCGCCGGTCGCCTCCGACTTCCGCTTGCTGCAGACGATCATCTACGTCGACTTTAACCTGCAGCGCATGACCGATAAGGTTCGCCAGATCTGCCGCGCCACGCGTCACATGGTCAAGGCCGACATCTCGCTGCCCCAGGAACTCGTCGCTACGGTCGAGGCCGAGGCCGAGGCTGTTTACCAGGTGCTGGGTTCGTCACTTTCTGCGCTCGTCACCAACGACATGTCCATCATCTGCAACCTGGCCGGCGAGGACGAGCCGGTGCATGCGGCGTACGAGAAGTTCTTCCGCACCTTTAACCGCATGGACACGGGCGATTTTATGGACGACGACAGCAACTATGACGACCTGCGCCGCGCCATCATGGTCTCGCGCTACCTCGATCGTATCGCCTCGATTTCGATCGATGCCGCCTGCCGTCTGACCTTCCTTTTGACCGGACAGCGTATGACTGCCGGCGATATCGCCCGTACGGACGAGGATGAGCTTGAGAGCATGCGCGTGCCTTCGGGCGAGGGTGTCATCATGAGGCCTGCCGTCGATGCACACTATGTTGCCAAAGTGCCCGCTAACGAGGTGAGCGAGGGTCTCCGCTACCTGCTCGAGCACCTCGAGGACGAGGACGACGCCGAGGACGACGAGGAGTAGGGCGGCCCCGTTCGTCGAAAGATTGTAAATACCTAAGTGAGCGCGGCCTTGCACATGCGAGGCCGCGCTCTTGCGTTAGCATGGGACTACTAGTTTGGCTGTCTGCGGAGGCGATTGGCAATGGATAACTATTTGGACTTGATACGCGCTCGCCGCGAGCAGATTCTCGAACGTTTTTATGCAGCACTCGATTGCGCGGGCCGTCCCCACGATGCCGCGCGCCTGATTGCCGTCTCCAAGACTGTTGGCGTTGATGAGACCGTTGCCGCTATTCAGGCGGGGTATCGCCATTTTGCCGAGAACCGCCCGCAGGAGCTCGTTCGCAAGCTTGCGGGCCTCGTAGAGCATCCGGAGCTACCCGAGGTGCGCTTCGATATGATCGGCAACCTGCAGACCAACAAGATCAATGCGGTTCTGGGCTCGGCCGAGCTGATTCATTCGGTAAGCTCGCTGCATTTGGCTCAGGCCATCTCGAGCCGTGCGGTCCGCAAGATTGAGGCGGGCGAGCTCTCCGGCCCCCAGCGCGTGCTGATCGAGGTCAATGTGAGCGGCGAGGAGTCCAAGGGCGGCTTTTCGCCCGACGAGGTCCGAGACGCCGCAGGTGAGCTTGCGGAGCTTGAGGGAATTTGTGTGCAGGGCCTTATGACTATGGCGCCCCGGGGGAATAAGAATGTGGCGCGCCGCACTTTTGCCGGACTTCGCGAACTAAGGGATGAGCTTGAGGCGACGCACTCCGACCTGAGCCTGCCCGAACTTTCCTGCGGCATGAGCGAGGACTTTGAGCCTGCCCTTGAGGAAGGCTCTACGCTCGTTCGCCTGGGCAGGGTAGTATTTAGCCCGGAGTTTGCAGTAAAATAAGGCTCTGAAGTGCGCACTGATTATCAGAGCGCCTGCACTAAACCGCGAGAGGACACAACCATGGGCTTCCTTGACGAGATTAAAAATAAGATGCACCTGGGCGGCCAGCAGGGTTACGACCAGGGTTATGGTCAGGACGACGACTACGGCTACGATGATGGCTATGACGACGGCTACCAGAACAACGGTTACAGCGGTGCCTCGGGCGAGGGCTTCTACACCCAGGATGAGCCGAGCAACGGCCTGTTGGGTCAGACGCGCCGCGGCGAGGCCGAGTCGGTGGCCGTGTACACGCGCTCCGGTCAGCTGGTCGGCGACGATTCTCGCCATGCTACGACCTACAACCCGCCATCGCGCTCGCAGGAGACGGTTGCGGGCGGTTATCGTCCCGGTGCCTACGACACGCCGTCGAGCTACGCCGAGAGCACGCGTGCCCGCGCTGCTGCCCCCGCACCTGCTCCCTCACCGAGCGATGCCTCGGCGTATGCGAGCAACATCATCAACGCTACGCCGCAGCTGCCGGCCTATGTCCTGCGCCCCGAGAGCTATGACGACGTGGAGACCGTCGTGCGCCGCGTGCGTACCAAGCAGCCTGTCGCGCTGATTTTTGTGGGCGTTCGTACCGAGGTCGCCAAGCGCGTCCTGGACTTCTCTTACGGGTTTGCCTGCGGCCTGGGTGCCACCGTTAAAGAGGTTGGCGATCGCGTGTTTATGGTGCTGCCCGCCGGTTGCGAGGTCAAGGATTCGGACCTCAACAAGCTCCGTGCCGACGGCTACCTTAAGTAAAGACAAGACGAGGAGATTCTCATCAACATCTACACCATTGTCCAGCTGGTCAATACGCTGTTCAACTTCTACTCCACGCTCATCGTTGTCTACTGCCTTATGACGTGGATCCCTATGAAACAGGGCGGATTGCTACAGGATATCGCCGTTGTTCTCGATAGCGTGTGCGGCCCGTGGCTCAATTTGTTCCGCCGGTTTATTCCGCCCATGGGCGGCGTCGATTTTTCACCGGTCGTTGCGATTATTGCGTTGCAGTT
Source organism: uncultured Collinsella sp. (assembly GCA_958348565.1). Taxonomy (GTDB): domain Bacteria; phylum Actinomycetota; class Coriobacteriia; order Coriobacteriales; family Coriobacteriaceae; genus Collinsella. Next base: position 6,990 of record CATVZP010000020.1, on the reverse strand, counting down.
GGTGCAGAAGCTGGTTCTGCAACTTCTTATAGGTATACTCATATAAAACTGGCTTAGTAACTCACGTCGGGCGCACGGCGCCAAGGCGAAGATAAAGGAGAACTTGTTATGGCTATTACCCCTGCTGACATTCAGGCTCAGACCTTCTCTGAGGCCAAGCGCGGCTACGATCCCGCCGAGGTCGACGTCTTCCTGGAGACCCTGTCCTCCGAGGTCGACGCCATGCTCGCCAAGATCGTCGATCTTAAGGGTCGTCTGACTGCCACCGAGCAGCAGCTCGCCGATACGCAGGCCCAGCTCGTTCAGGCTCAGGATGCTGCCGCTCAGGCCGTCCCTGCCGCGCCCGTCGCCGCTCCTGCACCCGACTTCTCCGCTCAGGAGCGCCAGATTTCCGCTGCCCTGATTGCTGCCCAGCAGACCGCCGAGGGCATCGTCAACGATGCCAACGAGAACGCCGACCGTATCCGCAACGAGGCCGACGCCAAGGCCCGCGAGGTCATCCGCCAGGCCCTGACCGAGAAGCAGGCCGAGCTTGAGGAGATCGACCGTCTTAAGGCTTCCCGCGAGGAGTTCAAGGCCGAGTACCTCAAGCTCATCCAGCACTTCATGGACGATGCTCAGAACTCCTTCCCGTCCGATCTCATGGCTTCCACGCCGGTCGGTTCCGCCGCTTCTCCGGCTGTGACCGTTCCTGCTGCCGAGCCGCTGCCCGTCGCCGAGCCGGTTATCCCCGTTGCCGATCCCTTCGCACCGATTGACAATTTCGCCGCCGACGACCTGGACTAACATCCAGCTATCATGTAGCGCCTAGAAAGGGCCCGCAGTTTGCGGGTCCTTTTTTTGTGGCTGTACGCAGTCTGCAAAACAAAACGCCGAGTCCTGCGTTTGAGGGCACAGAACTCGGCGAACCGGTGAGCGGTCAAAGGTAGATTTAAGGCATGTACTAAAAATCTACTTGAGGAGGAAGTCGGGGAGGGGAATGGTACGGGCCTCGCGTTGCTCGGGGTCGGCGATATGGTCGGCAGGATGGCCGCAGACGAGCATGTGATAGGGATAGATGCCCTCGGGCAGGCTGAACTGCTCACAGACCACCTCGGGCTTAAAATGGCACACCCAGCACGTACCCAGGCCCTGCTCCTCGGCCTCCATCATCATCTGATCGCAAACAATCGAGGTGTCGATGGCACTGGAGTTCATCTGGTCATAAGGGCGCACCCAAGCATCGTCGGTAACGCTGCAGATAAGGAAGATAAGCGGAGCCCCAAAGATAGACCCATCACGAGCAAACCGAGGCTGACAAGCAGCAGCCTTCTCCAGAAGCTCAGGCGTATCCAACACCATTACACGGGCTGGATGATTATTACAAGCAGAAGGAGCAATACGCCCAGCCTCAACAATGGCATCCACCACCGACTGCTCAACAGGACGGTCTTCAAACAAACGACAAGAATACCGAGACCGAGCCAGATCCAAATACGACATACAAGCCCTCCAACAATTAAAAATCAAACAAACCAAAAGTAACCCAAAGAGTACCCAAAGCAGCAATCAGCCAAACGCTCATCAAGGGCCAAAGTGTCCGAACGGGTACCAAAGGTCCCTTCAGCCAAACCCCCATTGCGCTAAAACTATCAGCCAAAGTTCCCAATGGTGGTACATAAGGGAGCGGGCCCGACCACTGATAACCTTTTGAACGACTCTGCTTGCAGCCGGAGTGAAAAAAGGTTATCAGTGGTCGGGCCCGCGACCGATGGGACATGTACTCCCAATTAACTGTTCTTCATGACAATCGAATCCACAACATCAGCCACATTCTCACAGCAGTCAGCGCAGTACTCCAGGAAGGCGTAGACGTCACGCCAGGCGATAACCTCGAGCGGATCCTTACCGTTGACATGCAGGTTGCGCATAGCGTTGATGTAGAGCTCGTCGGCCTCGGACTCGATCGTGTTGATCTGGATGACGAGCTCGCGCAGGGTCTTGGACTTGCGGTAGTTGGGCAGCTCGACCATCAGGTCCTTCATGGCGCGGCAGGCGTCGGTCACCTTGTGGGCGATCACGATGGCATCAGGATGGATGCTCTGGATGTTGGTGAAGTAGACGCGCTGCACGACGCCCTCGATACGGTCGAGCACGGTGTCGAGCGAGCAGCTCATCAGGTCCAGGTCCTCGCGCTCAAGCGGGGTGATAAAGGCCGTGAGCAGGGCGTCCTCAAGCTCATGGTGCTTCTTATCGGCCGCATGCTCGATCGCGTGCATCTTGTCGAGCATATCGTGAATCTTCGCTGGGTCGAAGTTCTCAAAAATCTTGGTGAGCAGTTCGGCAGCCTGGACGGCAAGATCGGCACAGGCGACGTAGTTGTCAAAGTAGAACGAATCGGGTTTCTTTGCCATGAGTGGGTCCTTTCGAGGCGAAGACGGGTGGGCGAAGTATTACGGTCCGGATGGACGCTCGGTTTGACTAGATGAACATCATGAACAGCTTGGCCATGACAAAGCTGATGAGTCCGCAGGCGGGGAAGGTGAAGAACCAGGTGAACATCATGTCCTTGACCACGCCAAAGTTGATAGCCGAAAGGCGCTTGACGGCGCCGACGCCCATGATGGCGCAGGTCTTGATGTGGGTGGAGGACACAGGGATACCGGTAAGGGTGGCAAGCAGCAGATTCGCGGCGCCTGCGAGGTCGGCGGAGAAGCCCTGATACTTCTCGAGCTTGACCATGCTCTGGCCGACGGACTTGATGATGCGCTCGCCGCCCACGCTGGTGCCGATGCCCATGGTGGCCGAGCACAGCAGCATGATCCAGATGGGGATGCCGGCGTCGCCGACGCTCGTCTGGCCGTTGGCGAAGGCCACGCCTAAAAAGAGCACGCCGATGAACTTCTGTCCATCCTGCGCGCCATGCATAAAGCTCATGGCCGCAGCGCTCGCGATCTGAGCGTATTTAAAGAAGACATTGGCACGTCGCCTGTTGGCGGCGGCGAAAAGAATCGAGACGAGCTTGCACAGGACCCAGCCCATGACAAAGCCCAGGCCGATGGAGAGCGCCAGGCCGTAGATGACCTTCATCCACTCGTGGACGTTGACGCTGTTCGCGCCGCCGAGGGCGATAGCGGCACCGGTCAGGCCGGCGATAAGGCTGTGGCTTTGCGAGGTGGGGATGCCAAAACGCGATGCCGTGGCACCGTAGACGACAATGGAGAACAGAGCCGCGCAGAGGCACGCAAGCGCCATGGTGCTGTTTCCGCCAAAGTCGACGATATGTGAGATGGTGTTGGCGACGCTCGCGTTAAAGTGCGTCATGATGAGCACGCCCAAGAAGTTGAATGCGGCGCTCATGAGAATGGCGGCGCGGGCGGGCATGCAACGCGTAGTGACGCAGGTCGCGATGGCGTTGGGCGCGTCGGTCCATCCGTTGACGAAGATGGCGCCGAGCGCGAGAATCACGGTGACGGCAAGGACTGGGTTCGACACAATTTGGCCGAGGAAGGTTGAGAACGTTACGTCCATATATGGGCTTTCTCGAAGTTTGCAGACACGTTACAAAAACATGATAAATCGTATCACCTCCTGTGGGTTTCTTTACCGAGTTCTGATGGGAGAAGTGAATTTTTTGGCACTAAAATTGAATATAAGCCCTGTTGACCGCGGGTATTCTTTTTGCTAACACGCCATGAGGACACGTGTGCGCGCCCCAACACCCCAAAACCACAGTCTGTTCGCTTTACAACATACAAACATGCGTTCGATAATAGAGGGCATGGAATATCGACAGACAGACGGCAAAACTCGGCGCGTGCACAAGCAGTATGTGGACGTCGTGGCTCGCATCCTCGCGGGCGGACAGGTCGTGCCGGTCACCGTCTGCTGGGTCGACGGCCGTTGTTTTACGATCGACGAAATTATCTCGACCACCGGGTTTGGCCTGATGGTCCACGGCATCCGTACGGCAACATATAAGGTGCGTTTTGGCGGGCACGCGACCGAGTTGTATCTGGAGGACCAGACGCGCGAGCGGGTGGACGGCTCGCAGGCGCACGTGATGCGTTGGTGGGTCTGGGCCTTTGACCGCACGCTTGAGGGCGAGCGCCGTAGGTAAGGACGCGCGGCATTCGGGTACAATGGCAGGAATCTTGTCACCTACGGCGCTGTCGTGGCGCTTTTTGAAAGGACGAAGTATGAACGATATCCAGGGCTATCAGAACGGCCCCATCGAGACCGGCGCAAGTCGCGCCAAGGAGATGTCGCCGCGCGCGTACAATCTTGCCATGTCTGCCCTCATCTTCTTGGGCTTTTGCGCCATGGGCGCCGGTGCTTACTTTACGAGCACCATGGCGTTTGCCCGCATGATGATGAGCGGCGCCGCCCTGCCACTGGTCTTTGGCTCGTTTATCCTGACTATTGTCGGTATCGTCATGATGTCGGCTGCTGCGGGCAAGCAGTCCGTGGGCCTGTCGCTCGTGGGTTACGTGATCTTTGCGAGCACCTTTGGCCTGACCGCGTCGTTTGGCCTTGCCAACTATGACCTGCCCACTATCAACACCGCCTTTATCGCCACCGCTGCTATCACCTTTGTCTTCGGTGCGCTGGGCGTGACCTTCCCCAAGTTCTTCCAGCGTGTGTACGGCATCGGCTTTGGCATCCTGCTTGCCACGATTCTGGTCGAGATCGTGCTGATGTTCATGGGCGTCTCGCAGTCCATCACCGATCTGATCGTGATCGTGGTGTTCGCCGGGTTTATTGGCTACGACACCTATGTTGCCACGACGGTGCCGCCCACGCTGCCCAATGCGGTGCTCATGGCGTCCAATCTGTTCGTGGACATTATCAACGTGTTCCTGCGCATCCTGAACATTCTCGGTCGTCGCGACTAGCGCGGCGTTGCGACGTTTCCTGCCGGACACGGTAAAACGATACGAAAGGCGGTCCTTCGGGGCCGTCTTTTTTGTGCGTGGCGGGGTATCATGGATGGGAAAAAGCCGATAGCGGCAGCGACAGGAAAGGTGGCCACGTATGGCAGATGTCGACAACAGGAACCGTAACCGTAGGTCTAACCGAGCGGGTCAGCCCAATCCCAAGCGCGAGGCGCGTGCCAAGGCCGCCGAGCGCCATGTGGCGGCTGTGTCCGAGGCCTGCGCCAAGGACATCGAGCGTTCGCTTGCCGGCGTGCGCGAGTTCGATGGTATGCCTGCCGGTTTTGTCGCGGCGATGAAGGCCAAGGCCCAGGCGGCTGCGGCTGCCGAGGAGCCGGTTGCCGAGGACGTCGAGGCTGCTGAGGCCGCTGAGGTGGAGACTGCCGAGGTGGAGACTGCGGTCGAGCCCGAGGCGGCACCCGAGTCCACCGAGTCGGCCGACGAGGCTGAGTCCGCGCCCGCGGAGGAGGCTGCTCCGGTCCTGCCCGAGGTCACTGTGCTTGATGCCTCCGCTACGCAGGCAATCCTCGATAACGGCCGCGGCTATGCGCAGTTCTGCGATATGGCCGTGCTTGCCTTTGCCTCGTTTACCAATCCGGGCGGCGGCTATATCCAGGGCTACCTGGGCCAGGAGGCGACGCTCTGCGCAGATTCGTACCTGTACAACGTACTCGACAAGCAGCGCAAGTGGTACGGCGAGAACCGTCGCCGCAACATCAACTGCGAGCTGTACCGCAATCGTGCGCTGGTGGTGCCCGCCGTGCGCTTCGATCGCAACCATGTGCACGCCTATGCCGACGTAATCGTTGCCGCCGCACCCAACGTCAAGCGTGCCCGCCAGGAGTACCGTGTGAGCGACGACGCCCTGTTGGATGCCCTGCGCGACCGTATCCGCTTTGTCCTTGCCATCTGCGATGAGCTGAGTCGCGAGAAGCTCGTGCTGGGCGCTTGGGGTTGCGACAACAACGGCTTTGACGCCGAGGCCGTGGCCGAGCTCTTCCGTAAGGAGCTCGCGTCGGGCGACTTTAAGGTCAAACAGGTGTTCTTTGCCGTGCCTTCTACGCGCTGGGATGATGACTTCGCCAAGTTTGAGCACGTGTTGGCAAGCTTTCCCGAGCGTAACGAGGAGTCCTATGCTCAGGTTGCCGCCCGCGCCGCGGCCGCCCGTGCCGCCGAGCAGGCCCAGGCTGCCGCCGAGGACGATGAGGACGATGACGATTGGCGCAAGTACCTGTAAACGGTGCGCGTGATGCGACATGCCGAGCCGACGGGGGCTGCTCCCGTCGGCTTTTTACTAAAGGAAGGGCTTACGATGAAAAACGTTCTGTGCTTTGGTGATAGCAACACCTATGGCTATGATCCGGCTGGTATGCGCGATGGCACCGCGGTGCGCTATGCGCGCGATGTGCGCTGGTGCGGCGTGGCACAGCGTGACCTGGGCGAGGGCTGGCATGTGATTGAGGAGGGACTCAACGGCCGCACGACGGTGCGCGACGATATGTGCCATCTGGACACTAACCTCAACGGCATTCGCGCGCTTCCGATGCTGCTCGAGGCCCATAAGCCGCTGGACGCCATTGTGATCATGCTGGGCACCAACGACTGTAAGACGGTCTTTAACGTGACAGCTTCCGATATCGCCCGTGGCGCCATGGCACTGATTCGCGCCGTCCGCGCGTTTCCGTGGACCGACGCTGCGCCTTGTCCGCGCATTCTGCTGATGGCTCCCATCAAGATTAAGCCGCAGATCGCCGATGTGTATATGACCGACTTTGACGAGCATTCCGTTGAGGCATCTGAGCATTTTGGCGAGTACTATGCGCACGTGGCTGAGCAGTTTGGCTGCGACTTTTTGAATGCCGCCGAGTTTGCCGAGCCGGGCGATATCGACTATCTGCATATGATGCCCGAAAGCCATGAGAGCTTGGGACATGCCGTGGCAGCCAAGCTCAAAGAGATGCTCGGTGAGTAGCGCGACCCCAAACCACTACAAAGGTACCCTTGCGGTGGCTTGTTTCGTTTGTTTGTCTTGATCTGTAACAGTTGTAAGGCCGAAAACGGGCTAGATGTTACAGAT
>CATVZP010000019.1 GCA_958348565.1 uncultured Collinsella sp. | reverse complement strand
GCCGAGCGCAAAATGGATTCTAAAAAACACCTTGCCAAATAGGAGCGTCAGCGCGCTTGTCAACATAGTGCTTAACCATGTTAACAAAGGCATCAGAAGCGATAGCGTCATTCTCGGAGCCATCGAACCAGTGGCGTGCGGTCTGTTCGCTCATGCCCAAGACCTCTTGCAGGACCTCGACGATGTCGTCCTCGAAGTAGCTATAGCTCTCGCGGTCCTCGAGCCAGTTGCCACCACTGATGCGCTCGTAGGCAGCGCGGAACTCCTGTGTCTTGCCCTTGCTGTCGATATGTCGCTCTAGACGCGCAAGCTTAAGGTCCTCGCCAAAAAAGCCCAGATGCTCAAAGAACACACGCTCGAAGGCGCGCAGCAGGGCCGTGCGTAAGGTATCGCCCTCTTTCCAATGGCCGCCCTTGCTGTCGATGTTAAACAGGATTGCCTCGGTAGGAACGTTGCAGCAGCGGCGCATCTTAGAGGCCACCATGGGATCCGAAATCTTGTCCTCGAAGTAATCGATGGCGGGCTTACCAGCGACCTCATCGTTTTGCAGCAAATACGAGAGCATCTTAAGGAAATGCGATTTACCTGAGCCAAAGAAGCCACTAATCCAAACGCCGATCTTATCGGTGGGCTCGTCAATTGCACGCTCGTAAGAGTCAAAGAAGCGAGAGAAATGGCCCCGCAGTTCGCGCGTCACCACGTACTCGTCGAGCTCTTGGCGCACCGATTCGTCGCTGGCATCTTGCACCTTAACGACGCCGTTGATGGAACGGTTGATGTCCTTGGAAAACAGGTCTTGGATGATCATCTGTCGCTCCTAAGAAATATCGAACGCGCGGTAATAGTTACTGGCGCTCTCTCTGTTAAACAACTTGAGCTGGTAGCCATCAAAGCTGCCGGGGTACATGACAACGACGGGCACGGTATCAAAATCGGCAAACATGTCGTTGAGTAGGTTATGCACGCGCAGCAGCGGAAAGACCTCGCCCACACCCGTAAGCAAGATCACGTCGCCGGGCTGATGTGGCTGGGTATGCTCCAGGAGGTACTGGGCAAAGCTCTTGGAGCTGCAGGGCTTCTGGAGCTCTTTGATCTGGGCCTCCGAGCCAACCTTTGCCTCACGCCGGGGAATCGCACGAAGGATGCGACGCTGCTCGCAGATATCGAGCATCACGTCGTACAGGTTAAAGACCTCCAGATTGCATGGCAGCTTGCCGGCCTGGGCGTCTGCCATGAGCTCGTCCACGTAGGCGCGGCACTCAAACTCCAGCGAGGGGTCGTAGCAAAACGTGTAGAAGCCGATCTCGTTGCCGATACCCTTGTTGGCCAAGAAGTCCTGGTCTTGCAGACGCTCGCGCAGCACCTCGCGGCGATGGTCAAAGTCCTCGCGTATGCGCTCGGCGCGGTTGCGCGGGCGAATATGCGGCTGGTTTATTGCCATGTCTACATCACCTGCCCGGTGAGTGCGGCCAGGGCGTCCATGTCTCCCAGGTCGCGGATGGCCTGCTCAACATCGGGGTCGAGCAGCAGGGGCTGGAGCGCGTCGGTGCGCTGCGATGCCTTAAAACCAGCACTGCGTAGAATCTGGCGCAGCGTACTCTTAATGCGTTCCAGCGTGGCGTCCGACCATTTGACAGCTTCGGCATGCTCAACCTGAAAACGGGTGACAAACGCGTTGAGGTCAATGTCGGTAAAGATGTAGTCGAAGCTAGCCATGCGCTCGCCAATCTCCACTTGAATGAACTCGCGGACCATGACGTAGCGGCACATCATGACAAATAGGTTTGCCTGGGATGCCTGGTCGGGCATGCCGTTGGCGATAAGGTCCATGATGCGCGTGACCGCTTGGTCGGCGACGTCCTTGTCGATGCCACGGGCGGCGCACTGTGCCTCGTCGAGTGCTACGGCATCAAAGCGGCGCAGGCACACGCGGGCGCGGTCGGCCAGCATGCGCTCGGTGGGATACTGAAACAGGTTGTCGTGCTTAACGCGCGCAATGATCTCGTCGTCGCTCACGCCTTCCAGACGCAACGCGGCGACGATGCGCATCTCGGGCAGCAAAAACTGCTCGCGCGTGAGCACGCCTCCCAGCGATATTTTGTCGGTGTTATCCACAGGACACACTCCAAGGGTTCGGGCCTTTTTATTTGCATCGGGGCGATGCAAACATGCCTTCCAATCATACCGTTTAAGTACCGGGTCGTGAGGGTTGTTGCTGCCTTACTGCCCCAGTTCTCTAAGCGCTTGCAGCGACGCCGCACGCGTCTCGGCGTAGGCAAGGCGCGCGTCGCGGAGCTGCTCGTCAATCTGATCGACCTGGCCACTTAGATCTTTGACCTGCCTGCCGACTTCCTCCATCTCGACAATTGTCCTCCAACCACGTTGATCGGAAAGCTGCTCATGCTTATGACGCAGGACAAGCAGCTGGTTGAGCAAAGAAACGCGTGCCTTGTCGAGCTCATCCATCTTGTCGCGCGCAGCCTTTACTTCCCTTGCGATGCGCAACTTTTCCTGCTCTTCTGCAGAGGGCGTAGGGGCAGTTTCCGATACAGGCTCTGGCTCAGGTTCAGGCTCGGGCTCCCGTTCAACGTCGAGCGCATCCTCGAGTTCGGGCTCCGCGGAAACCGCATCACCCATCTCCAAAAACGCGCATATGCCAGGCTCCGTTGCCGGCCTTGCCTCGAACACCGTGGCAACCGATCCGTCACTCAACATAGTGCTCTGCGAGCAAAGCGACTCGACAAAGCTCGCCATAAACAGGCCGAACCCGGAAATCTGCTGAGCCAGACGCTCATCGTAGGTAACGCGAATCTCGCCCTCATGGCCTTGACGTACCGAAAGCCAGTCGCCCACGCACATGAGCTGCACCAGCGTAATCGGCGTCAAGTCGCCCTCAAACAGCAACTGCAGACGGGGCGAAACAACGTCGCGGGGAACAACCGGCTCGGCATGCTTCTCGAGCTCTTCTAGCGTGGTACCGACGTATTGGCACAGATCGATATTGCTCGGAACATCCGTAAAATGCTCGCGCGCATGGCTCAGGAGCTGCTCACTTTTGTCAGCATTGATACGAATGCGCTTAACGGCGTGCGACGACCCATCCCACGTCACATCGGAATGCGTCAAAAACAGCCAGCCATCGCAAAACAGCTCCATGGCAAAGATGGGAAAGGCTTTCTGCATCGTTTACATCTCCTTGGGTTCTTGCGTATCGTCCGCGGCGTCCTGGTCGTTGATCTCGTTCCGCTGTTCCTCATCATCAAAAAGGCCCTTAAACACCAGTTCCAGATCGCGCTCGTCGGTATAGCCGGGCTCCAGCGTGCCACGGTCGATCGAGTCGAGCATGACCTGCTCTTTGTGCTGCAGCCGCTCGTAGATGTTGCGGTCGAGCGACCACGGCCCGCCGCGGCGTTCGTACACAGCGCGCAGGTAGTGGTACTGCGTATACTGTTCTTGCGGCAGGCCTAGGCGGTGAATGCGATCTTTGGACTGCAGCAGGTGCACCAGGTTGTAGCTGCACTCAAAGTAGACGGCGTCGTGGCACACGCTGTGGAGCGAGACCGACTCTGCCAGTGTGTGCGGGTTGGTGACCAGCACGCTCGTCTCCCCCGCCTTAAACGAATCGATGACGCGGGCACGCGCGGGCATGTCCGTCGAGCCGCTAATGGCGCGGGCCGTAATGCCGCGCTCGCGCAGCTCGTGCACCACATTACGGATGCTGCGCTTAAAGATGCACCACACGATGACCGACTTGCCCTGGGCTACCAGGGACTCGACCAGATCCAGGCAGGCGATCATCTTGGCTGTGGGCCGGTCATCTACCTGCAGACCTTCCAGTGCCTTGCCCGCACCCGCCAGCACCTCGCCATCGAACAGGTCGGCATAGTCGCCGGCGCTCAGGTCCTCGGCCAGCATGCGCGGATCGGACGAAAGCTGCAGCAGGCGAATAATCATCTCGAACGGCTCGCCCGAAAGCGTACGAAGCACCTTTTGGAACAATTGCTGCTCCCAGCGGTCCACCGGCACATCGACCAAATGGTCCTCGTTGGCCTGAGGAACGCCCAGCTGGTACTTGTTGGTGCGACAAAAGAACGGCGCGATGGACTCGTTGATATGCTCAACGTCGTCCTCGCTCGTCGACTTAAGGGCATTGGCGCTCATGCCAAAGTACCAGTTGTAATCGCGCGGCCACAAACAATGGAGCAGGTTGTACAGATCCTCAAACGAATTGGGAATCGGCGTACCCGTCAGTGCAATATAATATGGAGCCGCCGCGGCAATCTGCACGGCACTCGCCGCGCGCTTACCGCCCACGCGCTTCACCTTGTGCACCTCGTCAAACACCACCAGGGCGCGATCGGCCGCAATGCGAGCGGCCACCTCCCCCAGCGCGACCGACTCGTAGTTGAGCAAAATCATGTCGTAGCGCTTGTAGTCGAACAGCAGGGTGCTGCACTTATCGCGCGTGGAACGACCGCGAAACTCGGGGTCGTGGAAGCACAGGGAACGCAACGGGCGGTCGGCTCCAAAGCATGCCGCCCATTCATCACGCCACGAGCCAAAGGCGTTCTTAGGCGAAAACACGATGATGCGGTCGACCAGGTCGCGCTCGCGCAGGTACGCAAACGTGCCCAGGACCGAAGCCGTCTTGCCCGAACCGGGAACGGAAAAGTTGGCGCTGCGGCCCATGGCGCCCATAAAGAACGCGTCCCACAGCTGGCGGTCCTTAAGTGGGCGTTCCATCAGGGCATCTTCTGCCTGGCAAAACTCATCGAAGCGATCGGCCACCGACGCATCGTGCGCCTTGATCAGCAGGCCCACGCGCGCCTTCTCGCGCAGATAGTCCTCGCGCGCCGTAAGGCCTCGCAATAAGTCGGGGTCAATTTCGCAATCCACGCCAAAGTTTGCCGCCTGCTGCAGCAGCTCAACAACGCGCTTGGCGCCTGGATCGTCAATCGCCAGCGAAAAGAGCACGTCCGCCTCTCGATAGCTCGGCGCATAGCGGCGCAGCACCGAAAGCCGGATCTTCCAGACCGGCTCGCGGCGCAGCTGCTCAACCGTCATGTCGAGCGGCACGACGGAAATGCCGTCGCTATACGAGAGGCGCAACTTCATTTAGGCTTCCTCGCCGCCCATCTTGTACGCAATCTTGTCTTTGATCATATGCACCCTGGCCTCAAGCTTGGCAACCTCGGCAGCGATATTGGCGATCTCGTCCGCAGGCAGCAGACCAAAGGTGGACTCCTCCACCTGATCGAGGTCCTTGATGGCGCGGATAATCGAAAGCGAAGGCGACTTGAGGGCCTTGTTCATCTTGGTGGTGTTCTCGGCCGACTCCATAACCTCACGGAAGGCCGTCGCCAGCTGAACATCGTCGCGAATCTCGGCGATGTCGGTCGAGGTCACGACCTCTTTGTTCTTCAGGCGCTCGGCAACCTCAAAGGCCAGCTCGTTTTCGCGCTCGATAAAGCGGTCCGCATCGGGGCCTTCCAGAATCGGCTTCATCTTGCGGACAAAGCGCACAATGTCGCCCTGCGGTTCGGCAATCATGTTGGCAAAGACGATGTTCTTAACGTCCTCTTCCTGATCGTCGCTCTTGCACTTTTTTAGCACGCCCTGCAGGTCGTTGATAACGCCGGCAACCTTGAGCTCGCGCGCCAGGTGGAACTGGTCCTTGGCGTTGGCAAACTCCAGGAACTCGTTCATATAGCGGGCTTTTACAATCTCCTTCTCGAGCTCCTTGGGCTCAACGCCAATGCACTGGGCGTACTCCTCCTTCGAGAGCAAGTTGGAGCTGATTATGTCGTTGTAGATACCCACTAGGCGGTCGACTGGGTCGTAGCCAACCTTCTCTTCCTCGCCATGCTGGATCGAAAGCTCCAGCATCTTGATCTTCTTGGAGTCGTTACCCAGGCTCTCGGGAAGAATTACAGCCTCAAACCAACCAAAGCTTGGGTTTTCGGCAGCAAGACGACGCAGACAGGTAAAGCGACGGTTGCCGTCGACGATCAGGCCGTCGGCCAGCACCACGCCGGGACGCTCTTGCGAACGCAGGGCAATGCTACGCTGCGTCTTTTCGATGGCATCCTTGTTGCTGTCGACGATAAAGCCCTCAATGATGTCATTGCAGGCGGCAACATCCAGCTCGTTAAACGCGCCCTCGCCATGCTCGGCCTTGTAGCGGCTAATCCACGAGGCGATGCGGTCGTTTTGCACGTTGTAGCGCAGGAACTCGAGCTTAATGCTGTAAACGGGATACATCTCGGGCTTGCCGTCGATCACGATTTTGTGGTTGGCGCCGGTCGGCTTAATGTTGACGCCGTCGCCAATCATCTCGAGCAGATTCATGTTGACTCCTCCTATTGGTTGTTTTTGATATACAGCTCGCGCAGGTAAGCTGCATTTGCTTCTTTGTTGGGCATGACCATGTCAAGGTCCTCGTTGTAGAACAGGTCTTTGTCCTTGACCGCCCTGTTGATGTCGTAAGCGGTAACGACCACACCGTAATCGTCCTGGAACGCATCGATAAGGTCGTCTACACCAATGGGGCCCTTTTGCTTGGCGACATATTCGACCGCATCGGCAATGGAGAAACTCCCTTCCTTTCGGCAGAACATGTAGGTGCCGCCAAAGCGGGTGCGCCTAATCTGTTCTTGCGGCAGCCCGTACACAACAATCGAGTCGAAAAACGCATCGTCAAAGCCGCACTCCTCCGCCACAGCATCGAGCTTGTGCTCAAAGCCCTGCTTGCGCAGGCTTGCCACTGTAAATGGCACGCCGGACTCCGTACGACCAGAAACGGCATATGCATATGAGCTTAGGTCTGTACGTCGAATTCCCACCGACTCCTCTAGGTGCTTGAGCGAAATAAATGAACCGTGATTACACTCGATAAAGGTGAAGTTGCGTAGCAGCTGAGCTATTGCCAGCCTAAAGTCCTGGTGGTTAATGACTTCATCACCAAACCCCGGCGCTCCATAGGCAAAGTTATCGCGCGACATAAGCAGATTTTCAAACGATTTCCGCAGGTCAACGCCCTTTTTAACGATCAGGTCCCTCGAGACCTCCAAGCCCAGGGGCGCGAGCGTCTGATCGTTAATGAGACGACCGGACGTGGAGCCAAACTTAGCAATAAAGCTCGCCCTGACGTACGGCAGCGATACGTAGTCTTCGGTCACCATGTCCTTGATAAATTGTTGCTGCTCGGCAGAAAGGTCGACATCGACATACGAGTAGCGATCGTTGCGCAGATATGCGTTCATGTCGCGCAGGTAGTTGCTGCGAACCGTCTTCGTGTCTATGCAGTACTTGTCCGCATAGCGCTGGGCAAACTCCTCGCGCGACAGCTCGGTGCCCGCGTCGCGCAGTACATCGAGCATCTGACGCTTACGATCCGTCTCGCCCAAGCGTATCACGGGGGGCATAACCGTCCGCAAACCGTGCACCGTATCCGGGCGCACGTACGTGCGGATAATCTCGTAGAGCTCCTCGTCATCACGCACGTCGTATAGGTCGCACAACTCCTTGTTCTCGCGCAGGATAAGACCCGCGCCGCACTCGATATTGCGCCCGGCGTCGAGCGTTAAGACCCGACGCAACTCGGACGTAAGGCGGTTGTCAATCTTGTAGGAGCGTATCTTGTTGCCACGCGGCACCAAAAAACTTCCGGTGCCGCGTAATTCGTTAAGGCACCTGGTGTCTTCGGAAGGCATCACCAACATCTGTTTAAAGCCGCACTTGTTATCATTCAAAAACCGCTGGTACTTGATGCGGATGTCTTTGAGCGTGTGATATTCCTCAACAGCTCCGGTCTCGGCAAAGGCACGCAGCGCGGCGCAGCGAGTGGAGAAGCTGCCCAGCTTTTTACGCGCAATCTGCTCGAGCTGAGAGGCGTTGTCCTTTTCGATGTTTACAGGCGCTCGAGGCGTATCCGCGGCAGGACGGCGGTGCAGCTGCGCTATCCTCTCGCGCCACTCCTGCGGCAATGTCGGATCATTGGCGGCGCGGCGAAGACTAAACCTGTTCGAGACTTTAATGGCCTTCAGATAGCCAAAGGCCATCGGAGACGCCTGCGTTATCTCGCAAAACGTCTCCACGGTAAGGTCGTAACACGTGTAAAACGAACTAAATTGATCCTCGTCCAATTGCGGACGGCTGCTGATCAGGTCATCACGACGTCGACGCAGAGGACCGAGTCCGGCCGGCTTGCGAGGGTAATCCATAAGGGGTTTGTCGCTAAAGACCCAGCGCAGCAGGTCGGCATCGTCGGCGGGCAGCAACGCCAGCCACGCCTCGATAGACATAGGGCCTTTGCCGGTGAGGTCTTCGATTTTACTGGTAAAGGGCTTTGCCGACTGTTGTGGGGCCGGGGCGGTAGTTGGCTCCGGAGCGGCAGAGTCAGGCGCCTGGTCTGGCTCGGGCTCGATCGCAGGCTGGGGCTCGGGTGTCGGCGCGGGCTCGGGTGTCGGCGCGACAGTCTGCTCCGCAGGCGCGGTCCTCTCCTCAGCCGGCTCGTCAGCGTTTTCGGCTTCCATGCTCGCAAAGTACGCGCGAACCACATCGCAGACGGTCGGCGCAAGGTCCTTATCGACCCTTGCATATTTAAGCGGAATGGTACCCTGCCCATACATGCGCTTCATATACAGGAATGCAGGCTGCGCGGTTTGCGTAAGGCCATAAAACTCCTCGGCAGATAGCTTATACGTATGAAAGAGCGGACCAAATGTATCGACGTCAAACGTTGGACGCCCCGCCATAAGGGCATCGTAACGCTCGCGGATTTTCCAGGCAGACTAGCCAAGGTTACCCATCCAGCGAGCCGGCTTGTCATCGATGAGCATATAGCCCATCAGGGTGCGGTCCTGGTATGCGAGGTCCGTAAACCACCTGTTGAACTTTGCAATGTCCTGGCCGACGGCAAGCTTAAGCGCCTGTTCCAGCGTAAGCTCTTGCACCGACGGCTGCTCAGACTCGTGAGCGGACTGCGCTCCAAGCGCTTCCGTCTGAGCATCCACCTCGCCGCCCGGTTGAACCTCATCGACCGACGCAATAACGTCGTCTGCCGAATTGGCATTTTCGCAGGCAGATTCCGTATCACTGGCCTCAATATCTTCATGATCCTGAGGCAGCTCAAAGTTCAGGCGCTCAAACGTTTTTACCGCTGCACTAAAGGCGGGATATTCACTTTTGAGACTCACGAGCGCCGAATTGACGGCGTCCTCTTCGTTAGCGCCCGTCGCAAGCCTACCCGCCAGCCTGGTACAAAAGAGCAGACGGAACGAAGGCTCGTTTACGGCAAGGCGTTCGCGCTGCAGACGGTTAATGGCATCTCTGACAAGACGGTTAACAGCCTCGACGCGCTCGAGCGGCGTGTCAGCAGCCGGATACCAGCCCCCTATTGCAGCCAGACGGGCAAGCTCCATTTCGTCTTTGGTTTTACCCAGCTGCAAACGACCCGACGGCCACTCATTTAAAGCATCGATAATCGAACCAACCTCAGAAGAGGTGAGGCCGCTTCTCCGTAACGCCGTAGCATTGTAGGTAAGCAGCGTAGGCAGGTCGTAGATTTTAAGGGTCCATTTTAATTTACGCTGAATCGCCGGAGTAATCGAAAGGTTCCACAGCGAAAGCGGTGCGCCGCCACTCGTATACACCGTGCTGAGTGTTTCGCTAATCGGTCCTTTGATGTTGGCGAATGCACGGTAATCACGCCCAATGCTGCGCAGATTACCATAAATGTCAAACGCCAGCTTCGCATTGCCCGAGAGCCTGCCGAGCTCTGGCGCCTGCGCGCGATACTGCGGAGATAGCGGCAAAGCATAGGCGGTAAGATGCTTTTCGAAAGCAATTCGCAAGGTCTCGTCCTCAGCCTTGCCTAGCTTGCGCACAAGGCAAAACACATCGTGAATCTCATGCTTGTCGAGGAAGGCGACCTGGGTCTCGGTATCAAAAACACAGCGCGGGTCGTCCCAACCGCTCAGGTACTTGGGACGCTCAAGCTTTTTAACGGCATCCTCGGAAGGCTCAAACTTAGATGCAGCCATAGCGCCGGACTCAGGTTCGGGCTCTGGTTCGGATTCGGAAATGGGCACACTCTCGGCTTCGGGGTCCTCGACGGTCACGGTCTCTTTGATGGATTCGGGTTCAGACTCAAAAACAAGCGTGGGCTGCTCGAGCTCGGCGGCAGTCTCGGCTTCGGGTTCGGACTCGGCGGCGACCTCAGCCTCAAGGCCATCCAGGAAGGAAATGGTCAGCTGCTGCGGCTCGGAAAACAGCGTGAGCTCGGGGCGGCCGGGCTGGATGGACTCCCCTTGCTCTGCCTGCACTGGCTCTTGCGGACCGGCCACCGCCACGGTCTCAGCTGCCGGCTCATATCCCATGAGGGACAGACCGTCGGCCGGCTTCTTGTCATACGAAACGCCCACGGCAATGGGAGTGGGCCAACTACGTTCATTAACCTTCAGTTGCACAAGGGTCGAATCCGCACGTAACGAAATGGGACCGCAAGTCATAGGCGCAGGGGGCTCGGGGGCGGCAGGCTCCGCGAACTCGGGCTGAGCGTCCATCGGCTCCGGCACATCCACATCGACGGATTCAATTTCTGCGACTTCATCCGCTTCAGGCTGAACGTGTTCGGAATCCTCTAGCTCGCCAGTATCCTCGGCAGCCTCAATCGTGTCGCCTTCGGCGGCCTCAAGCACAGCTTCTTCGGACTCGGGGTCCTCGTCATCAACGATGGCATTGTCAATTGCTTCAGGCTCAGCGACCTCGCCGTCAACAGCAGCATCGTCAACATCTTCGCTATCAACGGCTTCAAGCTCGACAGCGTTGGGCTCGGCGAAATCCGAAGACACCGGGCCCGCCGCCTCCGCGGCCGCATCAGGCGCCAGGCTGTACTCGCCGTTGGCATATAGAAGTTCGCCATGTATAACTAGTTGGGCTAGCGCACGCTCATATGAGTCATTAATGGTGCGATAGACGCTCGAGCGCACCAACGCCTCGTGCAGCGGAGCATCGGCCTGTGCGACCGCATCTAAAATAAGTGACTCGTAGTACGCGACTACGTCCATCGAATCATTTGCAGCGCTCGTAGCATTTTTATTCATACAGAAACGACCCCCAAGATTCCCCAAACAACCTACTGGCCGCATTGGAAATAAGGAAGAACTATGCCAATGATTACTTGATACGCCACTTTCGCGTGTTTTTGTTTAGCAACATTTTGTTGTGCAACAAATCAACTGTGCATATGCAGATGAGCGGTAGTTTTAATCGGTGAACGGCGATCTCGCACGCTTGAAGGCCCTTTTATTTTCCTTGGCACCAAGGCAATTAAAATGGACCTGTCGCGCGGTCACGCCGCGCGCCTCACGCGTCTTTCTGCCACCAGATGGGACAAGCAAGACTGCTCGCTCATGTCCTCATTTGTCTTTACGCTATAATCAACATAAAACTATACATATGATTCCATGTAAGGAGTTTCATATGCCTGTCGTAAAGCCTATTTCCGATCTGCAACGCAACTTTGGTTCCATAGCAGATAGCTGCCACCAAACCAAAGAGCCCGTCTACCTAACCAAAAACGGGTCGGCATCGCTTGTCGTCATGGATGCCGAGGCCTATGACGAGCAGACGCGCGCACTAACCGCCATTCAGGAGCGCGAAGAACGCATCCAGCGAGCCATCACGCGTGGCTACGACGACTTAGTAAACGGTCGTGTGCGACCTTGGAAACAGGCCAAAGCAGATGCAGATCGCATCAGGGCAGCTCGCCATGAAATTGGATAACGCAGACGTCGAGTTCTACTCAGAGCTCGACGAACTTGATGAGCCTTTTGATGTTGTCATGACTGACGAGGCACTCTATGCCTATGCCGAAATTCCTTCGAAGCGAGTCTACGCCAGAATCGGCGACATCATCGACTTTCTAGCCGAGCATCCTTATTTTGGCGAAGAATACGACCCCTACTATCAGGCGGCCTTTCCGCCCATTGACTGCAGGGTCTTCTTTTGCGCGCACTACGGCGTGTACTACCACGTGGATGTTGAGCAGCGAAACATCAGCATCCTGGCAATCGAGGACCATCGAAAGAACCCTTTGAGTAGATTCAAACTACTCAAGTAGCCTCCCCCATGTAACCATCCTGTAAATCATAGCGGTGCACTCGAGTTTTACCGTGATACGGTCGCGCCTGGCGCTCCACTGTGCTAAAGTATCCCGAACGTCCAAACGACTACGAGGGGGACCTAGAAGATGGCACGTGTGCACAACTTCTCAGCTGGCCCGGCCGCACTGCCCACAAGCGTGCTCGCCGAGATCGCCGACGAGATGATGGACTACCGCGGTTGCGGCATGTCCGTGCTCGAGATGAGCCATCGATCTAGCATGTACCAGCAGATCATCGACGACGCCGAGGCAACCCTGCGCCGCCTGCTGAGCATCCCCGACAACTACCGCGTCCTGTTTTTGCAGGGCGGCGCCACGCTGCAGTTTGCGGGCATCCCGATGAACCTCATGCGCCGCGGCCGCGCCGGCTACGTCGTGACCGGCAACTTTGCCAACAAGGCGTACAAAGAGGCCACCAAGTACGGCGAGGCCGTGCTGCTCGCGAGCTCCGAGGACACCAATTTCGACCGCATTCCCGCCATGGCCGACATCAACGCGTGCAGTGCCGCCGAGGCTGCGGGCGACGGGCTCGACTACGTCTACATCTGCCAGAACAACACCATCTTTGGCACCATGTTCCACGAGCTGCCCGATTGCGGCGACGTGCCGCTGGTCGCCGATGTCTCGAGCTGCTTTCTGTCGCAGCCGCTCGACGTCGAGCGCTACGGGCTCATTTACGCCGGCGCTCAGAAAAACGCCGGCGCCGCGGGCGTCACCGTGGTTATCGTGCGCGACGACCTGATCGCCGAAGGCCCCGCCTTTGCGCAGACGCCGCAGTACATGGACCTTAAGACCCAGGCCGCCAAGGGCTCCATGCTCAACACGCCCAACACCTTTGGCATCTACGTATGCGGCAAGGTGTTCCGTTGGGTTGAGCAGACCGGCGGACTTGCCGCCATGGCCGAGCGCAACTGGGCCAAGGCCAACCTGCTCTACGACCTGCTCGAGAACAGCAAACTATTCCACGGCACCGCGCAGACAGACAGTCGCTCCATCGCCAACGTCACGTTCCGTACCGGCGATGCCGAGCTCGACGCCGCCTTTGTCGCGGGCGCGGCAGAGCACCAGATCCAAAACGTCAAGGGCCATCGCCTCGTCGGCGGCATGCGCGCCAGCGTGTACAACGCCGTCACCATGGAGGACGTACAGGCGCTGGCCACGTACATGAAGGACTTCGAAGCGCAGCATAGTTTGAGTTCGCGATCTAACTAGCCCGCAGCACGCGGGCCGACCAGCCGCCTCAGACCAACCTGTTTAGATCAAAACCTGCTAAGGAGTTTTTCCATGCGTAAGATTAAGACCATCGACGACATCACTAAAGACGGCAAAGTCGAGTTTGGCGAGGGCTACGAATTTGTAAGCACCGCCGAGGAGGCTGACGCGATCCTGATGCGCTCGACCGACCTGCACGGCTACGAGCTGCCCGAGGGCATCCGCGCCATCGCCCGCTGCGGCGCCGGTGTCAACAACATCCCCGTCGAGGAGTACGCCAAGAAGGGCGTCGTCGTCTTTAACTCCCCCGGCGCCAACAGCAACGCCGTCAAGGAGCTCGTCCTGGGCATGCTGGTGCTTTCGAGCCGCGGCGTAGTGCAGTCGATGAACTGGGTGCGCGACAACGCCGACGACCCCGAGATCCAGGTCGATGCCGAGAAGGCCAAGAAGGCCTTTGTGGGCCGCGAGCTCAAGGGCAAGCGCATCGGCGTCATCGGCCTGGGCAACGTGGGCTCCAAGGTCGCCAACGCCTGCGTCGATCTGGGCATGGACGTTTACGGCTACGATCCGTTCATTTCCGTCGAGCACGCGTGGGTGCTGAGCCGCGAGGTGCAGCGCGTGGGCACGCTCGAGGATCTATGCCGCGGCTGCGACTACCTCACCGTGCACGTGCCCAGCAAGGCCGACACCATCGGCATGATCAGCACCGAGCAGATTAACCTGCTGGCACCCGACGCCGTGCTCATCAACTACGCGCGCGAAACCATCATTGACGAGGACGCCGTCGACGCCGCCCTACGCGAGGGCAGGCTGAGCTGGTTTAGCTGCGACTTTGCCACGCCCAAGACCGTCAAGATGCCCAATACGTTTATCACCACGCACTCGGGCGCCGGCACTGGCGAGGCCGAGGCCAACTGCGCCGACATGGCCATCAGCGAGCTCAAGGATTACCTGGAGAACGGCAACATCGCGCACAGCGTCAACTACCCCGCCTGCAGCATGGGCAAGGCGCGTGCCGCGAGCCGCATCGCCTGTCTGCACGCCAACGTGCCCAACATGATCGGCCAGATCACGGCGATTCTGGCCAAGGACAACGCCAACGTGCAGCGTATGACCAACGAATCCGCCGGCGAGAACGCCTACACCATGTTCGACACCGACGAGCACCTGGACAGCAGCACCATCGAGGCGCTCAAGCAGATTCCGTCAATGTATCGCGTGCGCGTGATCAAATAGCGCCGGCACCAAGCCTGTCAGGCAGACCATGAAGCCCATTCGGCCCCCGTTTTCACGAAACGGGGGCCGATTTCGTTGCTCCGGCTGGTTTTAAAATGCTATCCAGAACAAGTTTTTTCGGATAATCGACAGTCGTACCCAAATCACTGAGCGCACCTGCTCTGATAAACAGCTTTATCAGGGACTTTAGTAGGTAAAGATCAATCTCTATATACCAAATCCAAGTTGACTGTCCATTTTCCGAAACAACTTGTTCTGAGTAGCATTATTAAAGCCCCTCCAAGGCGAAACCGAAGCCTTTTTCGCGCCCAAAACTCTAGTTCGTGCGACCGTTTTCCACCTGCACGACTACATTCCCGCCCAATCGATAAATATCTCCTCGCGAAGCCGCCGTTCGAGCTCCTGCTGCCGCGGCGTCTTGTCTTTCAACGGCATATCGAGATAGGACATGATGAGTTCCATCACTACGTGGAAGGCATCGGAGTCGACCAGCTGACCATAGGTCATCAGAACGACGGGATATCCCATGGCTTGCAGGGCCGTCGTTCGATCGGAGTCCGAGATCTTGGATTCTATGGATCCGTGAATGGCTTTACCTTGACATTCAACCAAACACTCTCGGCTGCCGTCCTTATTTGACAGCAAGATATCGGCGTAGCGCCTATCAAGCCCCGAGATCAAGCGGGCGCTGCGCGTCATACGAATCTCAACGTTATTGGTAAGGCGCAGCCCTTCGCCGCCACGCAACCTCGAAAGACCAAACAGCATCGATGCTTGGACCTCGAGCGGCGATGCCGCCACCCCCGTAATGCACTTCGCGGCACGCGTGAACGATTTAGCGCCGCGGAGCCCCCGGATCTTATCGACGTACTCCGTAAGCTCAGAGAGCTCGATCAAGGGCGGTCGTTTCCACAAGTCCGTTGGATTCCCCGAGACATCCTTTACGTTTTCCCAGCCCAGCCGCGCGTCGCCCCACCGGCCCCCGTATGCCTGCACAAGTGCCGACTTTACCCGAGGCGCAATCTTGCACACGGCAAAGGTGCCGCACATCTCATAGATGCACATGATTAAACGCTCGTTTGAAACCGAGGAGGCCAGGGTCAGCAGGGTAAAGAGCGGGGACGCGACATCGAGGCCAAACTCTGTCTGCCGCACGGAGTCAAACGGCCTCTCCCCGTTCCAAACATGCCTGACAATGCGATCGCCCTTACGTCCACAGCTGCCCTGTGCCAATACGTGTAACGGGGTGCCCAGGAAATGCGCGACGAGTGAATGCTCGCAAAGGCGCTCCCTGCGCGGATCGTCCGCAGAATCGGGCAGGTCCGGCATTATCGCCAAGACCTGTGGAGGTATCCGGTGATACCGAAAGGCAGATATGTCGCACAGCATGTCGTCCATAACGGCTACGTACCCACTGCGCCGTTTGTGAACCCGCTCGGACGGCAAACGCGCTGGCTCGGCCTGCGAACGGTAAATACTGCTGCGCGCACACCGCGGATCTCTTAGGAGGCTTACAATCGGTTTGGAAAGCAGACTGATTGTGAGGTTGCATATGGTTGACAAGGACCTTGCCTGGCGGCTTGCGCAGGAGCTTGTGCGGATCGACAGCTCAGACCCGGGCGCGTATGAGGATGAAATTGAGCGATATATCAAAGCGCTGGTTGAGGAACGGCTGGCACGGTTGAACCACCCGACACTCGATGCCATACGGGTCGAGGAGCTCGAGGTGCTCCCCGGACGCCGCAACCTTATGGTCACCGTGCCCGGTTTGAGCGACGAGCCACGGCTCGTCTACATCTGCCACATGGATACCGTCACCTTGGGAGACGGTTGGGACGCAGGCATTCCCCCGCTCGGAGCAATCGTGCGTGACGATAAACTCTATGGCCGCGGCGCCTGCGATATGAAGGGTGGCCTGGCCTGCGCCATTGCCGCGCTGGTCCATACGCTCGAGCGCGTGGCGGCAGTTGGCGCGCTGCCCCACCGCGGCTTTTCGCTCATCTGCTCGGTCGACGAGGAAGACTTTATGCGCGGCTCCGAGGCGGCCATCGACGCCGGCTGGGCCGGCTCGCGCGAATGGGTACTGGACACCGAGCCCACCGATGGACAGATTCAGGTGGCGCACAAGGGACGCACATGGTTCGAGATTGAGATGACCGGCGTGACGGCACATGCGAGCCAGCCTTGGAAGGGCGCCGACGCCGTCGCTGCCATGGCCGAGGCCGTCTGCTCGCTTCGCCATGCGTTCGCGGCGCTGCCCGTACACGATGAGCTGGGGCCTTCGACCATCACGTTTGGGCAGATCGAGGGCGGCTATCGCCCCTATGTCGTGCCCGACCACGCAAAGGTCTGGGTCGACATGCGCCTGACCCCGCCGACCGACACGGCCGCCGCAACGCGCATGGTAGAGCAGGCCATCGCCGGTACCGAGGCTGCGGTCCCCGGCTGCCATGGCAGCTATACCGTGACAGGCGACCGCCCAGCCATCGAGCGCGACCCAAGCTCTCCCCTACTAGCCGCGCTCAAGCGTGCCGCCGATGACGTGACGGGCGCGGACACGACCGTCGGCTTCTTTACCGGCTACACCGACACCGCCGTCATTGCCGGCAAGACAGGTAACCGAAATTGTATGAGTTACGGCCCCGGCTCGCTCGCGCTCGCGCACAAACCCAACGAGTATGTACCCCATGCCGATATCGTTCGCTGTCAGAACGTACTCATCGCGCTTGCCGACAACACGCTCTGGGACGCAAGCGGCCAAGTTGGGGCATAATAAGCCGCGAACAAACCGACTCGCGCGTTAGGACCGTCCATGAAAGCTCTTCCGTTTCCCTGCATCCGCCCGGCTCAGGACCGCGCGCTCGAGGCGCTGCCTGCGATGGGCGGTATCCTGAGCAGCAACGACGCCCTGCGCGGCGCCATCGCCGACGGCCTGATGCTCAAGGATCCAGGCGCGGCGTATTACGTGTACGAATGCTCGGGCGAGCCGGGTCGCGTGACGGGTGTCGTGGCGATTTGCCCGGTTAGCGTGCTGACGGGCAGCGACGAGGCTGCCGCCGAGAACGTCGACGCACTCGCCGCTGCGCACGCGATCGCCGAGCTCAAGGTGCAGCCGCGCCCCGTGTCGCTCGCCTACGAAGCCTCCCCCGTCATGGATATCATCCTTGGCGCCGCCAAAGAGGGCGCTTCGCTCTATGCCGTCACCGACCCCGCCGGCATTACGCACCGTGTGTGGGAGGTCAAGCGCGAGGACGCTGTTGCCGCCATCCGAGCCATGCTCGATCAGGCACCGGAGCCGGCACTGGCCGACGACCCCGCCTACGCCACCGCTCTGACCGGGGCGTCGCAGCTGCTGGCCGATGAGGCCCGCGCCGCCGGAACGTACACCGGCAAAGAGCCGTTCAACTTTACCGTTGCCGCGCTGTTCCCCGCCGCGCAGGTCGCCGGCGCCGCGCCGCAGGTTCCGACGGGTTTGCTCACCCACCAGATCGCACGGTTCTAACAGAGTCTAAACGCCCAGCACAAAGACTCGATAGCTCAACAAACAAGGGGCGGGGATACACGCGCATGCATCCCCGCCCCTTTCACATCGAGTAATGATGTCGGCGATCCACATCGCCACGCCCGCGCTACCCGCGCTGCGGACCCGCTGCCGCCACGAGCGGCTCTAGCCCCAGCTCGCGCGTGTAGTCTTCCTGCGTAAAGATCTCAACCAGTTCAAACGTATCCGTCGCATCATCAAACGCAAAGTGCAACACCGAGCAATTGCCCGGAACGCGGTCGCGCTCGTCTGCCGCCGCACCCTTCACGTGGTCCATGAACTCCTTGATAGCCGAGCCGTGGCTTACCGCGAGCACGCACGTATGGTCCGGACGCTGCATAAGCTCGGTCAACGTCGCCACCATGCGCTCGCGCACCCGCATCTGGCCCTCGCCGCCAAACTGGCAATAGAAGTCGCGCCACGGGCGCTCGGGCATGAGCATCACGCGCTCGGCCTCAAAGTCGCCAAAGAACCACTCGCGCAGGCCGTCCAGGCGCTCGTACGCCAAGCCCGGCCACAAGTTGGCGATAGTCTGCTCGGTGCGATGAAGCGTGGAGGCGTAGGCGTGGTCGGGCTCAATGCCGCGCGCACGCAAGAACATGCCGGCACGCGCGGCCTGGTCGCATCCCAGCTGCGTAAGCGGCGAGTCACTCCAGCCCTGAATAATGCGCTTGAGGTTAAATATCGTCTGGCCATGACGGACCAGATACAGGTCTTTATTCATAGGGGGTCCTATCGTTTGTTACCAATCCAAGAGCGAAAACGCCCCGTCGCAATAGCCAAAATGAAACACGGCACCGTTGTCGGGTTGCTCTCCCCCGCCGGTCACATACTCAAGAAACTCCTGGCAGGCTGAGCCGTGGGAGACGGCCAGCACGCAGTCGTGCCGGGGCTGGGCCATGATGCGGGACAGCGCCGCGACCATGCGTGCGCGAAGCTCACTTTCCGACTCGCCACCAAAGGCAACCGGATAATCGCCCCAGGGTTGCGCCGGCATCTCGCGGTTTGATGTGCCCTCCAACGAACCCAAATGCCACTCGCGCAGTTCATCAACCAGCTCTATGGAACAGCCCTCGCCAACGATAAGCTCGGCCGTACACCGCGCCCGCCCCAGCGGAGACGAATACACATGGTCAAAGGTCACGCCGCGGTCCTCGAACGCCGCACGCGCCGCCAGCGCTTGCTCGCGCCCGCGCGCCGTAAGCGGCGAATCGTGCCCACCCTGCAAAATGTTCTTCACATTGAGCTCGGTCTGCCCATGCCGCACCAAATACAGATCGGCCACTCGCCCTCCCCTCGTACCACCACAAAGGGGACAGGCACCTTTGTGGTGGTTTTGCCGCCGGATCGTACCGCAACGACGCGCAACTACAGCAGCACGTCGGCAAGCGGACGCTTGGGTACGTGATGCGTCTGCGCCTCATCGCGCCAGTAATTGATAGAGCCATCCGGGTTGGAGTCGATCGCGTCGATCACCTGTGTCTCGGCTGGCACGCCAAAAGCCATGATCAGCTTGAGCTCGTATTTGTCGTTATTGAGCCCCATGGCGTCGATTGCGCGGGGCGTAAAGGCCTTGAACATGCATGCCGCCACCTCGGGCGTGGCGCTGCGAGCGGCGAGCATCATCGTCTGGGCGGCAATGCCGGTGTCGACCTCGGTGATGGGCGCGGCGGGCTTACCTGGAACAGCGCGCTCGGCAAGAATCGCGATGTAGCCGGTCGGACGCTCGCCCTCGGCAGGACCCGGCCAGTCCTTAAGCGCACCGGCCCACGCGAGCTCATCAAATACGCGCGCGCAATCCTCGGCACCGCTCACCACATGAAAGCGCAGGCGCTGAGCGTTGGCGCCGCAAGGGACCAGGTGCGCCAGCTCTGCCAGCTCGAGCAAAAACTCGCGCGGCACGCGCATGGACTCGTCAAATCGACGGCACGTGCGGGCGCGGCGAACCAGTGCGTCAAACGTGTCCAGGCCAAGCTTTTCACAACCCTGTTTTGCCATCGACTCGGCACTCAACGGCACCACGGGAACTGCTTCGTTCATAAGGACCCCCAATACAAGCCAATTGTCCTTTAGAAAATCTAACCTAAAACGTAGGCAATAACGAACAGGGCTGCAATGTTCTACACCTGTTGAATATCCCACATCCAAACGGGAACAAAGGTAACAATTCAGGAAGATGAGGCTCCCATTCGCCCTTCCCGCCCCACGCGACGGCGCCCTTGGGCGATACTGGTTGCAAGAGCTACGGCTTACGCCGCACGGAAAGGAGACATCATGGGCATCTTTAAGAACGATGACAAGCAATCGAGCGCATTTGGATTTGACGAGAAAAGCATGGCAGGCAAGGCCGTCAAGGCCGTGCGCTGGATTTACGCCATCACGGGCGTCTTGGCGCTCGTCGCCGGCATCGCACTGCTGCTTGCGCCCGCCAAGTCCCTCGTCTTCCTAACGACCGTCTTGGGCATCTACTTTGTGATCACGGCCGCGATCAGGCTGTTTACCGCTGTTTTCGAGCCGCTGTTGCCCACCGGCTGGCGCGTTACGAGCATCATCTCCAACCTGCTCATCATTCTGGGCGGCGTCATAATCCTGCGCAACCAGGCCTTCTCGACCGCGACGCTCACCACGCTCGTGGTGGTCGTCGCCGGCTTTGGCTGGATCGTCGAGGGCGTCATGTCGATTCTGGAATCCGAGCTTTCCGCCAACCGCGCCCTCGCCATCCTGAGCGGCGCACTCTCCATCATCGCGGGCATGTTCGTGTTTATCTATCCCCTGTGGTCGGCCAAGATGCTCGTCATCTTTAGCGGTACCGCGCTGCTGGTGTTTGGCGTGACGCTGATTATTCGCGCCATTCAGTTTGGCAAACTGGTGCGCTAGATGCCAAAGACGCTTTTTATTGATGCCGACGCCTGCCCGGTCACGCGCGAGTCAATCGACTGCGCGCGGAGGGCGGGCGTCGCCGTCGTTATCGCCGGCAACAGCACGCAGAACCTGGAGCGGCACATTCGCCGCGACGATCCGCACGACGCCGAGCACGCGCGTCGGGGCTTTTGGGTCACGACGCTCGATGTGAGTGTGGGAGCCGATAGCGCCGACTTTGCCATTGTCGAGCGCCTGCAGGCAGGCGATGTGGTCGTAACGCAGGACATTGGCCTGGCGAGCATGGTGCTCGGACGCGATGCCGCCGCCATCGGCGTGCGCGGGCGCGTCTACGATAAGGCGACCATCGACATGCAACTGTTTATTCGCCACGAGGAAAAGAAGGTGCGTCGCGCTGGCGGTCGCACCCGCGGGCCGGCAGCCTTCACCAGCGAGGACCGAGCCCGCTTTAAACGCAACCTCACCGAGTTGCTGCGCTAACCAAGGCAGATTTTTGGGATATGCCCGGAAATCTGCCTTTTTGTTTAGAGCGGTGTAAGCGCTCAGGATCCATGGCTCAACAAAAAACGGGCTTCAAAATGCCATGCATCGCCGCATTGTGCAGGCGCCGAGCATGGCTATTTTGAAGCCCGTTTTGTTAGTCCTACTTAGAGGCCGAAGGCGGAGAGGATGAGTCCCCAGCCGGCGCCGATGACGTACATCATGACCAGGAACACGGCGTTTTCGCGAGCGCTGCGGTTGGTGCGGAACAGGACTAGGTAGCCCACACCGGCGGAAATGAGCGTACCGGCGAGCATCGGCGCCAGCTGCAGCGCGCCCTCCAGGTACAGCTGCGTGATGACCACGCTGGCCGAGCAATTGGGAATCAGCCCGACAAGCGCCGAACCCAGGACGGCGAGCGTCTCATTGCCGCGCAGGAACTGCTCGATTGCGGACTCGCCAAAGGTCTCGAGGACGGCGACCAGAATCAGCGTCACCAGGAAAATGAATACCGACACCTGCACGGTGTGCGAGATCGCGCTGCGGATGATCGACAGAACGGGCGCGCCCTCGTGGGAGTGACTGTGGTCGTGGCCGTGGTGGTGCTCGTGTGCGTCCGCGTGACCATGGTCGTGGCTGTGGTCGTGCCCGTGATCGTCCTCATCCTCGTCACAGCCACAATGATCACGTTCGCACAGCTCGTGGATGTGATCGGCACTTACGCCCGCCTCGGCCACCTCGTCAATGATGTCGCCCCCGGTATGGTCATCATGCGCGCAGTTCACATGAGCCGGATTGGCAGCGGTCCCCAGCACGGTACGGCGAATCGCCGCATGCGCGCGGGCATTACGACGAAGGCCGCGAATAGCCGCATCCACGATAAAGCCGGTGACCAGAGCGATCAGCGCCTTCGAGGCGAGCAGCATCGCCATGGTCTGCACGGGAACTTGCTCGGCGAGCAACAGCGGCAGCATCTCGTCGGAGGTCGAGAGGAACACGGCGACCAGCGTGCCCAGCGTCACGACGCGGCCAGCGTACAGCGTTGCCGCCATGGCCGAAAATCCGCACTGCGGCACCATGCCCAACAACGATCCGACAACCGGACCCGCGGCACCGGCGCGCTTGATAGCGCCGTTGACGCGATCGCCCGCCACATGCTCTAACGTCTCGAGGGCAAGATACGTCACCAACAAAAACGGCACCAGCGACAGCGTGTCCTTGCCGGCGTCGAGCAGAATATCTATCAGTAAATCCATGACGGATGGAACCTTTCGTGTCTTTCGGCAGCATTGTAAAAGTCCTAGCGGTCAACTAGGGTATTGTAGTTGTCCCGGGCGCGGTGCCAATAGTTGCCCATGGTAAACTATCATCTCGCCACAACTCAGTAACCCCGAGCCGCGCAACGCGGCCCGTCCAAGGAGCAGCATATGAATGTTTCGCAAGCACTCGAATACGAGCGCCAGCCGTTTATCCCCATGTTTATCTACGGCGACCACGGCGCCATGGAGTCCGAGCGCCAGAAGGGCGAGGAGGCCCTCAAGGTGCTCGAGACCGAGTACTTTACCGCCGAGGGCGACCCCGGCTTCGACTTTGCTACTGTGCGCGACCTGGCCGACCGCAACCGCGACCTATGCGACCAGATTGGCGAGGCGCGCCTGCGCAACGTGACGCCCGCGACGCTCTCGCGCGGCCTGTCCGATGCCGACACCTGCGCCGCCATCGGCAAGATGCAAAAACGCACCGCCGCATCGGTCATGCGCGAGATCCGCGGTGACCGCGACGCACTCGGCGTGGCCTATGCCCGCAAGCCTATCCAGGGCACGGTGCTCGGCATCGACATCGAGACCACCGGTCGCGCGCCCGAGCGCGGCTACATCCTCAACGTGGGCTGGGAGATTATGGATCTCACCAGCGACGCCGTGCCGCATGACGCCGAGGCGCACTACTGCGGCCTGCCCGACATCTACCGCGGCGAGGATGTGCCACTATCGAACATCCATCACATTACCTGGGACGACATCGACGGCAAAAAGCCGTTCCGCGAGAACAAGGAGCTGCAGAAGCAGCTGCTCAAGCTCATGAAGAAGTATCCCTATATGGCACATAATGCCGCCTTCGAGGACAGCTGGTTCAAAATTCATCTGGACGGTTATGCCGAGGCACGCCGCGCAGGCAAGATCATCGTCATCGACTCGCGCCAGATCTGCCGCAGCTTGGACGCCGACGTGCGCTCGCTCCCCCGCGAGTCCGCGCCCGCTGCGCTCGAGAACTGGGCACGCCGCCGTGGCACCCTCGCCGCCGACGCCAACGAGCAGCATCTGGGCCTCGACGACACTGACCTCATGCTCCGTACCGTCCAAGCCGAGTTCAACCTCAAGAACCTGTTTGCCAAGTAGAAACGTCTACGACAAACCACGGCGTAGATCACGAGCGGCCCCGCAGCGGGAACCCCCGCGGCGGGGCCGCCCTACGTTCCATAAGCAGGCCCGCGCTTCACAAATTCTGAACCCTATTTTTTAACTATTTCGGCA
Source organism: uncultured Collinsella sp. (assembly GCA_958348565.1). Taxonomy (GTDB): domain Bacteria; phylum Actinomycetota; class Coriobacteriia; order Coriobacteriales; family Coriobacteriaceae; genus Collinsella. The sequence goes on along the minus strand of CATVZP010000019.1, from coordinate 4,685 downwards.
CTTTCCCGACACGTGATTTGTTTTCAGATGGCGATGCATCGATACCAAATGTGCAGCAATTGAGTATTTCTATGCTATAGCTGAGCAGCGAAAACATTGATTTAGGGTGAACGTGCCCATAATTGCGTCAAGTTTTTGGACAGCATTTGGTTAGACCTCTAAAACGACTTTTCCGCTCAGCGTCATCAACACGACATTAGCTGACACGATATATACCATGAGTATCGTATTGTCACATACCACTGCAAAAGCGGTCTACCAAGCCGCGCATTCGGTGTCTGCGAATGACACCGAGCCCTGTAGTCCTGCCGCAATTTACGGATCGTGCCCCACCGGAACGCTCCTCGACGCGGCCGCAGAATGGCTTGCCAAACATGATGTTGCCCGCGACGCAAATGAATCCCTCGAGGTAATGGTGTTTGATCGCAGGAACGCGCGCTACGCGATGGACTGTCAATGCCACGTTTCGTCAAAGCGATTCTCATGCTCGCGTTTTATGGAGCTAGAAGATGACATCTACATTGTTGGCGTTGAGCTTTGTGCACTTCAGGCCGCCACCTATCTTTCTTTTCGCGAACTGGTGGAGTACTACTTTGAGCTGTGCGGCGCCTATTCCCTTGGAACCGGTTCTTCTACCTCTTATGCCGAGCGTTTCCCACTTACCTCAACCGAGAGGTTAAAGCAGTTCTTTAATTCCATTACCAGATGCGATGGTTTGGCCCTTGCCCGAAAGGCTATTCAATGTGTACGCGATGGATGCCGCTCTCCCATGGAAACGGCCTTTGTCATGATGCTTACGCTGCCCAAAAGCGAAGGTGGACTTGGTATTAAGGGAATTGAGACCGATTACGAGGTACAGGTCACCGCTGCCGCAAAAAATCTCACGAGACGCAAAAAGTTCTTTATGGATGCATATCTGAAGAAATCTCGAACAGATATTGAATACAACGGTTTTTATCACGACGCGGAAGAAGACCGCGCCATCGACGAAGAACGCAAGAACGCACTTGCGTCCATGGGGTACGGAATCATCACCGTCAGCCGTTATTCCTTTATGCATGCCAGCTCTTTCGTTAGGGTCATGGAGGCAATCCAACGAAAAGAAGGCATACGCCCCTCGCGTTTGCCAAAAGACTTTCAAATCATGCAAGAGGACCTGAGACTGTTTGTGCTCAGAAGGTTTATTGAGGAGAAGAAACGAATCCAGGAGGAGCTTCGCCAGGATTCCGAAGAGCGTCAACGAATTGACCTCGAAAAAGCAATGTTCGAAGGCATCACATTGGACGATCCGACGATTAACGAAGCGCCGGCAATCGATGATATGCAAACCGTCGAACCCGACAGCCCATCACTCAACCAAACAAACAGCTTCACGCCCGAGGGCAGGGTCTTCGGAGCCGGAATCTAGGCCGACTAACAAGGTGGGTACCCTAGCGACGTGCAAAATTGCGAGTATTCGGCAGGGTCGGGTGTCCATCACCCTCGAGTGGATCCAAATGTGAAGCGAAATCACTCTTGCGTGAGAACGTTAGGCAACATTTGAGGAAGAACTCATCGGTTTAACACCCTAAGATAGCTTTTGAACTACATTATTTGGCCCGCGATAGATTAACAGACCCCCTATCGTTGCAGAATACTCCAATTTTTGCACGGCGCAGGGGCACCCACCCCGGCATCGCTAATCAAAACCGCTTAGTCCGGGATCTCGTCCGCTTTTCCTCATCATTTTGTACGACGAATTACCTGAACGTTATTGACATATGAACATGCGCTCATATAATCGAAAGTAAGTTATATGAGCGCATGTTCATATGAAAGGATATTGCAATGAGCGACCACGCTGATGAAACAAAGACTGACATCGAGGCCACCGAGCCCGTGATCCCCACCACCTGCTCGCCCGAGGACCTTCCCGACGAGGAGTTGCTGTACGACTTGGCCGACCTGTTCAAGGTCTTCAGCGACACCACGCGCATCAAGATTCTCTATGCCCTCATGGGCCGCGAGCTCTGCGTGGCCGACATCGCCGGGGCGACCGCAACCTCGCAGTCGGCAGTATCGCACCAGCTGCGCACGCTTAAGCAGTCGCACCTGGTCAAGTTCCGCCGCGACGGCCGCAACATCCTCTACTCGCTTGCCGACGATCATGTCTACACCATGCTCAACCAGGGCATGAGCCATATCTGCGAATAGCAACCAACCACAGTACCAACGCGACCGGCACCCAGGTCGCCAACACAGAGAAAGGAACCCACCATGAAAAAGCAGTTTAAGCTCGACGAGATCGACTGCGCCAACTGTGCGCGCGAGCTTCAGGACGAGCTGGCCAAGCTCGAGGGTGTCAAATCCGTGTCCGTCAACTTTATGACCCAGAAGCTGACGCTCGAGGCCGACGACGCCGAGTTCGAGGAGGTCCTCGACCGTGTCGTGGAGTTCACCGCCGACGCCGAGCCGGACTGCGAGATCATTCTCTAGCCTGCGCATACGCTGACCCGCAAGGCCGCGCTTGCCGCGGCCTTTGCTCGCGAAATTATATGAGCGAGTGTTCATACATTCAAATGGGAGGATACGAGTCATGGTCACCGCCGACCCCAAAAAGAAAAAGAAGAAGCGCAAGAAAAAAGAGTCACTCGAGCATAAGCGCAACCGCATCCTGGTAGCGCTGGGCATTTTTGCCGTGGTGTACGCCCTCGATGAGCTTGGCACCCTCGCCGCCGCATTCGGCACCCCGGGCGACATCTACGCCAGCTTTGTGCTGTTCCTCGTGCCGTTTTTGATTGCCGGCTACGACGTACTGCAAAAGGCATTCAGTAACATCCGCCGCGGCAAGGCCTTCGACGAGAGCTTCCTTATGGCAGTCGCAACCATCGGCGCGTTTGCCATGGTGCTCTTCCCCGATACCGACCCGCACATGGCCGAAGGCGCCGCCGTCATGCTGTTCTACCAGGTCGGCGAGCTGTTCCAGGCATATGCCGTGGGCAAAAGCCGCAAGTCAATCAGCGCCATGATGGACATCGCGCCCGACTACGCCAACGTCGAGCAAGCCGACGGTACGCTCGAACAGGTCTTTCCCGATGACATAGCCGTCGGCACCGTGATCGTGGTCAAGCCCGGCGAGCGCGTGCCTATCGACGGCGTCATCGTCGAGGGCGAAACCCAGCTCGACACCGCCGCGCTCACGGGCGAGTCAGTCCCCCGCCCCGCCAAGTCCGGCGACGATATTATCAGCGGCTGCATCAACATGACGGGCCTCATCCACGTGCGCACCACCAAGCCCTTTGGCGAGTCCACCGTCGCGCGCGTCCTGGAGCTCGTGGAGAATGCCAGCGAAAAGAAGGCACGCACCGAGAACTTCATCACACGCTTCGCCCGCGTCTACACCCCCGCCGTCACCGGCGCGGCCGCGGTGCTCGCCCTTGGCGGCGGCCTGGTCACCGGTGCCTGGTCCGACTGGATTCTGCGCGGCCTGACCTTCCTGGTCGTCAGCTGCCCGTGCGCGCTCGTGATCAGCGTGCCGCTGAGCTTCTTTGGCGGCATCGGCGGCGCCTCCAAACTGGGCGTTCTCATCAAGGGTTCTAACTACCTCGAGACGCTCGCCGACGTGGACACCGTCGTCTTTGACAAGACAGGCACCCTCACCAACGGCACTTTCTCGGTGGTCGCGGTGCACCCCGAGGCTGGCTATACCGAGCAGTCGTTGCTCGAGGTCGCAGCCCTTGCGGAGTCGTTCTCCGATCACCCCATCGCGCAGTCCGTGCGCGTCGCCTACCAGGGCGAGGTCGACCCTAAGCGGGTGAGCGACTCCGCCAACGACGCGGGCCACGGCGTGACGGCAATCATCGACGGCAAGCACGTCGTCGTTGGCAACGCAAAGATGCTCGCCGCGGCCGGAGTAGAAGCGCCCGATTGCGAGGTCGTCGGAACGATTCTGCATGTGCTCGTTGACGGCGTGTACGCCGGCCACATCGTGATTGCCGACACCGTAAAGGCCGATGCCGAACAGACGATCCGTGACCTGCACTCCGCTGGCATCAACCGCACCGTCATGCTCACAGGCGACCGCAAGGAAGTGGCTGCTGCGGTGGCTAAGCAGCTCGGCCTCGACGAGTTCCACGCGCAGCTGCTGCCGGGCGACAAGGTCGAGCGTGTTGAAGCGCTGCTCGCGGCCGAAAGCGGCAAGGGCAAGCTCGCCTTTGTCGGCGACGGCATCAACGACGCGCCCGTGCTTACGCGCGCCGATGTGGGCATTGCCATGGGCGCCATGGGCTCCGACGCCGCGATCGAGGCGGCGGATGTCGTGCTGATGGATGACAAGCCGTCCAACATTTCCCGCGCGATCCGTGTGGCGCGCAAGACCATGGCGATCGTCTGGCAGAACATCATCTTTGCGCTGGGCATTAAGTTGCTGATTCTGGTGCTTGCGGCGCTCGGCATCGCCAATATGTGGCTTGCCGTCTTTGGCGACGTGGGCGTGGCGATCATCGCCATCCTGAACGCCATGCGCGCGATGGGGGTCAAGAACCTGTAGCGTTCGTGAGCTGTCCGGCCGGGGCCGGGCTTGGTTTTGAAAACGTCCTCGCGCATGAGGCCCGTCTTTCCTGCTCCTGCGGAGCAACGGAAAGGCGGGCCTCGCGCTGACGCTCCTATTTGGCAAGGTGTTTTTTAGAATCCATTTTGCGCTCGGC
>CATVZP010000018.1 GCA_958348565.1 uncultured Collinsella sp. | reverse complement strand
CCACGGTCCTTTTGGGCTCGGCCTTTGGCTCCGAGAACTTTATGAGCGGCATCAATACCGTCGGCGTCGGTCAGGTGGAAGCCGCACGTTCGCTGGGCATGAGCTTCAGCCGCATCCTCGCCAAGATCGTGATTCCGCAGGCACTGCGCTCGAGTGTGCTGCCCATGACCAACCTCTTTATCGCCGTCATGCTTACCACCGCGCTCGGCAGTCAGGTGCCGCTTAAACCGCAGGAGCTCACCGGCGTGGTGAGCTATATCAACACGCGCTCGCTCGGTGGCGTCGCCGCGTTCTTTATCTCGGCGCTCGGCTACCTGGGCACGGCCTTTGTGGTGAGCCACATTGGCAACTACATCGATAAGAAGGTGAGGATCCTCCGATGAGCAAGCACTCCACCTCCGCGCTCACCATGCGCGATGCGCTCTACGAGGCTCCCGGCCCCAAGATGCGCGCCAAGATTCGCATCGGCACCGCCATCTCGCTTGTTGCTGTCGCCGCGCTCGCCATCCTGGTACTGCAGCGCTTCTATGTGACCGGCCAGCTTTCGGTCCACTATTGGTATTTCTTTACGCACCTCACCACCTGGAAGTTCCTGCTTGCCGGCTTTGAGGGCACTGTTAAAGTCGCACTCACCGCTGGCGCCATTGCGCTGGCACTGGGCTTAGCCCTTATGCTCGGCCGCACCAGCGACATTAAGCCGCTCCAGCTGGTTTGCCGCGTGCTCACCGATTTCTTCCGCGGCGTACCGAGCCTGCTGTTCATCTACTTCTTCTTTTTGGTGCTGCCCCAGTACAAGATCGCGCTGCCATCTTTTTGGATGCTCACGCTTCCCGTCGCGCTCGCCGCAGCTGGCGTACTCGCCGAGATCTTTCGCGCCGGCGTCAACGCCGTGCCGCGCGGCCAGGTCGAAGCCGCCCAAGCACTCGGTCTCTCCAAGGCTAAAATCACCTTTAAAATCGTGTTGCCGCAGACTATTCGGTTTATCATTCCGTCCTTGATTTCGCAGCTCGTGGTCGTAGTCAAAGACACCACCGTCGCCTATGTGGTGAGCTACCCCGACCTCATGCAAAATGCCCGCGTGCTCATTACCAACTACGATGCTCTCGTGTCGGTCTACCTGGTTATCGCGGTCATCTACATCCTCATCAACGTCGCGATCAACAAGGCCGCTGTCTACGTTTCGCACAAGACCGGCGCGACCATCATCCGCTAACGCTTTACCATTTCGAGTCATAAGGAGCCGAGCACCATGGCACAGAGCACCTCTTCCACCGGCAATCAGCCGCTGATCGAGCTCAGGCACGTCGATAAGCACTACGGCGATCTGCACGTCCTCAACGACATCAATCTGTCGGTCGACCGCGGCGAGGTCGTCGTTGTGATCGGACCCTCGGGCTCGGGCAAGTCGACCATGTGCCGAACCATCAATCGCCTGGAAACCATCGACTCAGGCGAGATCCTCATCGAGGGCGAGCCCCTGCCACAGGAAGGCAAGGATCTTGCCCGCATGCGTGCCGAGTTGGGCATGGTATTTCAGCAGTTCAACCTGTTTGCACATATGACCGTACTGCAGAACGTCATGCTGGGACCGGTCGATGTGCTGGGCGTCTCCAAGGAGGAAGCTCGTGAGCGCGCCATGGACCTGCTGGGCCGCGTGGGCGTTGCCGAGCAGGCCGATAAGGTGCCCGCACAGCTCTCGGGCGGCCAGCAGCAGCGCGTAGCCATCGCCCGCTCGCTTGCCATGCAACCCAAGGCCATGCTTTTTGACGAGCCCACGAGCGCCCTTGACCCCGAAATGATCAACGAGGTGCTCGAGGTCATGGTCCGTCTGGCCCAGCAGGGCATGACGATGATCGTCATCACGCACGAGATGAACTTCGCCCGCCGCGTGGCCGACCGCGTCGTGTTTATGGCCGACGGCCAGATCGTGGAAACCGGCACGCCCGACGAGTTCTTCGACCATCCCCAGACCAAGCGTGCCCAAGACTTCCTCAACTCCATCAAGGGCCACTAACTCAATTGCCACGCGGGCGAATTCATCAGTAACGTTTGTCCCGCGCCACCCCTGTGCCATGTCCACCCGGATTCGAAAGCCGCACCCATGATCGGAACCCGTACTTCCTCGTCCTATACCCCGCACGTCGACGTTGCCCCCGCCGACCGTCCGCTCATCCTGGTAGCACCGCGTTGGGAAGATGCAAAGCCGTTTTTAAGCGAGACGCTCTCCCCCAACGAGGAAATCGCAAGTGTCTTTGTCGATGCCATCCTTGCCGCCGGCGGCCTGCCGCTGCAGATGTCCATCACCGAGAACATTGAGGTCATCCGTCATTACGTCGATATCGCCGACGGCATCGCTATTCCCGGCGGCCCGGACGTCAACCCCAAGCGCTGGGGCGACGAGCGCCCCTACGACCCCACACTGTGCTGCGAGATTCGCGACCGTTTTGAGTTTAAGCTGGTTAACGAGGTGCTCCGCGCCAAGAAGCCACTCTTTACCACCTGCCGCGGCACGCAGCTGCTCAACGTCGCCACCGGCGGCACCCTGTGCATGGACGTGCCGAGCCTGGGTGCGCGCGAGGGTCGCACGCAGTGGCGTCACACCCACGTGCTCAACGATCCCGTGCACCCCGTCGAGGTCGTGCCGGGCTCGCTGCTGGAACGCGCGGTTGGCGGGCACAGGCTAATCCAGACCAACTCCGCACACCACTGCTGCGTCGATCGTCTGGGCAAAAGCACGCGTCTGGTCGCCAAGGCAACCGACGGCGTTCCCGAGTGCATCGAAGTCGAAGGTCAGCCGTTCTGTCTGGGCGTGCAATGGCATCCCGAGTACACGTGGAAGACGCTCGAGACCGACTTTAACCTGTGGAAGTCGTTTGTCGAGGCGGCGGCCAAGGTAAAGCAGGCCCGCTAGCTCGCCAACCGCACAACAGATAAAGGCGCCCCGCCGGCCACATGGTCCGGCGGGGCGCCCTATTACCTATATGCTGCCGGCACACAGTCCAAGGCTCGCAAGCCCTTATTCGGCCGCCTCGCGCAGGGCCGACATCGTAGCCGCATATTGCTGCTGCAGCGCATGCATCCCCTCGCGAGCGCCGTCAACGGCATCGGCACCACGCAGTGCCTCGGTCACCACGACCGCCGGCTCGTACAGATTATCGAATCCCAGGTTCTGGCTCACGCCCTTGAGCGTGTGCGCTGCCATAAACGCACCTTCGGCGTCTCCCGCCGCCATGGCGGCCTCCAGCTTGTCCATGCTCTCGTCATCCAAAAACTTGAGGGCAAAGCGGGCGAGCATTTCCTCGCCCATCAGCCGAGCACACGCGTCATCATAATTGGCGCCGATCTTCTCATACGCCTCACGCATGGAAATCATGGATTAAAAACTCCTTTGGTCAAACTAAATCGTGGGAAACGCGACAACGTCGGCGGGGCGTGCCAACGTCTCGGCAATTTGGTCTTGCACCTCAAGCAGACAATCGAGCAGCAGCGGGTTAAAGGTGCCGCACTTACCGTCCAGGATCATCTGAATTGCCTCCTTGTGCGGGATAGCGTCCTTGTACACGCGCACGCTCGTCAGAGCATCGTACACGTCGGCCACCGAAACCACCTGTGCGGCAATGGGAATTTCGTCGCCCTTAAGGCCATCGGGATAACCCTTGCCGTCCCAGCGCTCGTGATGCCAACGCGCAATCTGGTACGCATATTCCATAAGCGCATTGCCGGCGTGATGGCTACCCAGCTCAAGCAGCATGTCGGCGCCGATCGTGGTATGCGTCTTCATAATCTCGAACTCCTCGGACGTAAGGCGCCCGGGTTTGTTGAGAATCGCATCGTCAATCGACATCTTGCCGATATCGTGCAGCGCCGAAGCCAGGGCAATCGTGGAGCGCTCCTCATTGTCAAGGGAAATGGTGTCGCTACGCTGGACCAGACAGCCAAGCAGCAGCTCGGTCAGCTTTTCGATGTTCGTAACGTGCCTGCCGCTCTCGCCGTTGCGAAGCTCCATGACGCCAGCCATGATGTCGATGAGCATGCGACTGTTCTTGACACGCTCGTTGTACTGCTGGGACAGCAGGCTCGTCAGGCGGCGCTGTTTGGCGTATAGGCGGATGGTGTTGCTTACACGGCGGCGCACGACACGGGAGTCAAACGGGCGGTTGATATAGTCCGAGGCGCCTAGCTCGTACGCGCGCAGAACCATATCATCGGAATCTTCGCTCGAAATCATGATGACAGGCAGATTGTCACTAACCGATCGGCGCGACAGACCGGCCAGCACCTCAAAGCCGCTTATGCCCGGCATGACAATATCCAGCAGCACGAGCGACAACTCATCACCATAGCGGTCGACCATGTCGAGCGCCGTACGACCGTTGTCGGCCTCGAGGATGCAATACTCGTCCTTGAGCATCTCGCTGAGAATGACTCGGTTCATCTCGGAGTCATCGACAATAAGTACCAAAGGCTTTTCGCTTTGGAAGGCCTCGATGGAATCGGCATCGGTCACGACCGTACCGGCTTTTGCCTTAGCGCGGCTCAGTAACTGGACAGCGCGGCCAACGCCCTCATCGACCGTCTCGCCATGAATACGAACGCCACCAACACATGCCGTCAAGCTCACGTACTCATGGCCCGGAATAATCGTGGAACGAACGGCATCGGACACCTGATGCAGGCGACGGGTGAAGTCATCGGAGGGAATATTGGGCATGACAACCACAAATTTGTCGCAGCCATAGCGCACAAGCTCGTCAGTCGAACGGATTCCGCTGCGCATGGCTGTCGCCACGGCACCGAGCGCAAGGTCGCCGGCATGACGGCCACACGTATCATTGAAGACCCTAAAATCATCAAGGTCGATCATCGCAACGCCGGCATTCATGCGGGCGCTACGGAGCTTTTCCTCGTAATATCGGCGATTGTGCACGCTCGTCAGCACGTCGGTGTAGACAAGGTCCTCTTCTGCAGCCTCTTGCCCATCGATCGGACGCACCATCAGCAGGACATGAGGCTTGCCCTCGACCTTCAGAGGGCGCAGATGGGCACGGTACTCAACGCCATCGTTGAGCAGTTGCTCCGACACCTCATCGGAATCTGTCAAGGCCTCAAGACTCGACTGGCGCAGGCAAGGGCAGCGATCACCGGCGAGCAGGCAGTTAGGCTCGCTCTTAATCTGATCGGCCGACAGTAAGCGTACCACGGGGTAGGTCTTCGCGACACGGGCGACCTCGGCGGCAGCCTCCTCGTCGGTTAGATTGACCTCGTGATTATTGAGCATATGGGGCCCTTTCGATAGCTTCGCATGGTAGCGGTGGGTTCCAAATGTTACAAGGGTAACACCTTGCCGATGCAGGTAAGCACGTAAATGCTGTTACATTTTTATGAGTTGGCAGACGGCGCGATTGAAGCCGCAGACGTGAGGTTTTGAACACATTTGTTAACAATGCCGAAACGTTTGCGGATGAAGCCTGCTTTGGCTATTGCGGGTGTTAGAGCCCCAGGATGCCAAGGACAGTCTGGGCAGCCGCTCCCGGGCGATCGCGCAGGCCGTTGTGCGCGCCGGGAACCATTACGAGTGGACAGTCCAAAAGCTCAGCCGCCACCCTTGTGCCCGCCTCGCGAGGCGTGCCAATCGAGAGCTCGCCCAGGAGCACGGCGGCCACCGTTTTTGACGCACGAACGCTATCCCAATCGGGAACGCAGGTCATAGTAATCCCGTATTCGTTTGCCATGAAGCTGCGGCCGTTGCGCAGGGCATGCTTGGCTTCTGCCTCGGTTAACTTGGGGGCCTCAGGGTCCGAATCGCCGATGGCGCCCAGGAAGGCCCGTAATGCCCTGGAGACCTTTCCCGCGGCGATCATCTCGAGCAAAACCGGGGCCGCGCCCAGACCGGCACCCTCATCCGTCACGGCGGGTTCATGCAGAATCGCACGCGAGATTATGGTGGGGTTTGCACGGAGAAGCTCCAGCGTCACCAGCGTACCGGCACTGTGCGCGAGCACGTTTGCCGGAGTGCCAATATGCTCGATAACGGCCTGCAGGTCCGCGGCCTGGACGGCGAGGTCGTAGCGTCCGTCTGCAGCGTCGCCGCTCTCGCCGCAACCGCGCCGGTCGTAGGTAATGACGCGATAGTCACAGGCGAGCTCGCGGGCGATGGCGTCAAAAAAGACGCCGTCGACGCAGGCACCGTGCACGCAAACCAAGGCGGGTGCATCGGACGATACAACCGGGCCGGCATACTCGCGGCAGGCGATCGTAGTGCCCGCATTCTCGACCGTAAAATCCATACTGTGTTCCCATCGTCAACACCACCAGGCCGTGCCGGGGTGCGGCTTGGTCAGATGGCGTCATTTTGTGTGTACATGAATGCGTTTACTGTACCCAGCTCGCACCCTTTCATGACAGGGTTTCGAAAACTCGCCCGATTGCAAGGTTTCTGCCTAAACAACAGCGCCCAAACCCGCAACCCACATGAAGGCCGATGCTATGCTTAAGCTCAACTGTCCCAAGGAGCATATGCCTATGTCTACGTTTTTAAATGCCAGCCCCATCTTTGGGCCCGTCCGCAGCCGTCGCCTGGGCCTTTCGCTCGGTGTCAACATGATGCCGGCGAGCGGCAAAATCTGCACGTTCGACTGCATCTACTGCGAGAACGGCCTCAACGCTGAGCGCCCCTGCCACGAGCCGTATAACACGGCCGGCGTGGTGCTCGATGCACTCGAGGCCAAGCTGCACGGGATGGCAATCGAGGGTGAGCTGCCCGATGTAATCACGTTTGCCGGCAATGGCGAGCCCACCGCCGCACCGGAGTTTCCGCAGGCCATCACCGGTGCCGTCGCACTTCGCGACCAGCTGGCCCCAAACACCAAGATTGCCGTGCTTTCCAACGGCACGCGCGCCGACCGTCCCCAGGTGCACGATGCGCTCATGATGGTCGACGACAACATCCTCAAGCTCGATACGGTCGACCCGGCATTTATCCAGCTGCTCGACCAGCCCGTTGGCCCCTACGATGTAGAGCACCAGATCGAAACGTTCGCGAGCTTTGACGGTCACGTTATTATCCAAACGATGTTTTTGAGCGGCGAGTACCGGGGCAAGTCTCTCGATAACACCGGCGAGGAGTACGTCGGCCCTTGGCTCGCGGCGCTCGAGCGCATTCGCCCGCAGGAGACGACCATCTACACGGTGGCGCGCGAGACACCGGTCGCCGGCCTTGCCAAAGCAGCGCCCGAGGCACTCGACACGATCGCCGCACGCGTGCGCGCCCTCGGCATCCCCTGCCAGGTGAGCTACTAGCAAAACCACGCAGCAGCCAGTGCCCGCCATCCCGCCCCATCAGTTGCGGTGATATAGTTCCTATTTGTGCTGTTAAACCGCTTAAATCGGAACTATATCACCGCAACTTTTATAGACGCGTGGGTGGGCTATACTAGCTGCGGATGAAAGGAAGTTAGCCATGTTTGACAAAGGACCCGTGCCCGGCCGCAACGACGCTTGCTGGTGCGGCAGCGGCAAAAAATATAAGAAATGCCATAGCACCTTTGATGAGCGCCTCGAGCGCTTGTGGGAAGAGGGCTGGGAGGTTCTGCCCCGCACGCTCTACAAGACGCCCGCCGATATCGAGGGCATCAAGCGCTCGGCCGCCATCAACGTGGGCGTGCTCGACTACGTAGGCGAGCACATCGCCGCGGGCATGACCACCAACCAGATCGACCAGATGATTTACGACTACACCGTCGAGCACGGTGGCACGCCGGCCGACCTCAACTACGAGGGTTACCCCAAGAGCGTGTGCACCTCAATCAACGATGTGGTCTGCCACGGCATCCCCTGCGATACGGACGTGCTGCACGAGGGCGACATCATCAACGTCGACTGCTCCACGATCCTGGACGGCTACTTTAGCGACTCGAGCCGCATGTTCTGCATCGGCGAGGTCTCTGCCGAGCGCCAGCGCCTGGTCGACGTCACCCGCGCCAGCGTGGAAGCGGGCCTGGCTGCCGTCAAGCCGTGGCTACCGCTGTCCGTGATGGCCGAGGCCGTGCAAAAGACGGTCGAGGACGCCGGCTTTAGCGTGGTGCGCGAGTACGGCGGACACGGCATCGGTAAGAAGTTCCACGAGGACCCGTTTGTGGGCTTTACCACCGAGGCACCCGATGTGGACACCATCATGGCTCCGGGTATGGTCTTTACCATCGAGCCCATGGTCAACGCCGGAGCGCCCGACATTAAAATTAGCAAGGGCGACGGCTGGTGCGTGCGCACCAAGGACGGTAGCGATTCGGCTCAGTGCGAGGTACAGCTCGTGGTGACCGAGGACGGTTACGAGCTGCTGAGCTGGTAGCCGTGCGGACGCCGGATGCTGACGGGCACGCTCGTCTTGCATCCGGCGTTTTATTTAAACGTTTTGCCTGATAAAACCTGCCAAAATAAACCTGTCCCTTTTTGGCAGGCTGAGCGGAGAGGATTGCTTGTGAACATCCTGGTTTTGCTGCCCGTCAACGATCGTCACCGCGCGATCCTCGAGTCGAGCGCTCCGGGCGAGGACTTTATCTACACGAGCTCCGACGCCATCACGCGTGAGCAGGTCGCCAACGCCGATGTAATCTTGGGCAACATAGACCCTGCCTTGCTTACCGCATGCGAGCATCTCCAGCTGTTGCAATTGCAGACCGCCGGCTATGACGATTACTTGGCCGCCGGCACCGTGCCGGCTGAAGCCAAGCTGTCTTGCTCGATCGGCGCCTACGGCCAGGCCGTGAGCGAGCACATGTTTGCCATGGTCCTTTCCATGATGAAGCGCCTGCCCGGCTATCACGACTTGCAGCGCGAGCATCGCTGGGAGGATTTGGGGCCGGTTACCTCGCTCAAAAATGCCAACGTGCTGGTGCTGGGCGCGGGCGACATTGGCGGCCACTTTGCCACGCTCTGCCGCAGCATGGGTGCGCACGTCCGCGGCATCAAGCGCCATCCGCTCGTCTACCCCATTGTGTTTGAGGACATGGACGGCATGGACGCCCTATCTGAGCGCTTGGCGGAGGCCGACATCGTCGCATCCTTTATGCCAAGCACACCCGAGACCCGCGGCCTGGCGAACGCCGAGTTCTTCGCCGCGATGAAGCCGGGCGCCTTCTTTGCCAACGGCGGCCGCGGCGATCTTGTGGTTGCCGACGATTTGGTTGCCGCTCTGGAGTCGGGACGCCTCGCCGGCGCCGCGGTCGACGTCACCGACCCCGAGCCGCTGCCTGCGACAAGCCCCCTGTGGGATGTGCCCAACATGCTCATCACACCGCACGTCTCCGGCTGGTTTCACCTGGCCGCCACGCTCAACAACGTAGTCGACATCGCCGCGGAGAATCTGCATCACCTGCAGGCCGGCGAAACTTTACGTTGTTGGATCGAGCACTAATCTTGTTCCGCCGTTCTAACGAACGGCGGACCGGTCGACGCTGCGAGCCCGCCGTTTGGCCAATCTGCCGTTCAATTTCAAAGGCGCGACCAGAAGGTCAGCGCCTTTTCATTTCACGGCACCTTGGCTCAAACGGCAGGCTCTCGCTGACTTTTGCTCAACCTGCGGGGTCTTCAAATTGCTAGAGCGTTGCTAAGTAATTTTTTGCGTCTTCTACACTCATTGCTGCGACGGGCGCATGCGAACAGAGCTTGACATCGTTGGTGACCAGGAGATCTGCCTTTGCGCGCATTGCCGCAGCGATGATTAAATCGTCTTCGTAATCGCTATGGAGCTCACGCTGCCTGCTCGCCATCCATATATCGCTCAGGTCACAGGGCACTGGCGTGGCAAGCTGCGAAAGCACGCTAAGACAATCCCATGCAAGCGAAGTCGCTGCCGTTGCGGCATACTGGGAAAGCGAACCGTGCTCTCGCCGATACCATGCCTTATGTTCGCTTGAAATCAAATAGAACAGGTCTTTGGACGATGTCGCCGCATACAGCAAATCCACCTGTGCCGTGCATGCATCGCGTAAAAACTCAATCGCCACCGAACGACCACGTCGTGAGGGAATGAAGTAATCGAGCCACACGTTGGTGTCAACCAAGATGCGCTTTGGAGTCTCACTCATAGAGCCAGCTCATCTCCTCGCCATAGCGATCCGCATAGGCATTCCGTTTGAGCTCTTCGTCGTCCGATGGCTGAGCCTTGACCATATCGATTCCCGACTCACGGCAAGCGGCAGCGAACAGCTTCGACCCCTGATCCATGAGCTCGAGCTTACGTTTGGCGGCCTTTTCGCGCTCGCGCTGTTCCGCCCGGGCACGACTGGGCAGCAGGATATCCTCGAGCGCACCGGGGCGATCGGCCAGCGACGCTGCAAGTTGCCAGAGCGCTCGCACCGCTTGGCTCGGCGTCATACCGGCCCTGGAGAGAGCGGCGTCCCCACTCCTTTTAAGATCGGCATCGAGACGCACGTTGATCTGAGCGGCTGTTGTGGTCATGACCCCTCCTTAATACTTCAAAACTATCATAAAACTCTATGGTAGATACGTAAAGCATGTATAGCATTTATAAGCATTAGCCGTGCTCTGTACACAAAAAGCCGCCGAGGCACACTGCACCTCGGCGGCCACGTATCACAGATCTAGTTCGGTTTCACCCTTTGCATTCGCCCAGATGAAACCTGCCAAAATGAACCTGTCCCTTTTTGGTAGGTTTTAGAGCTCCACGCTTTCGGCGCCGTTGATGGTTAGGTTTCGCTCGTAGAAGGCCGTGAGGGCGCGGATAGCGTACATAACGTCGCGCACGCCGCCGGTCTCGTAGCTCGAGTGCATGGCAAGCTGCGGCAGGCCCACGTCCACAGCATGCATGCTCGCCTGTATATTGGACAGATTGCCGAGCGTGGAGCCGCCGGCCATATCGCTCTTGTTGGCGAAGGCCTGCGTGGGCACGTCAGCGTCATCGCAGATGGCCTGGAACACTGCGCGGCTAAAGGCATCGGTGCAGTAGTGCTGATTGGCGGCTTCCTTGATGACGATGCCGCCGTTGAGCACAACCTGATTGCGAGCGTCGCACTTCTCGGCGTGGTTGGGGTGCACAGCATGTGCATTGTCGCAGCTCACGAGCATCGAGGCGGCAAGTGCGCGATGGTACGACTCGTCGTCAAAGCCCAGCGATCCGTTGATGCGGCGCAGCGCGTCGGCCAAGAACGTCGACATGGCGCCCTGCTTGGTCTCGGAGCCAACCTCCTCGTTATCAAAGCAGCAGAAGACCGAGACGTCATGCGCGTTCTCAGCACCCAAAAATGCCTGCAGCGAGGTGTAGGCGCAGGCCAGGTCGTCGAGCTTGGGCGTCGAGATGAACTCGTCAGCCCAGCCCCAAATGCGCGCATCCTGGCGGTTGACCAGGAACAGATCGCGGCCCAGAATTTGCTCGGGCTCAACATCCAGCTCGTCGGCGATCAGGGCGTCAAAATCTCCCTGCTTGAGTTCGCCGGTGCTGATGAGTGGGCACAAGTCGACGGCTCGGTTGGGAGCAAAGCCCTCGTTAACGCCGCGGTTCATGTGGATAGCAAGGCTCGGGATAATAGCGACCTCGCGTTCGGTGGCAAGCAGGCGGCTCTCGATACGGTCGCCCTCGCGTACCAACACGCGACCCGCGAGCGCCAGCGGGCGATCGAACCAGGTGTAGTCGATCATGCCGCCGTAGGCCTCGGTGTTCAGGCGCAGCGTCTCGCCTGCGCCATCGAGCTCGGGCACGGCCTTGACCTTAAACGTCGGCGAATCGCTGTGCGAAGCCGTGAGCTGAAAATGATAGTCACCGGCGACGCCGTCCTCGCCCCACGTCGCGGCCAGGTCCTCGCCCACCTTAAAGGCAACAACGCTCGAGGTGTTGCGCTGCGTGTAATAACGCCCACCCGGTTCGATGTCCCACGCCGCATTCTCGGGCAGGTAGGTAAAGCCCGCCTCGTCGAGCTCGGCCATAATGGTCGCCGCCGTATGGAACATGCTGGGGCATGCCTCGATAAAGTCGATAAGGTCGTTGGCGGCCTCGATATCATCGGCCGTCACATGCGCGCGCTCGGGCGTTTCCTGATCCGTCATGCTCTCCCCTTTCGCTGGGTTGATGGTCCCCTCCAGCATACCCCGCCACGCCAGCGCCGCACTCTTCATTCCGTGCTTAATTCCGCGCCACTCACCAAGTTGAGCCATCATGCCCGCGCTCCTTTTGCGACAATTGCGCTAACAGGACGAGAGGAGCCGTCATGAAGCCACGTAACATTGCCATCACCTGCGGTGTCGCGGGAGTCGCCGTCGGCCTTGCCGCTGCCACCGGTATCGTTTATCACAAGCAAATCAAGTCCGCCGCGTCGCTCAAACGCTTGACCGGCTACGCGGATGGCTATGACCTGTACGCAATCGACATCGCCTACGACTACGATCTCGATCGCATCATCGCCGCTGGCGTGCGCGACGACCAGGCCTACATCGATGCCGTGGTGGCGCAGGTGTTGCCCGATGTGCCGGCACATGTCCAGGCGCCCCAGTTTGCCTGCAGCGCTTTTGTCGCCGTAGATGCCGAAGGCCGCGTGCGCACCGGTCGCAATTACGACTTTAAGGACGACACCTCGGTGCTGCTGGTGCGCAATCACCCACGCGGCGGCTATGCTTCCATCGGGCTTGCCGCCCTTAACAACCTGGGCGATAACACTCCACTTGACTCCGTCGCCGGACGCGCCGCGGCACTCATGGGCCCGTTTGCCCAGCTCGACGGTGTTAACGAATGCGGCGTGTCCATTGCCGTACTCACCCTGGATTCCAAGCCCTGTGACCAGGACACGCAACGGCCCGTCATCAACACCTCGCTCGCCATCCGTCTGGTGCTCGACCGTGCCGCCACCACGCAAGAAGCTGTCGACCTGCTTTCCGCCTACGACATGCACGCCATGGCAGGACGCGATTACCACTTCTTTATCAACGACGCCGCCGGTGACGCGCACGTAGTAGAGTGGGATCCGCGCGATCCGGACCGCGCTTTCAAAGCGACTCCCGTACGCCAGGTTACGAACTTCTACGCCTGCTATGGCGACGAAGTGCTGCCCAACCAAAAGAATGGCGAGCTGGGCCATGGCAAAGAGCGCGCCGTCGCGATCGCCGATGTCCTTGACGCCCATGTCGGTGCCCAGGACGAAACGATTGTCTGGGAAGCCCTGCGCGCCGCAGCGCAAGAACCCAATCCGGAAGACATCACCAGCAATACGCAATGGTCGGTCGTCTTTGACAATACCGAACCCGCCGCCGCTATTACGCTGCGCCGCCACTGGGGCGACGTCGACGCCTTCGCACTGTAAGGAGCCAGACCCGTCGGCCTTACGCTCGCCTGACGTTGTTTACATTTCCATACGCTTGAGCTAACACGTTTTACCCCCGTATCAACAGTGTGCGGGGGTAAACTTATGCGCATGTTATAACTTGCCCGGAAGGATTCATCATGCTTAGGATCGGTCTTCTTACCAGTGGCGGCGACTGCCAGGCACTCAACGCCACCATGCGCGGCATCGTCAAAACGCTTATGACCAATAGCGAAGAACCTATCGAGATCTATGGTTTTGAGGATGGCTACCAGGGCCTTATCTACAGCAGATTCCGTGTCATGACGCCCGCCGATTTTAGCGGCATCCTCACCCGCGGCGGCACCATCCTGGGCACGAGCCGCACGCCGTTCAAGCGCTTGGACATTCCCGAAGCCGATGGCGTCGAGAAGGTGCCCGCGATGGTCCACACCTATCACAAGCTGCAGCTCGACTGCCTGTTTATGCTGGGCGGCAACGGATCCACCAAGACCGCCAACCGCCTGCGCGAAGAGGGCCTCAACGTTATCGCCCTACCCAAAACCATCGATAACGACACCTGGGGCACCGAGTTGACGTTTGGCTTTACGAGCGCCATCGACGTCGCTACCAAGTGCATCGACGACATCCACACCACCGCGTCGAGTCACGGGCGCGTGTTCGTTATCGAGATCATGGGCCACAAGGTTGGCTGGATCCCGCTGTATGCCGGCGTCGCGGGCGGCGCAGATGTCATCTTGATTCCCGAGATTCCCTACGACATGGATAACGTCATCAAGACCATTGAGCATCGCATGGAGACCGGCAGCCGCTTTACCATCGTGGCCGTCGCCGAGGGCGCCATCTCCAAAGAGGACGCGGCACTGTCCAAGAAGGAGTACAAGAAGAAGCTCGCCGAGCGCACGAGCCCGTCAATCGTGTACGACATCGCCAAGGAGATCGAAGCCAAGACCGGTCGCGAGACCCGCGTCGCCATCCCCGGTCACACGCAGCGCGGTGGCCAGCCCGACGCTCAGGACCGCATCTTTGCGACCCAGTGCGGCGTCGAGGCCGCGCTTGGCTGCCTGCGTGGCGAGTTTGGCTACATGATTGCCCTGCGCGACGGCAAAATGTGCCACATGCCGCTCGAGGATGTCGCCGGCAAGCTCAAGTTTGTCGACCCCCAGAGTGATCTGGTGCGCGAGGCCAAGGCGTTGGGCATCAGCTTCGGCGACGAATAGCCTCAGCCGAAACTGCTCTCATCGGAGGTCCCAGGGCTTACCTCCCAAATCGTCCTCGGACATGTCAGGACCCCGCCGTGCGCTTCGCGCGGCGGGGTCCTTCCGTCCTGCGGAAAGATTTGGGAGGTAAGCCCTGGGGCCTCCTGCGGTAACTAGGGAGGCCGAGGCTATTCGTCTTCTTGCTGCGGGTGCCTGACCTGAAATTCAGTTGCGGTGAAATAGTTCCTGCTTAGCCCGCAAATGGCTGAATTTAGGAACTATTCCACCGCAATTTACTGAGTGGGAGCTCTTGGCTGCTACTTGCATTGACATTTGTCCTAAAATGGCTGGTCGTTAGGGGTTGCTACCGGTAGTTGCGGTAGGGTTTGAGCAGATTCTAACTAGAAATGGTGGTCGCTACCGGTTGTTCTCGGCATACTCGGCTCATTCGATTCGACCATCAAACGAAAGGAACCACCATGGATCTTGCGATGGCACAGCGCCTCGTCGATCGCCGTAAAGCTGCCGGGCTTTCTCAGGAGGCGCTTGCTGCCCAGCTGGGCGTAAGCCGCCAGGCTGTTAGTAAATGGGAGCGCAGCGAGTCCTCACCCGATACCGATAACCTCATTGCGCTCGCCGCGCTGTATGGCGTGTCGTTGGACAAGCTGCTATATGGGGAGGCGGCCAACGATGCCGACGGCCCGGAGGACGGTAGCGCCGACACCGAGACGGCGGATGTGGCTGACGAGGCTGAGGATTCTGCCGAGCACGCCGATTGCGGTGACAAACCACTTGTCGATATTTCCCTCGCGCGCGGTATCCACGTCATTGATCCCAATAAAGGCGAGGAAGTCCATGTTGGTTGGAGCGGCATCCATGTGACCAACGAGCGCAAGGGCGAAGAGGTGCATGTGGGGCCGGGCGGCGTGCATATCGATACGCTTGAGGACGATGGACATAGCGTGCGTACCAATGACGACGGCACCGTCACCATCGACGGCGAGACGTTTTCCAGCTGGAAGGAAGCACACGACAAGCTCGACCGTCATGGCAAGCATTTCCACACCAAGGTCGGACGTGCATGGAACAAATTCCCCTTCCCCGCACTTGTCACTCTCGCCTATCTGGTGCTCGGCATTGTCTACGGCACATGGGGCATGGGGCTTTTCCTCGTCTTTTTGGTTCCCGTCTACTACGCGATTGGTGACTTTATCGATCGACGCCATTTGTCAAAGCTCACTGAATGCGTCTATCCAGCAGCCGCCATCGCTTGGTTCCTCTACATGTGGCTCTGTTTGGGACAGCCCCATCCTGCATGGATCATCCTCATCACGATTCCCATCGTAAAGGCGCTCATGCGCTGGTGTCGCAAACAATGGAAGTGCCGCAAACAGGCCTAAACCGCCCCAACCAGCCAGCGCCACTCATCCGACACCGCCCGCCCCTTCCAAGTTGCGGTGATATAGGGACTGTTTTGAGGCTCCAAAGCGCCAAACAGTCCCTATATCACCGCAACTTACAAACAACTGGGCCAGTTCCGGCACGGAGATTAGCATTGAGCTGACCACGCGCCAAGAAAAGGGCCTATTTACTACGTTTAACTCGAGAGAGCCGACCATACCTGCCTTTTTTGAAAATCGACAGGCCTTTTACCTGCGGTTTTATTTTTCGTTTTCCCGGCATGATTGAGAGTATCCAATTAAACGTAGTAGATAGGCCCGTTTTGTGGCATACGACCCATTCAAGCCCAATCTCGAAGGCTAAAGAGAGCCTCTCATCCACGCCTGCGAGCGAAAACCAAATAGAATGAAAGGCAAATGGAAAGCCCGTTTGACGAGCGGAGGACATATGCGCGACGTAGCCGAAAGCGACTGGAAGCTGTTTAAGAAAATGCTTCCTCAATGGCAAGAACGTTATATGGAAAAGCTCATCAGCCAGTACGTTGAGATGCTGAACGGCGACAGCGAAGCGTCCGGTAGATTTTGGGCACTAGAAGAGCACCTCAATAGAGACAAGCTATCCTCAGGCGTAATTGCAAACGACATTCGCCGCAGCACAATGCACCGCGAGATAGCCAATTTGCTTATCGACAGCGTGATCACCCTTGACGACCTTGACGGTTTTACCGAGGACATTAAGAGCTATGCGCAACACTGGATTGGCCAGTAAGAGCACTGAACGACAGACATCCCCAGCAAAACGGGGCAAACGCCGGGTCGCCCGTAGGTGCCCGGCGTTTGCCCAGATAAAACCTGCCAAAATAAACCTGTCCCTTTTTGGTAGGTTACTCAGCGCTCTTGAGGGCCCCGACCATGTCGATCTTGTTGAGGGTACGATTGGTGGCGAGGTTGACGATAAACGTAAAGCCAAAGGCCAGCAGCACAGATAGCACGTAGCTTAGCGGCTCGACCTCGACGTCAAAGTACAGCGACGGCATCTGCAAAATGTACGTAAAACTCTCGGCCAGCAAGCCGCCCAGCGGCACGCCCAGCGCAGCGCCAATCGCCGTGAGGATCAACGTCTCCTTGTTGACGTAATGGTGCACCTCACCGCGACGGAAGCCCAACACCTTAATGGTTGCCAGTTCGCGCTCGCGCTCCGAAATGTTGGTGTTGGACAGCGTAAACACCACCACAAACGATAAGCACGCCGCCATAAAGGTCACGAGCACCACGACCGAATTGATAATCGTAAAGTTCGCCTCATAGTTTTCCCAATGCTCGGCCGTACTCGAAATCGTAAGCCAACCGTCACTCTTAAGATTCTTGCTAAACGCAATCTGGTCGGCCGACGAACCCTTAAGCAGTACAAAGACGCCGTTAAGACGTGCGCTTCGACCGAACGCGCGCTCATAGGTGCCCTGCGTCATGTAAAGCGTGTTGCCCAGATAGTTAAGCGAAATGTCGCTGACTTTGACCTTGGCAACATTGAGCGACGAATCCTGGACGTGTGCCGTATCGCCCGGCTGAATCCCCAGCACCAGCTGTGAACTTTTGCTCAGATACACGTCTCCGTCACGCAAAGACAGCGGTTCTTTGGACTCATCCTCCAGGCGCACGTAATCGCCCAAGTCACCCGTGCGGTCATCGGGCACCACGATCAGCTGCACGGTCTCGCTCTTACCGCCAAATGTAAAGGTGACGTTGTCGGTCATAATTGGCAGCGTCGAAGTCACGGTCACGTTGGAATCATTGGCCGCGCTGCGCTCATCCAATGCCGCGCACGTCTGCGAAAAATCGTCGGGATTGGCGACCGCCAGCAGGTCGTAGCGCGTGATATGCCCGTACTGTTTGGGCGAAAGCGCCACCGACGTGTCGCGAATGCCCATACCGCAGATCACGAGCGCCGTGCAGCCGGCGATACCGAAGATGGTCATAAAAGCGCGCTTTTTGTAGCGGAACAGGTTACGTGCTGCCACCTTGTTCAAAAAGCCCATGCGGCGCCAGATAAAGCCGATGCGCTCAAGCAAGATGCGAGAGCCGGCGCGTGGGGCCTTGGGACGCATGAGCGAGGCCGGGGTCTCGGCCATCTCGTGGCGGCAGGCGATAATCGTAGCGCCCACCACGCCCACGGCAAACAGCGCCACCGAGACGATTGAGGACACGATGTCGTACGAGAGCAGCATCTGGGGCAGCGAGTACATGTCGTCGAACACCGTAAACAGGAACAGCGGCAGGCCCACAAATCCGATGATGTTGCCGAGGACGCCGCCGATCAGACATGCCCACAGCGCATAGTCCACGTATTTGGACAGGATGCGCTCGCGTGAATAGCCAAGCGCCTTGTACAGGCCAATAAGCGTGCGCTCCTCCTCGACCATGCGCGTGGCGGTGGTAAGACTGATGAGCACAGCGACGACAAAGAAGATAAATGGGAAAACCGTGGCGATGGCCTCGATCGAAGAACTGTCGCTCTCGACGCTCGAGTAGCTTGCGATGTTACCGCGGTCCTGAATGTACCAGGTGCATTCGCCCAGATCGGAAAGCTCGGCGCGGGCATCGGCAAAATGCTGGTCGGCGGCGGCGCGGCGCTGGTCCAACTCGGCCTGAGCCTGGACGCGCTCCTCGCTGCCCTCGGCCATACGGTTGATGTTATCCTGCTCGATCCCAAAGAGCATGGCGGTCTGACGCTCGGCCGTATCCAAGCTTGTCGGCGTGTCAACCGTCAACTCCTGGACGCGCGCCTTCTCACGCTCCTCGCGGATCTTCTCGATGTTGCCTTTGACCTCGTTGATCTTTGTCGTGTAGGCATCTGAATAGGAGTTAAGACTCTTGGCTCCCTCGACGATCACGTGGACTGCGGAGTAGGAAGAAGATGTCGCGGCATCCTCGCTCACATAGAACTTATAGTCCGCAGCCGAAGCAGCGCGAAAGGCGTTGACTGTCGAGTCGGAGCTCACGTCGGTAGGATCGAGGACCTCAGCCGTAATGGTGTAATCGCCCGCGGCAAACTGATCCTTGGCACTTTGGTTGGACGAGCTCGCGTCATTGGCGGCAAAACTCACCGTATCGCCGAGCTTTTTGCCCGAAGCCTTCAGGAACTTCGAAGTCACCGCGACTTCATCGGCGCTCTCGGGCAAATCGCCGCTCACCAGCACCGGCTGATCGATGTTCTCCTTGGAGAGACTTTGCACAACCACGCGCTCGCGCGTTGTGCCCACGGCGGTGTAGGCGGTCTCGGTGTAGATGCCCTCGACCGTCTCGACGCCGTCGACCTCTTGGATAGCCGCGAGATCGTCGCGCGTAAGGCCATAGGTCGACTGCACGTTAATGTCATAGACATTCTGCTGGTCAAAATAGGCGTCGACCGAATCGCACAAATCCTCGCAGCCCGCCTTAAGGCCGCACATCACGCTCACGCCAAGCGCAGTGATGACCACGATAGATAGGAAGCGCTTAAGACTGCCCCGAATCGTGCGGTAGATGCCACGGCGAAAAACCGTCGGCACCATATCGTTTGAGCTTTGAGCGGTACGGTAGGTCGCGAACTCCCGGTCGCGGCCCGCGTGCTCCGTATCGTGGTTTTGGCTGTTTTGGCAATCTTGGTCCATGGGCGCTACCACTCGATCGTCTCGATAGGCACGGGATTTTGCTGGACCGTCTCGCTCTCCACGCGGCCGCTCTTAAAGCGGATCAGGCGATCGGCCATGGGCGCCAGCGCGGAGTTGTGGGTGATGATAATGACCGTGATGTCCTGCTTGCGGCAGGTGTCCTGTAGCAACTGCAAGATCTGCTTGCCGGTTTTGTAGTCGAGTGCACCCGTGGGCTCGTCGCACAAAAGCAGCTTGGGGTTCTTGGCCAGCGCGCGGGCGATGGACACGCGCTGCTGCTCGCCGCCCGAAAGCTGCGCGGGGAAGTTGGCGAGGCGCTCGCCCAGGCCAACCTGGCAAAGCGTTTGCTCGGCATCGAGCGAATCGGGGCAGATTTGCGCCGCGAGCTCGACGTTTTCGAGCGCCGTCAAGTTGGGGACCAAATTGTAGAACTGGAAGACAAAGCCGACGTCGGCGCGGCGGTATTCCACGAGCTGCGCCTCGTTGGCAGAGCTCACGTCGCGCCCGTCCACCGTCACGGTGCCGGAGGTCGCCGTATCCATGCCGCCCAGAATGTTGAGCGCCGTGGTCTTGCCGGCACCCGAAGCGCCCAGAATGATGGCGAGCTCGCCGCGCTCGACCGTAAAACTCGCACCGTCGAGCGCGTGAATACGGGCGTCGCCCTCGCCGTATGCTTTGATGACGTCTTTGAATTCGATATAGGCCATCGATTAATTCCCATCTGGTCGGATAACTCTTTAGTATTACCCATTTCCCACCGACCAAAAAGGGACAGGTTCATTTTGGCAGGTTTTATATGGGGAAACGGGGAGCGCAGGCAAGCGCCGGGAGGCAGAGAAATCATCAACGGGGTCAGGCCGACCGCCAAACACAACGCACGCATCTCTATCTGTCAGCCAAATCATTCGAACAGCTGTTCGTTTCTATGATATGATTCCGCTATCTAAGCAGGCCAATACGCAGAAAGGCGGCCAACATGGCGTTCGACTTTAAGAAGGAATGCAAGGAGCTCTACAAACCTGCAAGCAAGCCGAGTATCGTAACTGTCCCGCCTATGAGCTACGTTGCCGTTCGCGGAAAGGGCGACCCAAATACCGAAGGTGGCGAGTATCAAAACGCCCTGCCGCTGCTTTACGGCATCGCCTATACCGTCAAGATGTCGAAGAAAGGCTCAAGGAGTGTCGAGGGCTATTTCGACTTTGTAGTACCGCCGCTCGAGGGATTCTGGTGGCAAGACTCCCCGAGCGGCGACATCGATTATGTACGCAAGGACGATTTCAACTTTATCTCGTGCATCCGCCTGCCCGATTTCGTCAGCCGAGATGATTTTGACTGGGCAGTCGCGGAGGCCACGACCAAAAAGAAACTGGACTTTTCTGCCGTCGAGCTGCTTAAAGTTGATGAAGGTCTCTGCGTTCAATGCATGCATACCGGACCCTATGACAGCGAGCCGGCAACCGTAGACGCTATGTATGAATACGCGACCGAGCAGGGCTATGTCCCCGACTTCTCAGACACCCGCTTACATCACGAAATCTATCTCTCCGATCCGCGCAAATGTGCACCGGAGAAACTTAAGACTGTGGTTCGTCATCCTATCAAGCGCGCTGAATAGCGTGGAGCGTCATTTCACGCGCTAGATTTTAAGCCAGTCAACCAGCCGCCTCCTAGGCCGTCCGGTAATTATCTAGACGCGGCCCGTCGCATCTTATAAGTTTGTTTTGCTAAAGCTGGAAAGCCTCTCAACGATGCGCAACTCCAGCTCTTTTTCTATCAAGAGGCTTAAATGAAATACCGGAAGTCGCGGATATCAATCAACGAACAAATAGCACTATTGACAGAAAACAAGGGTCTTAAGTGCTCTGATCAAAGCGAACTCGAGCGAGCTTTGGTCGAAGTCGACCACTACAGACTGTCGGCCTACTGGTTTCCCTACAAAACCAAATGCAAGTCCGGGATTACCATCTTTCGCGAAGGCACAGCATTCGAAGCCATCATCTACACGTATGAATTTGACCGAGCCCTCCGGCAGTTAATGTTTGATGCGGTCGGCAGAATTGAGATCTACCTCAGAAGCAGAATTGCCTATCTTGCCCCTGAGGAACGCGGGCCTTTCTGTTACCCAGATGTCGCCATAACGAGGCTCGACTCGGCATGTCCATCGCGCTTTGTGCCGCGCTGGGATACGCCGCCGTCTTTGGCAGCGCCACCAATACGCTGCTCGCACCCATCCTGATTGGCTGCGAAGTCTTCGGTTTCGGTAATCTGCCGGCGTTCTTCATCGCCTGCGTCGCGGCTTACCTGTTCAACATGGATAAGTCGATCTATGCCCTGCAGAAGCGGGCGTAGATGGATGTCCAAGCAGGTGGTCTCAACCGGAAACGGCGTCCCACTCTGAGGCTGTATTCCGGGACACGGTTTCCGCTTGGAATGCCATTCGGAAAGCGCATCCCATTCTTTCACGGCGTCTTGGCTATGCAAAGTGCCCTGGCGCTATTCCTCGTACGCGCCCTCAAGCCGAAGCAGCCACTCCTTGCGATCAAGCCCGCCGGCATATCCGTTAAGCGAGCCGTCGGCGGCAACCACGCGATGGCACGGCACGATAATCGAAATGGGATTCCGCGCGACCGCGGCCCCCACGGCACGGGGAGACACAACAGGTGCTTCGTTTCCCGGTACACGATGTCGAGCCGCAACACACTGGGCGATCTCACCATACGTAGCGACCTCGCCACGCGGGATAGAAAGCAGCTCAAACCAAACCTCGCGCTGAAACGCCGTGCCAATCATATGCAACGGCGGCGTAAACCGAGGCTCCTGCCCCGCAAAATAAGCATTCAGCCAAGCCCAAGAGCGCTCAAGCACCGAAGAAGCCGCACCATTTGCCGGACTCACCGAAGACATGCCACCAATACCGGAGACCGCATCGGCGCCTTCAACGTGCTCCGCATCTTCTTTGAGAAGCGTGGAGCCAAAGTGCTCCTGCCCCTCAAACCAAAGTCCCGTCAGACCGCGGCCATCAGCGGCAAGCAGGATTTCGCCCAAAGGCGAAGCAAACGTCGTCGTGACCACCAGCGGCTCCTTTCAAAACTCCGCAACATAATACCGCGAATTGTGCAGACAACCCTGCAGATACGTCTGGGCGGGCTCGCAATTGCTTAAGCGAGGCTGTTTTCCCCAATCAAGCGAAGAAGACGCGGGGCATCGACGCTAGAGTGGTACCTCAATCAGCTGAGCTCTAATACTTTCCCGAGAAGTGAACGAGTAAAAACGAAGCCCCGGAGCATCCACACCTTTAGACGAGAAAACCGCAGGATTCGCGCTGCAAAACCGCAGGAAATAGCGGTCAGAATATGCCAATGCTTCGGGGGTCAAAATAAGGTCGTTCACTTCTCGGGAAAGTATTAGACCCCGATTCACTCCAACCCCAAAGTCACCCCAGGCAGCAGGCGCGACAGCGCCGCGGCTGCCGTCACGGCCCGCAGTCACCTCAGGCAGCAGGCGCAGCGCGCCGCGGCTGCCGGCCGCGCTCCGCAGTCCCCCAAGGCGGCAGGCGCAAAGCGCCGAGGCCGCCGCCGGGACCAGGGCCCACAACAGCCACGTGCTCCCATCAGCCCAGCGGCCCCAACCAACAACGCCCCCATCGCAGGCCGCTCGTAACAGCGTCACCGCAGGCGGGGGCCGGGCTTAGTTTTCAGAACACTCCGCAGACCAGTGTGGCGCCTTGTCCGCGGCTCCGAAGGAGCAGGACAAGGCGCCACACATGGTCGAGGACGTTCTGAAAACTAAGCCCGGCCCCCGCCGGACAGGTCACACTACTCGCAGAGCAGCTTAGCGATCTGGACGGCGTTGGTTGCCGCGCCCTTACGGATTTGGTCGCCGCAGCACCAGAAGGTGATGCCGCGCGCAACCTCGGGGTTCGAGATGTCGCGGCGCACGCGGCCGACCCAAATCAGGTCCTGGTCGGAGGTGTCCATCGGCATGGGGAAGCGGTCGTGTGCATCCTCGGCAGCCATATCGTCAACCAGCTTGACGCCGGGAGCAGCAGCCAGCGCAGCACGGGCCTCTTCCACCGTAATATCGCGCTCAAACTCGAGCGTAATGCTCTCGGAGTGCGAACGCAGCACGGGCACGCGCACGCAGGTGCAGTTCACGCGCAGCTCGGGCAGGTGCATGATCTTGCGGCCCTCGTTTTGCAGCTTCATCTCCTCGGAGGTAAAGCCCTCCTCCTTGACGCCACCGATCTGCGGAATCAAGTTGCTCGCGAGCTGGGCGGCAAATGCGCGCGGCTCGGGAATCTCCTCGCCACGGCCCAGGGCGGCCAGCTGGGCCTCGAGCTCGGCCATACCGGGAGCGCCGGCACCCGAAGCCGCCTGATACGTCGAGACGATCATACGCTTCACGCCGGCGAGCTGGTGCAGCGGCCACGTGGGAACCAGACCGATAATGGTCGCACAGTTGGGGTTGGCGATAAGGCCGTGATGCCACTTGATATCGTCGGCATTGATCTCGGGCACGACCAGCGGCACCTCGGGATCCATACGGAAGGCATGGCTGTTGTCGACCACGACGGCGCCGCGCTTGACGGCCTCGGGCAGCAGCTCCTTGGCGATATCGTCGCCGGCGGCTCCGAGCACAATATCACAGCCCTCAAAGGCCTCGGGGCAAGCCTCTTCGATCACGATCTGCTCGCCGCGGAACTCAACGGTCTTGCCCGCGGAGCGTGCACTTGCCAACAGCTTGAGCTTGCCGACCGGGAACTCCTGCTCGTTGAGGCACTCGAGCATCTGGGTGCCCACGGCTCCCGTCGCGCCCAAAATAGCAACCGTGTACTGTTTCATGCTTCCCCCTTTAAAGGTTTTGGCTTTTGCCCGCACGCCGAGCAGGCTGATTATTGTTGCCAGTGTATACAAGAACGGGGCGGACACGAAACCCGCCCCGTCGAAACGAAACCGAAACGAAACGCCCCGCCGTAGATTTTTGGCACTTGTCCCAAAAATGCACCGGGACGGCAGCTACTTGCGGAGTGCGGCCAGGGCGGGATCGACCGGTGCGGGGACCTCCAGGTCGGAGACCTTCACAATGCCGTTCTCATCGGAGAAGGCACGGTAGATGGTCTGAATCGCCAGGTCGAAGTCCTTCTCCTCGACACCGATAATGATGTTGATCTCGTCGCAGCTCTGCGAAATCATGCGCACGCTCACGCCGGCCTGGCCAAGCATGCCAAACAGATGGCCCGAGATACCTGCGCGGCCACGCAGGTTACGGCCGACGGTCGCGATAAGCGCCAGGCCCTCGACAACCTCGATCTCGAGCGGCTCGACCTCCTGCTGAATGTCGCCCACGAGCGAGTACAGCGAATCGTGAACGTCCTGCTCCTGCACCACGGCGCCAAAGCGGTCGACACCGGTGGGCATATGCTCGACGGAAACGTCATAACGCTCGAAGACCGAAAGCGCACGGCGCATAAAGCCGACACGAGGCTTGGTGCGGTCGCGGGCGACGTTGATGGCGACAAAGCCGCGCTTGCCGGTCACGCCGGTAATGATGGGCTCTGCCTCGCCCTCGTCAGCCGTCTCGCTAATGATGGTGCCGGGGTCCTGCGGCGCATTGGTGTTCTTGATGACTAGCGGAATACCGGCCTCGCGCACGGGGAACACAGCCTCCTCGTGCAGGACGCTTGCGCCCATGTAAGAAAGCTCGCGCAGCTCCTCGTAGGTAACGCGCGCAATGGGCTGAGCCTCGGGAACAATACGCGGATCGGCAGAATAGAAGCCCGAGACGTCGGTCCAGTTCTCGTACAGGTCGGCACCCAGGCACTTAGCCAAAATCGAGCCCGAGATATCGCCGCCGCCACGGTCGAGCAGCTTGATCTGGCCCTCACGCGTTGCGCCATAGAAACCGGGCATAACAAAGCCGCCCTGCTGACCGTACTCCTGCACCAGCTCGGAGGTACGATTCATGCTGAGCGTACCGTCGTGATGGAACGCAACGACCGTCACGGCGTCCAGGAACGGCAGGCCCAGGTACTCGGCCATCAGGCGAGCGGTAAAGTACTCGCCGCGGCTCACAAGCTCCTCGGTGGAGTAGCCGCCTGAGCGGGCGCGCTCGGCAAAGGCCGCAAACTCCTCGCGGATGGGATAGGTGAGCTCCAGCTCGTCAGCGATATCAAAATAGCGCTGGCCAATGTCCTCGAGTAGCTCCTCGCACGACACGTGATACTTAACGTGCGCGTTAACCAGGTAGAGCAGGTCGGTCACCTTGGTGTCGCCCTTAAAGCGGCGGCCGCAGGCGGAAACCACCACAAAACGGCGGGCAGGGTCGGCGTCGACGATGGCCTTGATCTTTTTGAAGTGTTCGGCGTCGGCGACCGACGAGCCGCCAAACTTGGCAATCTTAATCATGGGCTGGAGGTTACCTTTCTAAAAAGCCTCTGCGAACCTATTTTGCGCGCTCTGATACCATGGTTTCACCGATTGGGACCAAGGCATCCGAGGAGCAGTGTTATATGGGAACTTATCATAGTACACGAGGACGCACTTTATCGTGCTCAAGTAAGGTGGCAATCCGTACCGGCATCGCTCCCGACGGGGGTTTGTTTGTCTCGGACGAGCTCGGCACCCAGCAGGTCGATATCAGCTCGCTTGCAGATAAATCGTACTTTGAAATCGCTCAAGATGTGTTGGGAATGTTACTGAATGATTACACGGCCGAAGAAATTTCGGCGTGTGTCGACGAGGCATACCGCGGCACGTTCGCGAGTGAAGAGGTTACGCCGCTCGTCAAACTCGACGCTGCGCCGGGCGCCGACGCCCCCCAGACCTATGTGATGGAGCTCTTTGGCGGTCCCACGAGTGCCTTCAAGGACGTCGCCCTGCAGATGCTCCCCCGCCTCATGGCCCGCACTTCCGCCAAGGACGGCGGCGCCGAGCGCATCATGATCGTCACCGCCACGTCGGGCGACACCGGCAAGGCCGCGGTCGCCGGTTTTGCCGACGCTCCGGGCACAGGCATCACCGTCTTTTATCCCGAGGGCAAGGTCAGCCGCGTCCAGAACCTGCAGATGTCCACGCAGGAGGGCGACAACGTCGCCGTCTGCGGTATCCGCGGCAACTTTGACGACGCCCAGAGCGCCGTCAAGCGCATCTTTGCCGATAAGGAGCTTGCCGAGCGTCTGGAGGCCGCCGGCACGGTGCTTTCGAGCGCCAACTCCATCAACGTCGGCCGCCTGGTACCGCAGGTCGTCTACTACTTTGCCGCCTATGCGCAGCTGCTGCGCGCCGGCGCCATCGAGGCCGGCGACGCCGTGGAGTTCTGCGTACCGACCGGCAATTTTGGCGATATCCTGGCCGGCTACTACGCCAAGCGCATGGGTCTGCCCGTCGCCAAGCTCGTCGTGGCGAGCGACAAGAACAACGTGCTTGCCGACTTCCTGACCACCGGCGTTTACGACCGTAACCGCCCGTTCTTCACGACCATCTCGCCGTCGATGGACATCCTTATTAGCTCCAATCTGGAGCGCATGCTGTACTTCCTGTCCGATGGCGACTGCGAGCTTGTTGCCGGCCTTATGGAGCAGCTGGCACAGACTGGTCGCTACGAGGTTCCCGCCGACCTGCTGGCAAAGATTCAGAGCGTCTTTGGCTGCGGTTGGGCCAGCGAGGACGAGGTCCGCGCTGCCATCAAGAGTTGCTGGGATGCGAACGGCTACGTGATCGACCCGCACACCGCCTGCGGCTATCACGTCTTTGAGCAGGTCGTTCCCGCCGAGGGTGCCAAGGCCCGCGTGCTGCTTTCGACCGCCAGCCCCTACAAGTTCCCGCGCGCCTGCTGCGACGCCCTGGGCCTCGACGTTCCCGAAGATGATTTTGAGGCTATGCGTGTGCTCGAGCAGGCCACCAACACGGTCGCCCCGACCCAGCTCGCCGAACTCGAATCCAAACCCGTCCGCTTCGAAGACGTCTGCGACGTCGATGAGATGGCAAGCTACGTCGAGTCCGCAGCAAAACGAATGAGCACCAACTAGATCCCTTATTAAGCGCCGGCGAAAGCCGGCGCACCTTCTTTTTATTTAGCTTTCGGGATGATGACGAGCATGCGAGCGGGTCTGGCCGTTTAGTTCGTCGCGAGTTCCGCACGAGCCGGAAAGCACTTAATGTGCTTTCCGAGCGAGCCAGGACTGCCCGAGCAGCGAACTAAACGGCCAGACCCGCCCAGGAGGACCCACATGATCAAAATCACCGTCCCAGCAACCAGCGCCAACCTAGGCATCGGCTACGACACCCTCGGCATGGCCGTCAGCCTCTACTCGCACTTCACCTTCGAGCGCGCTGACAAGCTCACCATCACGGGCTGCCCCGAAGAGTTCCAAAACGAGAATAACCTGGTCTATGTGAGCTTTGTCGACGCTCTGGCCGCCTGGGGCGAGCCGGCTTTTCCCGTTGCTATCGACATTCAGACCGACGTGCCCGTCGCCCGCGGCCTGGGTTCCAGCTCCACCTGCGTCGTCGCCGGCATCATGGCTGCTGCCGCGCTGACAGGCCACACCGTCGACCGCGCCGAGCTCGTCCGCATCGCCACCGAGGTCGAGGGCCATCCCGATAACGTCGCCCCCGCTATCCTGGGAGGTGCCGTCTGCTCCTTTACGCCGACCGACTTGCTGCCCCAGTGCCTGCGCTACGAGGTGAGCGATCGCTTGCGTTTTATTACCGTGATTCCGCCCTACGAGGTGCATACGAGCGAGGCGCGCAAGGTTGTGCCGCAGGAGATTCCACTCTCCACCGCCGTATGGCAAATGGGCCGCATCGCCGGCATGACGCGCGGCCTGGAGACCGGCGATCTGGACCTGATTGCCGCCGCTAATGACGACCGCATTCAGGAGCCCTATCGTCGCCGCCTCATCCCCGACTACAACGCTGTGCGCGACACCTGCCTTAACGGAGGCGCCAAGACCATCTGGATCAGTGGCTCCGGCTCGACCCTCATGGCTGTGACCGACGACACCATCGTGGCAAAGTTCCTGCAGGTCAAACTGCGTGAACAGTTCCCCAAGTGTGACACGCACATTCTGACGTGCGACACGGAAGGCGCCCAGATCGAGTACCTGTAGACATCGCCGGTCGGTCCCACCGGGCCATCCAGGGGCATCCCCTTAAAAACGTCCTCGCACTTGAGGCCCGCTTATCCTGCTCCTTCGGAGCTGCGGATAAGCGGGCCTCGTGCTGACGCTCCTATTTGGCAAGGTGTTTTTTAGAATCCATTTTGCGCTCGGCCTC
>CATVZP010000017.1 GCA_958348565.1 uncultured Collinsella sp. | reverse complement strand
AGACGCCGTTTATGATCAGCTGGCGCAAATGGGTCGACCGTATCGACGAGACGGGCGTACACCTTAAGACGTCGGCCACCGAAATCCGTTTTTCGTACTTGCAGCCGACCGAACTCTTGCTTGCTCGCGACGTGCTCAACAAGCAGATTGTCGATACGCAGGGCATGAAGGTCGTGCGCGTCAACGACATTAAGTTCTCCATGTCGGGCGAAAATCAGCTGCGCCTGCTGGGTGCCGAAGTTGGCGCCCGCGGTTTGCTGCGCGCGATCAGCCCCACGCTCGAGCATGTCGTCGAGGGCTTTATGAAGCACCTGGGCAAGCCGCTCAGCGAGGACATTATCGCCTGGTCTTACATGGACCTGCTCGATCGCTCGACTAAGAACATCCAGCTCTCGGTGTCGCACAAGACGCTTGGCGAGCTGCATCCTGCCGACATCGCTGACATCATCGAGCAGCTCGACCCGCGCCTGCGTGCGCAGGTGTTCGCGCAGCTCGATACGGCACAGGCCGCCGAGGCCATCTCGGAGTTCGATGACGACGAGCTCATGACCGAGATGCTCGAGGGCCTGTCCGATACCGACGCATCGTCGATGCTGGCCATGATGGACCCGGACGACGCTGCCGACCTGATCGACGAGCTCGATTATGAGAAGGCCGAGAAGCTCCTGCGCCTGATGGGCGTCAAGGAGGAGAAGGCGATTCGTAATCTGCTGGGCTACGAGGACAACACCGCCGGCCGCATCATGACCTCGGAGTTTGTCTCGCTGCCCGCCACGGCGACGGTCGGCGATGCCATCGAGGCGATTCGCAAACTCGACGAGGACTTTGAGAGCGTCTATTACGTCTATACCGAGGATCCGAGTGGCATGCTGACGGGCGTGCTTTCGCTGCGCACGCTGATCGTGGCCGACCGCGACGCCACGCTGGGCCAGCTCGCCTATCGTGATCTGGTCTACGTGTCGCCCGACGAGGACCAGGAAGACGTAACGGACGAGATGACCAAGTACGACCTGGTTGCCATCCCTGTCTGCGACGAGAACCGTCATATCCTGGGTATCGTGACCTTCGACGACGCCATGGACGTTATCGCCGAGGAGCATCAGGAGGACCTGCAGATCGCCGGTGTCGGCTCGGGCGATAGCGCGTCGGACGACTCGACGAACGTGCTCAGCTGGTTCGTGCATCGTCAGTACTGGGTCGTCGTGTGGGGCATCGCCTCGTGCATTATGGCGACCGTGCTGGGGACTGCGCTGGGCTCCGCGCATCTGGTGGTGTTCCCCATGTGCGCCATGCCGCTCGTGCTGCTGGCTGCCTCGCGCATGGTGTCGTTCGTCAAGAATTACTTCCTCGAGTACGACGGTCACGACGACGAGCCCAAACCGTACCTGGGATTCTTCTTCCAGAGCACGGGTATGGGCCTGATCCTGTCACTCGTGACCTACCTGTGCGCGCAGCTGGTGCGCACCGCCGCGTTCCCCGATGCCACTATGTTTGAGGAGCAGCTCTTTACCGGCTGCTTTAATATCGCTGCCGTCATTTGCCTGGTTGGCAACATGAGCGCTGTGATTTATCTGATGGTGCTGTTCTGGCGCGACGAGCACGACCTCAACACGTCGGGCACCGCCATGAACGTCATCGCCGTCATGATCTCGTGTGTGGCGTACTGCATCGCCGCGGTGCTGCTCACCATGTCGGTCATGGGGTAGGTGGTCGCGTGCAAAATACGAAGCAAAAGCCGAGCACCAAGCAAAAGCTGACCATCGCGGCCATCTTTGGCGCCATGGGCCCCGGTCTTCTGGCGGCGCTTTCGGGCAATGACGCCGGCGGCATCGCCACGTATTCCAGCGCGGGCGCCAGCTATGGCTATAAGATGCTCTGGATGCTTCCCGTCATGACCGTGCTGCTTGTCGTGACGCAGGAGACCGCGGCGCGCTGCGGATGCGTCACGGGTAAGGGCCTGGCGTCGCTCATTCGCGAGCGCTTTGGCGTGCGCAAGAGCGTGCTGGCCATGGCGGCGCTGTTGATCGCCAATACGGCGGTGACCATCTCGGAGTTCGCGGGTATCGCGAGTGGCCTTGCTCTGTTTGGCGTTCCGGCGAGCATCTCGGTGCCGCTCGTGGCGCTGCTGGTGTGGATGCTTACCATGTCGGGTAGTTTCCAGCGCATCGAGAAGATTTTGCTGCTGGTAAGCTGCGTGTTCGTGACCTACATTGTCGCCGCGTTTATGGCTGGCCCCAACTGGGGCGAGGTCGCGGTCGACTTGGTCGTCCCCAATATTCAGAACGATCCCAGCTACGTGTCGCTCGTGGTCGCAACAATCGGTACCACCATCGCACCATGGATGATCTTCTTGGCTCAGAACAACGTGGTCGATAAGAATGCGGGCGAGGACGACATCGTGCTGCAGCGTATTGATACCGTGAGCGGTTCGATCGCTGCTGATATCATTGCGGGCTTCATTATCATCACGACCGGTACGGTGCTGTTCCCGGCGGGTATTCAGATTAGCGATGCCGCCGATGCCGCCCGCGCGCTGGAGCCCATCGCGGGCCAGTGGTCCACGGTACTGTTTGCCTCGGGCCTGGTCGCGGCGAGCTTCTTGGCTGCCTGCGTGCTGCCGGGCGTTACGTCGAGCGCTATCTGCGAGGCATTTGGCTGGGAGCGCGGCGCCGATCGCAGCTGGGACGAAGCCCCGGTTTACCGCGGCATCATTACGGCCATCATCGGCATTTCTGCCGTGTTGGTGCTCATGCCTGGCGTCGATTTGTTCCAGATTATGATGACCTCGCAGGTCATCAACGGCGTGCTGCTGCCCGTAGTCTTGGTATTCCAGGTGGTTATCGCGGCGGATCGCCACATTATGGGCGCCAACCGCAACGGCCGCGTATGGAACGTGCTCACTTGGGCGACTATCGGCGTGATTACGGTGCTGACGGTTGTCATGTTTGTCCTGCAGGCGATGGGCTACAGCGCTTAACGCCCGCTTTTGCTTCCGAACAGGCCGCAGCGATGGGCTGCGGCCTGTTTTTCGTCTGCTATAGGGCGTTAGTTATATGGCGGTGGGCAAAAAATGCCAAATATGAGTACTGTTGCTAATTGAATAGCATTTACATCCAAAAAGATAATGAACATAACCTATAGTATGTTCATTAAAATTGGCTTCAATACGCCTTAAACCAGTCAGGTTGGCTGCTTTAGGGGGCTATAGGGGTCGCCCGAACGTCATTTTGGGTGGTTTTGCCTGCTACTAAAATGGTAACAGTACTCAAATTTGTCCCTTTTTGCCCACAGACCTTTGAGGTCGCGGCGAAAAGGGCTTGTTTTGATTGTTTGGGGCAGGCGCGAGGCACGGAAACGATGTCTGGAGGGGCGGAGCGGCTTGGAATTCATCCGTAGAGGTCTTCATTGGCTGCGCCAGGAGTGCTTCCGGGTGCTGGTGCAAAAGGAGTGTCCCTAACTGCCGCAGGGGGCGTCGGCCGTGGCCGACGCCCCCTGCGGGTGTAAGCAGATTTGGCTGCGCGTTACTTGTCGGTGCCCAGCTTGTGTGGCTTGTAGGCGAGGGCATTGACGAGTGCGTCGGCGGCGGACTTGACGGCTGCCGGCTGCGGATCGTTGACGTGGTCCTCGGGGTGCACGGGCAGGTCTTTCTTGACTGCATCGTGGATCAGGTTGAGGTACTCGGTCACGCCGGTAGTCGACAGGTGCGTGCCGTCGCCGTCAAA
The DNA here is from genome assembly GCA_958348565.1 of uncultured Collinsella sp. Classification (GTDB taxonomy): domain Bacteria; phylum Actinomycetota; class Coriobacteriia; order Coriobacteriales; family Coriobacteriaceae; genus Collinsella. The sequence goes on along the minus strand of CATVZP010000017.1, from coordinate 25,610 downwards.
CAGGTCGTTGCGGTTGGCGCTGTACCCGTACCAGTCGATAACGCGTACATTCTTGTAGCGCGTTGCGGCGTTGGCGATGGCCTGGTTCGTGGACCCGACCCACGGCTGCGGGCTACGCGTGTTTACAAACACGACAATACGCTGCTCGCCAGCGTCGGCCATGATCGCATCGACCTGGGCGTCCGTTACCAAACCGTTGGTGCCCAGGGCAAAGACCACGATCTTGCCGGCAAGGTTCTGCTGGATATAGCCCTCAAATGTCGCGCGGCCCGCATCAAACTGGCGGCCCTTTTCGGCATCGATATGGCTGTGCGGGAACACGCCGTCAAAGGAATCAACGGCGCGCAGCGACACGGAGTCACCGATCATCAACAGGTCGTAGGAGCCATCGGGGAAGCCGTCGTTGTCCTTGTCGGTGTCATCGGCCGCCTGCTGGTCGGTGGGCGCGGTGTTTTTGGCTTCCTTGTTCAGAACTTCGGCGCCCTCGCCGCTCAGCGCGGACGTCTCGGGCACAAAGATCAGGCCGCCCAGCGCGACGACCAACACGATAGCGCAGGCTGCGCAGACAGGGACGTGCGCGCGTGCCCAGTTGGCGGGTGTGGTGGTTCCATTGCGGAATTCGGTGACGGTGCGGCCGAAGGCGCCCTTCCTAAACGGCGTTTCGATAAAGCGATAAGAGCACTCGGCTACGGCGACTACCACAAGTACCTGCAAGATGTACTGCCACCAGGGCGTATCGTTGATGTTGGCGACCGGGTTCATGAGCAACAGCAGCGGATAGTGCCACAGGTAGATGCTGTACGAGCGCTTGCCAACCCACACGAGCGGCTCGGCGGACAGCGCACGGGCAACCATTCCCTGGGGCTGCACGCAGGCCGCGATGACCATGAGCGTGAGGATGGAGCATAACAGCGTGCCGCCGCGATACTGGAACGCGGTATAGCCGTTGGTGAGCGCGACCATGGCGGCAAGGCCAACCAGGCCCACGACGCCCAACACATCGATGGATGCGGGCGAGGACCAAAAGCGCACGAGGGCGCTCGGCTGTGCCGGGGCGGTCTCGGCTGATTCGTCGGCCTTCTCGCCAGGCTTGCCCTCGGCGTTCTTGCCGTGCTTGGCGGCACCAGCCAGGCGATTGAGCCCCAAACGATGTGCGAGACGCACCGGCGCCAGGTCGCGATCGGGGATAAAGGCCAACCAGGCACCCAGTAGCAGCGAGAACACGCGGGTGTCGGTGCCGTAGTACACGCGGCTGGGGTCGGCGGCAGGGTTGTAAAGCACCATCATGGCGAGGGCAGATACCGCGGCAAGGCCCAGAACCACGCGGCGCGTGTTGGGCTTGCTCACATGCATGGATACCATGGCAAACAGCAGTGGCGGCCAAATCAGGTAGAACTGTTCCTCGATGGCAAGCGACCAAAAGTGCGTGAGCGGCGAGGGGTCGCCCAGAGCATTGAAGTACGAGACGTTTTGGGCAATCTGCCACCAGTTGTTGAAGAACAGCAGCGACGGCAGGATGTCAGGGCGCATCTTGGTGAGCATCACGTGGTTAAAGATGGTACACAGCGCGCAGGTCACGAACACTACCGTTACCACGGCGGGGACCAGGCGACGGATGCGGCGAATCCAGAAGCTCTTAAGGTCGATGCGGCCGGTCTTAGCGACTTCGTTGAGCAGCAAGCGCGTGATCAGATAGCCCGAAAGTACAAAGAAGATCGTAACGCCGAGCAGGCCGCCCTGAGCCCACGTGAGGTTGAGGTGATAGAGCACCACCGCGACGACGGCGAGCGTGCGCAGACCGTCGAGGGCGGGGATATAGCGAGATTTGGGACGAGCAGGCGCCTGTTCTTTTGCGGCGCTGTTAGTGTGGGCGTCCTTGTTGGTGGGCGTTCGATGCGAGACCAGGCCGCGTCGCGATTCGCCGGCGCGGCGGTCGGCGCGTGGGCGTTCGTGCGGTGCCTGGTTATCGGGCGCGCGGCGCGGACCGCGTGGGCTCGATGGTGGGAATTGTTCCATAAAACATCATCCAATGACGAGAATAATCAGCACATATTCATTGTAGCTGCCTGCTCCTGTGAATGCTTGCTGCTGGCGCAACCTCAAGGGCGCGTTCACATCAAAGTGAACTAAAGTTATAGAGGTGCGAGGGCGCACGATCGACGGCCGACGGTGGGCATAAGGCCCGCAGATGAGGAGGTTCCCATGGCAGATCGCGGCATCGTTGCGGTGTTCGGCAGCATGAACATGGACCTTTCGGTGGCGTGCGAGCGCATGCCGCGCGCGGGTGAGACCGTCGGTGGCAGCGGTTTTATCACCAACGCCGGTGGTAAGGGTGCCAACCAGGTCGTGGCAGCTGCGCGCATGGGCGCGCGCACGTGCATGATCGGCGCGGTCGGGCGCGATGCGTTTGGCGATGTGCTCGTGGCGGGGCTTCAGGATGCCGGCGTGGGCGTTGAGTTCGTGGCACGTCGCGATGACGTGGAGACCGGTACCGCGACTATCATTCGCTGCGAGAGCGACAACCGCATCGTGCTGTCGCCGGGCGCCAACCACGCGCTTACGGGTGAGGACGTTGCTCACGCGCTGAGACGTCTGGTGGCCGATGATCTCGACGGCGATGCCAACGAGATCGCCCCGGCTGCCGGAAGCGTCTTTATCGCCCAGGGCGAATGCGATCTGATGGCGACGGCCGCGGCGCTTGTTTGCGCTCACGAGCTGGGATTCTATACGGTCTTTAATCCAGCGCCTGCCTGCGAGTTGCCTGCGGAGGCCTGGCCTGCGGTCGACCTGGTTTGTCCCAACGAGACCGAATGCCAGGTGCTGACGGGCATCTTGCCCGCGGATGATGCGAGCTGCATCGCGGCGCTCAATGCCCTGCTCGCCAAGGGTGCCGGAACTGCGGTCATCACGTTGGGCGGCGCCGGCTCGGTTACGCTCGGCGATGGTGGTGAGCTGCTGCGCATGCCGGCGCTTCCGAGCACGGTAGTCGATACCACGGCCGCCGGCGATACGTTTATCGGCGCGTTGGCGGCGGCTCGCCTAGAGGGCTTGCCGCTCTTTGAGTGCATGGCCGCGGGTGCTCGCGCCTCGGCAGTGACGGTGTCGCGCCTGGGCGCTCAGCAGTCGATTCCCACGCGAGTCGAAGTTGAGCGCGTGTTTGATTTAGACGATTTAGTACAAGACGGAGAAGCGGAGTAGAACAATGGCAACCAAGAAGCTGATCCTTGATCTGGATATGGGTGTGGACGATGCGATGGCGCTTGCCTATGCCATCGCGAGCCCCGAGGTGGAGCTGGTGGGCATCACCACGTGCTTTGGCAACGTGCGCGTCGAGCAATCGGCGCACAACTGCCTGGCGGTGCTCGATCTGCTGGGTCGCCCCGAGGTTCCGGTGTACCTGGGCGCCGATCGTCCCATTAAGGCGACCGAGCCCTATACACCGCCGGCGTCCACCACGCTCATCCACGGCAAGAACGGCATTGGCGGGGCGAGCGTGCCCGCGTCGCCGTACGAGCCGGTGGGGGCGACGTCGGCCGACGGCAACGCGGCGGTCGATTATCTGATCGATGCCGCGCGCACTTATGGCCCCGATTTGATCTACGTAGCGACCGGCCCGCTCTCCAACCTGGCACTTGCCTTGGAGCGCGATGCGGCGGCGATGATGTCTATCGGTCGCGTGGTGGTGATGGGCGGCGCCCTGACCGTGCCCGGTAACGTGAGTGCGGGTGCCGAGGCCAACATGGCAAGCGATCCCGAGGCGGCCGATGCCGTGCTGCGTTCAGGCCGCAAGCTCACCATGGTGGGCTTGGACGTGACGCATCGCGTGGTGCTCACGCGTCGCGACATTGCCGGCTGGACGGGCTCGGGCACCATGGCGGGCTGTGCGTTTGCGAGCATGGTCGAGCACTACATTGGTTCGTACGAGATGAACGCCCCCTACCTGGGTGGTTGTGCGCTGCACGATCCGCTGGCCGTTGCCGTGGCGATCGACCCCACGCTCGTGGGTGCGCTCGGCTGCAATCTGCGTGTTGATCTGCTGGGCGAGTATCGCGGCCGCACCATCTGCGATGAGCGTCGTGTGGCCGACCCCGACAAGGGCGCACTCGTGGCGCTGACCGTCGACGCCCCGCGCTTCCTGTCCGAGTTCAAGACGCGTATGACCCGCGTCCTGGGCTAATAGATTTCCGTGCCCCGCCCCATATAGTCAATTTGGGACGGGGCTCTTTTAGCTACCGAGTAAATGTGCCCGTTGGGGGAATAGTCGTGCCACTTCGCTTGACAACAGGCTAAACTAGCTCATAAACATTTACTACTCTGTTTAGATTGAATTTGCGGTCGTTTATTTGCCGAGCCATCGAGCCCGATGCTCCGCCACGGCCGTTACTAGGGGGAACAATGGCCAAAGCAAGTGTTCGCGAGATCAGCCGCATCACCGGTTTTTCGCCTGCGACCGTGTCCAACGCACTCAACCGCAAGCGTAGCGTGAGCGAGGAGACCGCCAAGGTCATCCTGGAGTGCGCACAGTCGCTCGGCTATCAGCAGTCGACGCAGCTCGAGAGCATTCAGTTTGTGCTCGCGCGCAAGACGGGCGCCATCTTGGACGAGAGCACCTTCCATCCCGCGGTTATCGAGGGTGTGGAGCGCCAGGCGCGTCGCCACGGCATGAGCACGAGCTTTGTCTCGCTCGACTTTAGCGACCTGGACGCCGTGCGCCCGCAGGTCGAGGGTCTGATTGCCGATCCGGCCGCCGCTATCGTGCTGATGGGTACCGAGCTGGGTGAGGAAGATTACGCCTTGTTTGCCAACGCCGCCGCCCACCTGATCGTGCTCGATGGCTGGAGCGATCGTCAGTACTTTGATGCCGTAGTTATTGCCAATACCGATTCGGTGCTGCGTGCCGTGGACTACCTTATCGAGAAAGGTCACAAGCAAATCGGCTATCTGGCGGGCGACCTTCGTATCCGCAACTTTAAGGACCGCGAGCGCGGCTATCGCCAAGCGCTTGAGGATGCGGGCCTCGAAGCCAATCCGGCATGGCGTGCCACGCTGGGCACCACGCTCGAGGGTGCCTATCGCGACATGGGCGCGTGGCTCGACAGCGTCTCGCGCGACGACCTGCCGACGGCTTTCTTTGCCGAGAACGACGTGCTCGCCGTAGGCGCCATGCGCGCGCTCAACGAGCACGGTATTCGCGTGCCCGAGGATGTTTCGATCATCGGCTTTGACGACCTGTCTTTGGGCGCCTTCTCCAACCCGCCGCTCACCACGGTGCACGTTCCCAAGCACGAGGTGGGCGAGATCGCGGTGCGCCGTCTGGTGGGCAACATCCGCAATCCCAAGAGCTATACCTGCAAGACGGCCGTGTCGACCTATTTTGTCGAGCGCCAGAGCGTGCGTGAAATCTAGGCGGAACGGCGCCAGACCTCAGAGCGGAAAAGTCCGCCAAAGGCAACCGTACATAACGCTACCAAGAGAGGGTCCTTCGGGGCCCTCTTTTTGTTGCCCTTGTATGTTCAGATTGTTTACATACCGTTTAGGCTGATTTCTCTACCGTTTACGGGACTTTCGCGCTAAACTTCTAAACAGAAGAGTAAAACATTTAGTAAACAGAACAAAACGAAACATGCGTCTGTTTACTGAACATGTGATTAGGGGAGGACGTACATGGACAAGATCAAGCTCGGCTTTGTGCCCACGCGCCGCAGTATCTTTAGCGCGCCGGACGCGATCAAGTATCGCGGCCTTACGGCTGATCGCCTGCGCGAGATCGGCGTCGACATCGTGGATATCGATGACATCAATGACGAGGGCCTGCTGTTCGACGACAGCCATATCGAGCCTATCGTCAAGAAGTTCCGCGCCGAGGGCGTCGATGGCATCATGCTGTGCCACGCCAACTTTGGCACTGAGTACGTTTGCGCTCGCCTTGCCCGCGAGCTCGGCCTGCCCGTGCTACTGTGGGGCCCGCGCGACGAGCGCCCCGAGCCCGACGGCACCCGTCTGCGCGATAGCCAGTGCGGCCTGTTCGCCACCGGCAAAGTGTTGCGCCGCTTCCAGGTGCCCTTTACCTACATGACCAATTGCCGTCTGACCGACCCCGAGTTCGAGCGCGGCGTCTGGGACTTTTTGGCCGTGTGCAACGTGGTCAAGACCTTCAAGCACACCCGCATCCTGCAGATGGCCACCCGCCCCTTCGACTTCTGGTCGACCATGTGCAACGAGGGCGAGCTGCTCGAGAAGTTCAACATCCAGCTTTCGCCCATCCCCATGACCGAGCTTGTCCAAGCCGTGCGCGACGCCCAGGCCGACGAGCAGGCCATGACCGCCATGCTCGCCCACATCGCCGACAGCTTTGAGATCTGCATCCCCGAGGACAAGGTCCCCGCGGTCGCCGGTCTTGCCATCGCCATGAAGAGCCTGGTCGAGAAATACGGCTGCAACGCCGGAGCCATCCAGTGCTGGAACGCTCTGCAGGACGAGCTGGGCATTATGCCCTGCGCCGCCAACGCCATCCTCAACGAGATGGGTATCCCTATCGTCTGCGAAACCGACATCCACGGCGCCATCACCGCGCTCATGGTCGAGGCAGCCGATCTTGGCCGTCATCGCGGCATGTTCGCCGACTGGACCGTGCGCCATCCCGATAACGAGAACGGCGAGCTGCTGCAGCACTGCGGCCCCTGGCCCTGCAGCTGCGCGGCCGTCAAGCCCAAGCTCACCTACCCGCTGGCATTCGATCACCCCGGTGCGCTGACGGCCGAGGCCAAGCACGGTGACCTCACCCTTGCCCGCTTTGACGGCGACAACGGCGAGTACTCGCTGCTGCTGGGCAACGCCCGCGGCATCGACGGCCCGGCCGGCATGGGCACCTATCTGTGGGTCGAGGTCGAGAACCTCAAGCGCCTCGAGGCCAAGATTGTCGAGGGCCCCTACATCCACCACTGCGTCGCTATTCACGCCAACGTGGTGCCGGTGCTCTACGAGGCGTGCAAGTACATCGGCATCCAGCCCGACCTGTACGACCCCATCGAAGAAGACGTTAAAGCCTACCTGCGAGGAGAGTAGAAATGGCAACTATCGAAGAGCTTGAGTCCCTGCGTTGGGATCTTCGCCGCGATTGCGTCGACATCATCATGGCTGGCGCTGGCGGCCACATCGGCGGCGACATGTCGGTGATCGATGCCCTCATGACCCTCTACGCCAACCACCTCAACATTTCGCCCGAGACCGTCGACGATCCCAACCGCGATCGCTTCGTGCTTTCCAAGGGCCACGCCATGGAGGCCTACTACGCGGTGCTCTGCCACGAGGGCTATCTTGACCTCGACGACGTCAAGGCCCGCTTCTCCAAGTTCGGCAGCCCCTACATCGGCCACCCCAACAACAAGCTCAAGGGCATCGAGATGAACTCGGGCTCGCTGGGTCACGGCCTGCCCGTTGCCGTGGGCATGGCGCTCGCCGGCAAGATGGACGGCCGCGACTACCGCGTCTACACCATCATGGGCGACGGCGAGCTTGCCGAGGGCTCGGTCTGGGAGGGCGCCATGAGCGGTGGCAACTACCAGCTCGATAACCTGTGCGCGCTCGTGGACCGCAACCGCCTGCAGATCAGCGGCAGCACCGAGGACGTTATGAAGCAGGACAGCCAGGAGGAGCGCTGGGCTGCCTTTGGGTGGAACGTGCTGTCCATTCCGGGCAACGACGTCCAGGCCATCGACGCTGCGCTGACGCTTGCCGCCGAGACCTGCGGCAAGCCCACGGTCATCATCCTCAACACGGTGAAGGGCTACGGCTCGCCCGTTATGGAGGACAAAGCCAGCTGGCATCATCACCTGCCCAACGATGAGGAATATGCCCAGATCATCGCCGATTTCGCTGCCCATAAGGAGGCCATCAATGGCTAACAAGATCGCCAATCGCAAGGTTATCTGCGACACGCTGCTCGAGGCCGCGAAGACCGATAAGGACATCGTCGTCCTGTGCTCTGACTCCCGTGGCTCCGCGTCGCTCACGCCGTTCTTTGATCAGTATCCTCAGCAGTCCGTTGAGGTCGGCATTGCCGAGCAGGACCTGGTGAGCATCGCTGCCGGTATGGCTTCGTGCGGCAAGAAGGCCTGGGCCGCTTCGCCGGCGTCCTTTGTGACCACGCGCTCGTATGAGCAGTGCAAAGTCGACGTCTCGTATTCCAACACCAACGTCAAGCTCATCGGTATCTCGGGCGGCGTGTCCTACGGCGCCCTGGGCATGAGCCACCACTCCGCGCAGGATATCGCCGCCATGAGCGCGATTCCCAACATGCGCGTGTATCTGCCAAGCGACCGCTTCCAGACCGCCGAGCTCGTGCGCGCCCTGGCAGCCGATAACAAGCCGGCCTATATCCGCGTGGGCCGCAATCCGGTCGAGGACGTGTACACCGAGGACGAGTGCCCGTTCCAGATGGATCGCGCCACTTGGGTGCGCCGCGGCACCGATGTGACGCTCGTCGCCACCGGCGAGATGGTCCGCCATGCCGTGGACGCCGCCGACCTGCTGGCCGAGCAGGGCATCTCGGCAACGGTGCTCGACATGTACTGCGTCAAGCCGCTCGACACCGAGGCCGTGATTGAGGCCGCCGGCGCCACGCGCGCCGTCGTGACCGTCGAGGAGCACAGCCCCTTCGGCGGCCTGGGTTCCATGGTCGCGCAGGTGGTGGGTGAGCATTGCCCGCGTCCGGTCAAGTGCCTCTCCCTGCCCGACGCGCCGGTCATCACCGGCACGAGCCCCGAGGTCTTTGCGCACTACGGCCTGACGGGCGAAGGCATTGCCAAGACGGTCGCCGAGTTCATCGGCAACTAGTAGACACAGACGCTGCGTGGCCGCCAAGCACCGCACCTTGCCGTTCAAACCGTCGCTTGCGTGCGCAAAGTACGCGGCGCTCCTCTTTCACGGCAATCTGCGGCACTTGGTGGCCGCTCGCTCCTTGTCCGTCGGGTTTTAGTTTTTGAATCGGCGGGGGAGACAGGAGAGTACATGAGTAAATACATCATCGGAATCGATCAATCCACGCAGGGCACCAAGGCGCTGCTGGTGGACGAGGGCGGCCATCTGATTCATCGTGCCGATCGCTCGCATCGCCAGATTGTCAACGAGGCCGGCTGGGTGAGCCATGATCCGGCCGAGATTGCCGCCAATGTGCTGGCCGTGGCGCGTGCCGTGGTGGAGGAGACCGGGGTCGACCCGGCCGACGTCGCCGGTATCGGCATCTCCAACCAGCGCGAGACCACCGTTGCCTGGAACCGCACGACGGGCGAGCCGCTGTGCGACGCCGTGGTGTGGCAGTGCGCCCGCGCCCGCGAGCTATGCGACGAGCTGGCCGCGCGCGAGGGCGTGGCCGAGCTGGTGCGTGGCACGACGGGCCTGGTGCTCTCGCCCTATTATCCGGCGGGCAAGATGGCCTGGATTCTCGCGAACGTTCCCGCGGCTGCCGAGGCCGCGGCGGCGGGCGAGCTTTGCCTGGGCACCATCGATGCCTGGGTGGTCTGGACGCTCACGGGCGGCGCGGAGTTCCGTTGCGACTGGTCTAACGCCAGCCGCACGCAGCTCTTTGACCTGCGCCGTGGCTGCTGGAGCGAGCCGGTGTGCGAGGCCTTTGGCATCGACGTGGCCTGCCTGCCGCAGGTGACCGATTCCGATGGCCTGTTCGGCACGACGGACCTGGGCGGCTTTTTGCCGGCACCCGTGCCCATTCACGGCGTGCTCGGCGACAGCCATGCGGCCTTGTTCGCGCAGGGTTGCCACAGCCGCGGTATGGCCAAGGCGACCTATGGCACCGGCAGCTCGGTCATGATGAACGTCGGTGACGAGTTCGTTGCCAGCTCGCATGGGCTTTCGAGCTCGCTCGCATGGCGTATGGACGGCGTGACCGAGTACGTGCTCGAGGGCAACGTGAGCTACGCCGGCGCCGTCAAGACGTGGCTGCGCGACGATCTGGAGCTCATCAACAACCCCGAGGAAGTTACCGACCTGTGCTACGCCGCCAATCCGGCGAGCCGCGTCTACTTTGTGCCGGCGTTTACCGGTTTGGGCGCGCCGCACTGGGCGAGTGACGCCGAGGGCTGCGTCTTTGGCATGACGCGCACCACGGGTCGCGCGGAATTCGTGAAGGCCGCCGACGAGTCGATCGCCTATCAGATCTTTGACGTGATTGATGCGATGGTCGAGGATTCGGGTGCGGCATTGGCCGAGCTTCGTGTTGACGGCGGTCCCACGCGCGACGCGTACCTGATGCAGTTTGAGAGCGACTTGGTTGGCTCGCCCATCCGCATCGCGAGCAACGACGAGATGAGCGGCCTGGGTGCGGCCTGGGCCTGCGGTATTGCGCTGGGCATGTACACGCGCGATGTCGTCGACGTCTACGGCGCCCGCGGCATCGTGGAGCCTGCCATGACCGCCGACGAACGCGCCAAAAAGATCGCCGGCTGGCGCCACGCTGTCGACGCTACAATCGCGTACACTGCCTAGCATGATTTTTCCGGGACGGGGATTATAAACTCATTGATCCCCGTCCCAGGTAGCTTATTTGGGACGGGGCTTTTTTGACTGGTATGATTGGTGCGACCATTCGAACCAGCTAAAAGAGCCCCGTCCCAAATTGACTACCGAGAGGATCTGCCATGGAGCGCATCGCCAGCTTTTCTGTTGATCATCTGCTGCTTGAGCCCGGCGTGTATGTGAGCCGCATCGACCGCGATCCGGCGACCGGCGCCGCCGTCACCACGTTTGACCTGCGCCTGACCACGCCCAACAAGGAGCCGGTCATGAACACGGCCGAGTGCCACACCATCGAGCACCTGGGCGCGACGTTCCTCCGCAATCATGCCGAGTGGTCGAGCCGCATTGTCTACTTTGGCCCCATGGGCTGCCGCACGGGCTTTTACCTCGTCGTTTTTGGTGAGCTGACGAGCGAGGAGATTCTGCCGCTCGTGCGTGAGCTGTTCGAGTTTGTCGCCGGCTTTGAGGGCGATGTCCCCGGTGCCGCTCCCGAGGAGTGCGGTAACTACCTGGACCAGAACCTTCCCATGGCAAACTGGCTCGCGCGCCGCTACCTCGACCGCGACCTGGCCGATATCGACGAGAAGCACCTGCACTATCAGCAGGCGTAAGGCCCCTCGCAGGAATAGCGTTTGTACTAGAAGCGCTCCCACCCGTTTCGGAGCGCTTTTTTATACCGAGTGCTCAAAACAGAACAAGATTGTTCTAGAATGTTCATACTGCACACAAACGAACAGGAGCAAACATGCATATCTACTCTGTCTCTGATCCCGAGTTCAAGTCCTATGGCAACGTTTGGGATAACGTTCCGTCCGAGCTCACGTCGCCCGTGCTCGAGGCGCTCTCTGCCACGCCCATTCCCGAGGGCAGCAAGTACGTAGCAAGTGCGCCGGAGCTCGAGGACGTCAAGGATGCCGATAAACTGGGCTTTCTCATGTTTGGCGGCCGTCCCTTCCAGCTCGGCTGGTGCAACGGCCACAACACGCGTCTCAACTGTCTGGAGTATCACCGCGCCAGCGAATTCAACCTGGGTGCACGCGACTTTATCCTGCTTGTGGCGCATCGCTGGGAGATCGAGGACGGCAAGCTCGACACCGCGTGCGTCAAGGCGTTCCGCGTGCCGGCGGGCAAGGTTGTCGAGGTTTTCAACACCACACTCCACTACACGCCGTGCATGGTCGACGACGGCGGCTTCCAGGTGATGGTGGCGCTGCCGGCGGGCACCAACGGCCCGCGCCCCGAGACTGCGGCCGATATGCCCGCGGCTGGCGACAGCTACTGCTACTGGAAGGCTGACAAGTGGGTCCTCTGCCACGCCGACAGCCCCAAGGCAGCCGAAGGCGGCTACGTAGGCTTCATCGGCAAGAACCTCGACATCGCCTGCGACTAGAATCTTCCGTCTCAATCTGTAACATCTAGCGGGCTAAATCGTCTCTACCTGTTACAGATTTAGACAAACTGCAGAGGGCTGCCCGAAAATCTCAATCTGTAACACCAAGCCCGGTTTTGGCGGCCCAACTGTTACAGATCGAGACAAACCGGGCCCAATCCACCACAAAGGTGCCTGTCCCCATTGTGGTGGCTGCCTAGAGTTGGCTGCGCAGGTAGTCAGCCATATATGGTACGGCGAAGCGCACGTAACCGCGGCGCGCCTGTTCGATTACGCCGGCGTCGATGAGGCGCCGGCGATACTTTTGCGCATAGTCGGGTGTGACTGACATGCGCTCGGCCACATCGGAAATGCGCGACACGCCGTCTTCGTCATCGGTCATTGCAGCGAGAAACGCAACATCTTGGTCCGATAGCGCGGCGAGCGTCGTTTCACAAACATCGTTTTCGAAATCGGCCTTTGACGCTTCGATAGCTCCGTCGACTTGCTCTGGCGTTACGCGTTTTCCGGCCTCGCAGCGATTGGCGATGTTGTAGCCGATGAGCTGCAGCATATAGGGCGAACCTTGGGTTGCACGAGCGGCACGGAGGCGAAGATCGCCTGGAATATCAAGGTTGAGCTCTTCGAAAGCCCGTTGATAATATGCATCGACATCTCCGACTGAAAGCGGTTCGAGCGTGACTTTGCATGCGCGGTTGAGAAATGTCAGTACGCGGTCGTTGAGTGTCGCGGAGACTGCTCCCGGGAGGCCCGCCATGACGAGCGCGATGTTGAGTCCCTCGCCGACGAGCTCTTGATAGGCGGTGACGAGCTGTCTGATCTCGGGTGAATTTGCTTGGAGCTCGTCGATGAGGATGAGGGTGCCGTGTCCCTGCTCGGTCAGTTTGCGCGCGAGCTGCGTGAGTTTGAACTGAAAGCTCTTGGTCTCCTGCACGTCTCGTGTGAACTCGAGGCCTGCCGAGAACCCAAAAACACTTAGACTGCCGCTCGTGAGTTTGGGAAGGCGGCGTTTATTGACGTACGGCTCGCCTGCTTCCTGGATTTTCTCAACAATGCGCTCGAGCATATCCTCGGAGGCCACGGTGGGCGTGGCGACAACAAAGCCGAGCTTGCGTGCGCGGTCGGCAAGTTCCCACAGAAGAACCGTCTTGCCGCTGCCTCGCTGTCCAAGCATGAGCATGGCTCGGTCGCGATTGCCCGGCTCCTGCTCAAGACCGGAGATGAATGTCGAAATCACGTTCCCGCGCCCCACCAGATAGGACGGGCGATTTCCAAATGAGGGGGAGAAGATGGTTTCAGTCATAAGTCTCCTTTCCTTTTTTTCCTATTTTTTCCTTTCTTTCCTATTCAGTCAAATATCCCGCCGGAGAGGGCGGCTGCGTGGACCTCATCGGCAAGAACCTCGACATCGCCTGCGACTAGAATCTTCTGTTTCGATCTGTAACATCTAGCGGGCTAAATCGTCTCTACCTGTTACAGATCGAGACAAACCTGCCCAAACCACCACAAAGGTGCCCGTCCCCTTTGTGGTGGTTGGTGGTTTGGGCAGGCGGGTATCAAAAAGTGTCAGACGGGGCGGCTGCCGAGCACCCGCGCGTGAAAAGAAGTATCGGCCTGCGTCGTTGCCGTTGAGCGACGCGTTGTTTGTAGGGATACTGAGCCTATGACAACAGCGTATGAAAGGATCGATGCATGGCTTTCCGTAATGACTTCCTGTGGGGCGGCGCGACGGCTGCTAACCAGTGCGAGGGCGCCTACGACGTGGACGGCCGCGGCTTGGCCAACGTGGATGTGGCTCCGCACGGCCCCGAGCGCTACGCGGTGGTCTCCGGCCAGCGCAAGATGCTCGACTTCGAGGACGGCTATTACTATCCCGCGCAGACTGGCATCGATTTCTACCACCACTACAAGGAAGACATCGCCCTCTTTGCCGAGATGGGCTTTAAGACCTTCCGTATGAGTCTGGCGTGGACCCGCATCTTCCCCAACGGTGACGAGACCGAGCCCAACGAGGCCGGCCTGGCCTTCTATGAGGACGTGTTCCGCGAGTGCCAGGCGCACGGCATCGAGCCGCTCGTGACCATCACGCACTTCGACTGCCCGATTCACCTCATCAAGGAGTACGGCGGCTGGCGCAACCGCAAGCTCATCGACTTCTACAAGAACCTCGCGGCCACGATCTTTACCCGCTACAAGGGCCTGGTGAAGTACTGGCTTACCTTCAACGAGATCAATATGATCTTGCACCTGCCGTTTATGGGTGCCGGACTGGTCTTTGAGGAGGGCGAGAACAAGGAGGCCGTCGAGTACCTGGCCGCCCACAACGAGCTCGTCGCCAGCGCTTGGGCAACCAAGATCGCCCACGAGATCGACCCCGAGGTCAAGATTGGCTGCATGCTCGCTGCAGGTAGCTACTACCCCTACAGCTGCCGTCCGGGCGATGTGCGCCAGGCGCAGCTCGACAATCAGGACAACTACTTCTTCGTCGACGTCCAGAGCCGCGGCTACTACCCGGCCTATGCCGTCAAGAAGCTCGAGCGTCTGGGTATCGATGTGGGCATGACCGACGAGGACCGCGAGATCCTGGCCGCCAACACCGTCGACTTCATCAGCTTTAGTTATTACAGCACCCGTTGCTCCGCCGGTGCCGATAACCCCGATGTCGAGCGCACCCAGGGCAACGCCTTCGCCGGCGCCAAGAATCCCTACCTGCAGGAGAGCCAGTGGAGCTGGGTCATCGATCCGCTGGGCTTCCGTATTACGCTCAACGACCTGTACGACCGTTATCAGAAGCCGCTGTTTGTGGTTGAGAACGGCCTGGGCGCCAGGGACGTTGTCGAGGAGGATGGCTTCATCAACGACGACTACCGTATCGACTACCTGCGTCAGCATATTGCCGCAATGCGTGATGCGGTGACCGAGGACGGCGTTGACCTGCTGGGCTACACCACCTGGGGCCCGATTGACCTGGTGTCTGCCGGCACGGGCGAGATGTCCAAGCGCTACGGCTTTATCTACGTCGACCGCGACGATGCCGGCAACGGCACCCTCAAGCGCTCCAAGAAGAAGAGCTTCGACTGGTACAAGCACGTCATTGAAACGAATGGTGAGGACCTTTCCTAAGGAAGCTGAGACACTCAACTTCATAGCCTCCTAACCAAGGCGCCCGGCGAGTATGTGCTCACCGGGCGCCTTGCCGTCTGCGGATTTTGGGACATGTGGCCCGCTTTTTCGACCCAACTGTCGGTACACTAAAAGCACTATGGGTACCCGCGAGCGACATATCGGCCACGCGGCCGCCCGATCCGCTCCCGTGGCGGATCCCAGGGGCGGCACGCTCTTTGCCATGCCGCGATTCCTTGTTGGCATAACGCATCAGGCGTATCGTCACCGTGTCTTTGCTATCGCCGGCGCCATCACCGCACTGTTCCTCATGCTTTTGGCGGTCTTGCCGGCGCTGTTTGCCTCCGACCCCAAACTTTCTAACGTCGTGCCCGCCTATAGCGAGGTGTCCAAAGAGGTCGTGGATGCGCTCGTCCATTCGAGCTCTCTCCCGTTGCTTGTCGCCGCAATTGTATTTTCGATCTGGGGCGTATCGGTCTATCTGCGCTGTTTGGACTATGTGTTGCGCCGCCGTCTTGTTGCCATCGCCACCATCTGCGCCCTGTGGATGATCGAAGTCATTCTCAAGTACAAGTCGTTCACGCCGTTCTATGCCACCGTGCTGTGGTACCTGTACTACGTGCCCATGACGCTCATTCCACTGCTCTACCAGTTGTGTGGTCTGCGCCTCGCGGGCCTGGAGCAACACCGCTTGGGTCGCCGCTACTACGCTGCACTGTGGATTGTGGCCATCCTGCTTATCGGATTTGTGCTCACCAACGATTTTCACCAGCAGGTCTTCCGCTTTGACCGTACAAGCGACACCTGGAGCAACGATTACACGTACGGCTGGGGTTATTTCGCCGTCCTCGTGTGGACGGCCTTTGACTTCGTGGCCTTTTTTATCCTGATTGGTCGGTCCTCGTCCTTTCGCATCCAGCGTTTCTCGGGCACGGCGGCGCTCGTACTGCTGGGTGGCGCATTCTTTGCCATCTCATATGCGTTGCGCGTGCCCTGGGCATGGAGGCTCAACTTTTCGCTCGTCTATTGCGTCCTGTGCGTGGTGGCGATGGAAATCTGTCTCGATTGCGGTGTCATTCCGTCGTATCACGACATAGCTGGCATCTTCGACACCTTGCCGTTCGACCTCAAAGTTCTAACGCGCGACTTGCAGGAGGCCTATGCCACGCCAGTGTCAAAGCCAATGCCGGTAGGCGTGCGCGAGGAGTTGCGGACCCAGGAGCACGGGCGCGCTCATGCCTTTGCCGTGGCGTCCGATCCCGATGTAATGTATCGCGCCTTTCCGCTGCTGGGTGGATCGGCGCTGCTTGCCCAAGACGTGTCGGAGCTCAACGAGCTTAACCGTGAACTGGCACATCGTCGCATGGAGCTGCAGCGTCAAAACGAACTGCTCGCCGCCGACTACGACCTTAAGACGCATTTGGCAGATCAAGAGGCCGAGACCTTGCTGGTCCAAGACGTGGACCAAGCGCTTGCCCGCGCGCTCGAAGGGATGTACGACCTGCTGAGCTCGCTGCCGCCGTTGACCGACGAGGCGTTTTCGCACGAGCGTTATCGCATGCTGCAGCGCGCCAAGATGCTCGTCGCCTATTGCAAGCGCAAGGGGTCGCTCACGTTGGCACAGCACGGGGAGAGCGGTTTTGATCGCGACCGCATTCAACTCATTGCCAACGAGCTCGCAAGCGACCTGCGCACCATCGATATCGATTGCGCCTCGATTATCGCCATACGGCGCCCGTTGCACGCCAGTACGGTAAGCGCCCTGTACGACTGCGTGTATGACTTTGCGTTTTTTGCCTACACCACCGACCATCCGGCGCTTATGTATCACTTGGGCGACCATGACCGATGCAGTGTCGAGCTACGCGCCACGCTTTTTTCCAACGATGATGCAGATCTTTCGCAGACGCCCGCTGCGCAAGAGCTCGAAAGCGCTTTGCAAGGGCGCAACGTGGCATATCGCCTTGAGGGCGGGCCCGGCCAGCTGCGCATGATCGTCTTGATGCCGAGGGCGGGTGAGTGACGATGCAGATTTCGCTCATCCTTCCCCAAATCGTTGCGCTCGATGTTGTCTTTGCCCTGGCTGCGTGTCTGCAGACGATCCACGTCCCGCTCATCGCATCGCGCCGCTCGTCCTATAACCGTAAGGTGATTTGCGCCTACGAGGCGAGCCTTGTGCTTCACCTGATGATTTCGGCGCTCATCTTATTCGCGTCGTCTGGCTCGTATCTGGTGGCGCCGCTTGACGTTTGCGCCAGGGCAATGGGTGGAGCGTTGTGGCTTAATGCCGCGATCTTTGCCTATGGCGTGGTGCTTATGGTGCACTATCGTCGCCCCGTCATGCTGGTCGAGCTGCTGCTTGTTGCCGCCGTTACACCACCGGTGGTTTTTGCCATGGGCTCGGCGTGGACCGTTGTCCTTATCGCAGAGGGAGCGTTCTTCCTGTTCCGTTCCATCGCGGCGCTCTTGATGGACGTCCGTAACCGCCAGGAGGATATCACCACGTTCTCGACGATCGAGACCATCAACGTGATTCCCGTGGGCATCTTGTATCTAGACCCGAGGGGCCGTCCGCTGCTCATGAACCGCTGCATGCGCAAAAACCTGGTGGAACTTCATATGCCAACCGATCTACGCGACATGAGCGGCACATGGAACGACCTGCGCAAACTTAGCATGCAAATGCCCGAAAGCAGCGCTAATCGCGCCCATATCGACCTTGATCGCTTTGGTAGGGATCGCGTCGTGGTCGAGATCTCTCCTTCCGAGATTCGTCTGTTCGTGCGTGACTCCGTTACGGTCTCGGGCCGTCCGTTCGAGCGTGTCGTCGGCCTGGACGTGACGGAATACGCACACGCCTACGACCGCTTGGCGCAAGCCAACCACCTGCTTGAGCTTGCGGGCCAAGAGCTCCAAGCCCAGATCGAAGAAGTCAAAAAAGTTGCCGACAATGCGGCCTGCCTACGTATGCGCGCCCGCGTTCACGATGTGATCGGGCAGCGCCTGTCCATTCTTCATCGCTATTTGGAGGAGGGGCGTCTGGACGATGACTCGATCGAGCAGATTGATCCGTTGCTGCGCTCAATTGCTGCCGATCTGCGCGGTGGCGGTGCCAGCGAGCCTGCAGAACAGCTGGGTGATATCGTCCATGCTTTTGGCCTGGTGAGTGTGCAGATCGATGTTGAGGGTGCGCTGCCTGAGGACGCGCGTGTCGCGGCGGCCTTTTTGCAGATTATCCGCGAGGCCTCGACCAACGCCACCAAGCACGCGCAGGCCCACCAGGTCCATGTGCACCTGTGGCAGGAGGAGTCGAACGGATGCGACATCGCGCGCATGACCATCTCTAATGACGGCGCGCCAGCCCCCGTATCGTATCGCGAGGGAACGGGTATCCCTGGTATGAGGCATGTCGCACAGAATCTGGGTGGCAGCCTAGAGGTCCACGCCGCCCCACCCTTTACGCTTACGGTATCCATTCCGCTTAACGCCAACGCCACGTCCCAAAGGAGAAGCTCATGATCCGCGTGTTGATCGTCGAAGACCAGGCCATTCTGCGCGAGAGCCTGGCGCGCTCCGTTGGCGACCAGCCCGATATGACTGTTGTTGCCGCCATCGCCGATGCCTCCGAGGCCTTGGGTGTCGCGCTCAAGGAGCGCCCGGACATGATACTGATGGACGTATGCACCGAGCATGATTCCAACGGCATCGTGGCGGCGGCGCGTATCAAGGAGCAGCTGCCCGAGTGTCGCATCATTATCATGACCGGCATGCCCGAGATCACCTTTGTCGATCAGGCGCGCGAGGCGGGCGTCGATAGCTTTGTGTACAAGAACGTCGGTATCGACGAGCTGTTCGCCGTGATGCGCTCCACGCTGGCGGGCTATTGCACGTTTCCCAAGCCGCCCGAGAGCATTTTTTCGGGCACGGCAGCTCTCGACGATGTCGAGCTATCGATTTTGCGCCTTGCCTGCGAGGGCAAAAGCCGTCGCGAGATCGCGGCCGAGCTGTTTATGAGCGAGGGCACCATCAAGCGTCGCATCTCGGAGATCCTGAGCAAGACCGGCTACGACAACATCATGCGTCTTGCCGTGCATGCGGTGACCGAGGGCAGCATCGTCCCCAATATGGAGCGCTAAAGCTCGTCGCGCATCGGCATAAAAACGGCGGGGCCGCAGGATTAACTCCTGCGGCCCCGTCTGGTGTGCGCGGATGCGTCCGCCAATCCGCGGCTGATGTTACGTGCCGTTACGCGATGGTTGCGGTGTAAGAGGCGACGTCCTCGTAGGAATCGGTCAGATAGGCGTCGATGCCGATGGTCGTGTTGACCAGGTCGTCAAGGCTGTCAAGCTCGCCGTTCGAGAACGTGAATTCCTCGGTGGCGTTGGTGCCGGGCATCAGGTGAGCCGAGAACCAGGGGTCCTTCATGGTGCCGTTGACATTGGTCTTGCCGGAGGGAGCGTAGAAGGTCAGGTCCTTGTCGCTCTTGTTGGTGATGTTAACGACAAAGCCGATGTCGCCCCAGTCGTCCTTGAACTTCTCGGTGATGGTGATGGTGCACAGATCGTCATCGGCGACGGTGACGGCGGGGGAGATTTCGACACTCTGGACATCGTCGTCTTCGACGGCCTCATCGATCTCCTCTTCCTTCTCGGCCGCCTCGCGATCCTTCTTCACCGTGCCGGACAGATCCTTGTCGGACTTCGTAAAGATAAGCTTGTCGCCTTCCGCCTCGAGGACGAGCTTGTCGTCCTTGAGCTTCAAGTCGTGCGACTCATCTTCGGCGGTAATCGTTACGGTGGTGGCGTCCTTGGCCTCCCATTTCAGGTCGGCGACCTCAAGGAACATGTCGAGGACGCCCGTGCCGTCTTCGTCGAGGATCAGGATACAGTTGAGGCCCCACTCCTTGAGCATATCCATGTACTCATCGGTGAGCTCTTCGCCGTCCAAGGTTCCACCCGAGTACTGCCAGCTGCCGACAAAGTTGGCCTTGGGGTCCTTGCCGCCGCCGCTGCAGCCCGTCAGGGCAAAGGCGAGCGCCAGGACGCATGTCAGGAATGCGAGTACGGACTTTTTGAACGTTGTCTTCATGGTGTCCTCCTTTATCGAACGAAACCCATGGAAGCAAATGCGGGGGTGGCGGAACCCCCGCCAATTACCAGATAAAGGGGCTAGGGCCTGGGTGTTCCGCAGTTGCTGCAGAACTTGCCGCCGTTTTCGCTACCGCAGTTGGGGCAGAACCACTTGGCCGGTGCCGGGGCGGGTGCGGGGCTGCCGCACTCGGAGCAGAACTTGCCGGTGTTGGTGGCGCCGCAGCTGCAGGTCCACGTGCCGGCTGCAGGGGCAGCGGCGGGAGCCGGTGCGGGGGCGGGAGCCGGAGCCGGCTGCGGGGCAGCCTGCTGCTGTGCCTGGCCGGCGGCGAACAGCTGGCTGGCATTCATGCCGCCCATGCCGCCCGCCATGCCCATGCCCATAAAGCCGGCCATCGCGCCGTTGGGGTTGGCCGCCGCGGCGCGCATCGCATCGCTCTGAGCGCTGGCGATGTTGGCGGCTGCCATGGTGGGATCGCGCATGACCGCGGCCTTCTGCAGGTCCTTGATCATCTGCTCGTCCTCTTGCGAGGCGGCGATGGAGTTGACGCCAAAGCTCACGATCTCGACGCCGCGCAGGTCGCGCCAGTCGGCCGAGAGGACCTCGTTGAGCGCGCGGGCGAGCTCGGTGGTGTGGCCGGGGATGGCGCTGTAGCGGATGCCCATCTCCGAGATCTTGGCAAAGGCGGGCTGCAGAGCGGTGAGCAGCTCGGACTTAAGCTGGCTGTCGATCTTATCGCGCGTGTAGCTATCGGTCACGTTGCCGCACACATTGGTGTAGAACAGCAGCGGGTTGGTGATACGGTACGAATACTCGCCGTTGCAGCGAACGGAGATGTCGACGTCCAGGCCAATGTTGTTATCGACCACGCGGAAGGGCACAGGCGAGGCGGTGCCGTACTTGTTGCCGATGATCTCCTTGGTGTTGATAAAGTAGACACGCTGGTCCTTGCCCGCGTCGCCGCCAAAGGTAAAGCGGCTGCCGATATTGGCGAACGTCTCCTTGATGGAGTCGCCCAGGTTGCCGCTAAAGACGCTCGGCTCGCTGCCGGTGTCAAAGACAAACTCGCCAGGCTCCAGCGCGACCTCGATGATCTTGCCGTTTTGCACCACGAGCATGCCCTGGCCGTCGTTGACGGCGATGACCGAGCCGTTGGAGATGACGTTGTCCTCGCCGCGCGTGTTGGAGCTGCGGCCGCCGGTGCGCTTGCTGCCCTTGCAGGCCAAGACGTCAGCGGGCATCGATTCGCAATAGATAAATTCCTTCCACTGGTCGGCCATGACGCCGCCGGCAGCACCCAATCCAGCTTTCAAGAGTCCCATGGTGATCTTCCTTTCTCGTCAAAGGCCGGGTGGTATTGGTCAGAATGGCTAATCGTCCTTGTTGTCCTTCATGACAACGGTGGTCTCGGTGTGGCTGAAGGTGTCGTGCTTCTCGGTCAGGTCGAGCTCGCTACAGTAGCAATCGGCGTGGGTGGCCTCGTTGGCCGTCTTGAGCTGGCCCACCAGCAGCACGTCTGCGATGACCACGATGATCAACGGCGCGACGATGTTGATGAGGATGCCCTCGACATCAAAGGTGAGGTAGTCCGGATCGAAGGCATTCCCACCCATAAAGAGAATCTGGGAGAGGACAAACCCGATCACAAAGAACAGCACCGAGGCGATAGCGAGCTTGGGCTTGGAGCAGGGAAGCTCGCCGACCATGCGGCCGGTCTGGCCGTTCATGGCAAACAGATAACTCTTGCCGTTCCACGAGGTGGAAAGCATCCACACGGGAAACAGGGCGTAGTCGTTGTCTTCCCAGGTGTAGTCGAGCTGCTTGCTTTCGACTGTGGCGTCGTCATACTCGTCGACGACGGTCTCGCGCAGGGCCGAAATCGTACTTTC
The DNA here is from genome assembly GCA_958348565.1 of uncultured Collinsella sp. Classification (GTDB taxonomy): domain Bacteria; phylum Actinomycetota; class Coriobacteriia; order Coriobacteriales; family Coriobacteriaceae; genus Collinsella. The sequence continues at coordinate 3,590 of CATVZP010000017.1, read as the reverse complement.
TTCCATACGACGCTCGGCACGCGCCTTGCAGGTCTCGCAGTCCTCGTCGTAGCGGTTGGCGATGTAGCCGGGCATATACGCGACCGAAAACGGGCGCAGCGCGTCGTAGTCAAACGGCTCGATGGCGTCCATGTGGCCGTCGGGCATCTTGGACGATCCGTCGACGGGCACGCGCTCAAACGAGATATTGCCCTTGCGGTAGGCATCGTAGTGGTCGGTGGTCGTGACGGTGCGATCGGATTCCTCAGTCACGGTCTCGTTGGTCGCGTCGAAGTGCACTTCGCCGTCCACGCGGGCGCCGTAAAGCCAAAACGGCACGTAAACGCCTTGGACTTCGTCGATATGGTTGCCGGTGACAAAGCTCTTGGGCAGCAGGATTTTGCCCTTGTAGTGGTCTTTGAGCGCGGCCGTGGCATCGTCGCGCCCGAGCTTAAACGGAATCACCAGGTCGGGCGAGAAGTCGCCCGAAAGCTGACCGGGCGCTACGGCGGAGTTGCCGCAGTACGGGCAGGTGGTAACGGCGACGGTGCCGTCCGAGATCAGTTCGGCGCCACACGACGAGCAGATGTAGCCGGCGTTTTGAGCCAGCTCCTGCACGGCATCGTCGACAGTAGGTTTGGGAACCGCGGCTGCGGCATCGGCTTTGGCATCTGCCTTGTCCTGGCGCTCGCGATAGAGGGCCTCGACTTCTTCGACTTCAAAACGCGAATCGCAGTAGTCGCAGACGAGCTTTTGCTCGGCGCTAGCAAAGTGAAGGGGGCCGCCACACGCGGGGCACTGATAGTTGACACTCTCGAAGGCCATGATCGGTCCTTTCCGTGCCGGAGACTATGCGCCGATGGCGCCGCCGCAGTATTCGCAGCGCCCACTGGCATCGGGAATGGTGGTTGCACCGCAGAAGGGGCAGGTTACCGCGGTCTTGGGGGCCTTGGCGGCCACGACGCTGTCGCGCGTTTCCTGACGCAGCTGCACCAGCGCGTCGCGGACCTCGGTTGCCTGGCGCTTGGCCTCGCGGTATTCGATGGAACCGCGCTGCTCGATGGTGGAGTCGTTTACGCGCAGATCGATCTGGGTAAAGTACGGCGTGTTGACGTGGATGGTCAGATTAAAGTCGTAATCCAGGTCGTAGCGCGGCGGGTTATAGCTCTCGCGCTCGCCGTCCTTGGTCTCGCGATAGATCTCGGTGCGATGCTCGTCGATATCCATATCGCAGCCGAGCACCTGCGAGAACTCAATGATGTCGGGATTGGCGTCGCGCCAGCGGCTCTGTGAAGTGATGATCAGCAGGCCCGCGTCCTCATCGAGCATGATGTTGGTGCGCCCGGCAGAGAGCGTGCGCGTGGGGTTGAACGACGCCAGACGCTCGGCATTGGCCTCGCGGTAGGCGAGCTGCTCACGGATATCGTCCGCGGTGCTGGAGCGATAGCCGCCAAAGAAGGGGGAGAGCTTGCCGACGCACTCTTTGCACAGGTAGCCCTCGCTGATCTTGGTCTTTCCCAAAAGTCCCAGCTCGGTACCGCAAATCGCGCACTCTTTCTTCTCGAACATCTTGTCAAAGAAGCCCATGGCTGCCTCCCATCAACAGGTAGCGTGTGTCACTTTTGATGATGGGGGAGTGCGCGATCTTTCACGATACCCAGACGGCTCAACGAGTCTCCACAACTGGGACACATGGCCCATTTTTGACTAGTCATTGGGGACATTCTTAAACGACTAGTCAGCAAAGCGCCCGGCGAGCATTAGCTGCTCGCCGGGCGCCAATAATCTGCTGCCTACTCATTGGGGACGCACTTACATGAGTGGCAGTTGGGGACACTCCATGCCGAATGCGGGGTCTGCCGCTCGCTATGCCACGGTCACGGCGACCTGGGCGTAGCGGCTGCAGGGGCGCTCGGTGCGCGTCTGCACGGTAAGGGTGAGCACGAAGCGGTCGCCGGGCTGCGCGTCGGCGGGCACGACAAAAGCGGTGCTCACCGTGCATTCCTGCCACAGCGAAAGATCCTGCGTGCCTGCATAGCTCGACGGGTCCACGGCGACATCCCAATGTGCATCAAAGCCCTTGCCGTCGGGGTCGACGATGGCCGCTGCAAGGACGACACGCTCACCGGCTGCGGCGCCGCGGTCGGCCGTGACCTCGGCAACATGTGCCGGATGCGAACACGCTGCCGGATCATGGGCGCACCATTGCGCGCGGGCGGCAAAGTCTTCCTGATAGGCGCGCAGGTAGGGATTGGGGTTGCCGTCTATGGGCGTGCCGATAGCGGCAAACCCGGCGGGCGCGTCCGTATCGGGATGCCCGTCAAGAAACATGCGGCCGAGCAGCGTGTCGAAGTTGCGGTCATCGATACCGCGCAGGCCAAACGGCAGTAGTGGAATGTAGGTCATGCTGTCGCCTTCGGCCATAAAGTCGCCGCGCTCAAACTGCATCGCGGGCATGCCCTCTAGGCCCCAATCCAGATGGGCATGCTTGCCAAACTGGAATCGCTCGGGTTCGTTTTCGTAAGCCCTGCCATCGCCATAGAGCATGTAGCGCGCCATAAGGGGGCCATTGCCCTGCGTGAGGTTTTGCTCGGGCCAGGGAGCCTTAAACAGTGGCAGCGAATCGGGCTGCGCCATCTTGGCGTCGACATAGCCGCCATACATATAGGGCACGCACCAAAAGATGAGCTCGGGAAAGAGCTCGCGTCCATGGTCGAGCCACGAATTGTCCTGCCCCACGCCATCGGCAACGCCCATCACGCGCACCTTCTGATAGACACGCTGCTGCACGGAAGGCCACTCGGGCGTATCACGATAGCGCTCGGAAATGCTCATGAGGGCGCGAACGATCGTATTTATGCCGCCCCAGCTGAGCAGCCAAAGCGTGCGCGGGTCGTCGTCCATGATGGCGTCGGCGATGACCCGCGAACCTGGTGTTTCCTCGCGCACATCGCCCTCAAAAGCAACATTTCCCACAAACGTACGCTCGATCATCTGAGCCGGCGTAGGAAACGGCGGCTCGTCGGCGGCGACAGCATTGGCCTGCAGCTGCGGCCAAGCTTGGGCATATTCATTACTCCAGAGACTTTCGATCCAATGCTCGGGAAACGGACGATACTCACGAAGCTCCCCGGCCAGCGGATCGGGCTCATGAGGCACAACAGCCCACTCGTAAGAGCGACGTCCCTTAGTCCGCCAATGCGAATTCACCTCGCCGAGCGTATGGACGCCATCGCCAAGAAAGTGATACTGCGAAGCCGTATACACCACAGCCTGAACATCAAGCACATTAAGATACAGAGCCAAATGAACGAGTGAGTTCATATCGTCGACTTCCATATCAGTAGTAACAATCACCCGAGTTAGCTCTTGGGACATAGGAGCAGCTCCAATCAAAATCAATTCAGCCAGTTACGCGCAAGGCAAGACGGGACCCACGCCCCCATCGCCATCGACCCGGCGTGCTGCCGGAAGCGGCCGGCCAGGGTTTCAGCAATGGAAACACAGCGGGCACTGGGGTTTACCTCTGCAAACATTCCGCACTGATATCTTCTGAATTGAAGACGTCGATGATGCACCCGTATACCATTGACGTCGACACCATCAGATGC
>CATVZP010000016.1 GCA_958348565.1 uncultured Collinsella sp. | reverse complement strand
CCTCTATCGAAAACGGCTTCGAGTATCACTTTGACAAGTTTAAAGACGCCCTGGAGGACTACGTCGACTGTCGCAACAAGGAGCTTGAGCTCGAGCGTCAGACCGAGGACGAAGCCGACCGTGCGGGCAATGCGTTCGATACCGCCATCAAAGAACTTTCCGGTGAGCGCCCGCGCATCGCTCCGCCCGGTCGCAACGGCGTGGTCGCCTTTGCGGTCTCGGGCGCCATCTCCAGTCCCGATGAGCTCAACTCCTCGTTTAACACGGCAGTTGAGCTTGGCGATCGTGGTGCAATTTCTGCTGCGGTGCTCGCGCCCGATGATGCGACGGCACAAAATAACGTTCTCTCGCGGTTTTTCTCGACGCTGGAGGAGCGTTCGGGCGGCGTTGCCGGCGTGCTCGACGGCATTATGGATGTTTGGGGCCGCTTGCTTGTGGGGTACGGAGACATCCAGGGTGCGGCCGACGAGCTTATGGGAGAGCTGATCGGTGGCTTGGGAGGGGGTAGCGGCGCGTTGGGCTCCATCGCGTCCTGGCTCGGTGACACCGTTTCGTCCTCCGTGGCGGCGCTGGGACTCGAACCGTGCGATTTGCGTCTGAGAAAACCGGTGCTGACCGATACCGCCAATGTCATCAAAAGTCCGGGGTCCGATATCGCAGGCATCTCCAAAACTCAAGATACCCTGCGAAAAATCCCCTTGGGCGTGACTGACCCCAAGGCACTTTGCGAGGCTTTGGAATATCACGTCGAGCGCACCATCAGCGGCGCGGTGTTCACACTTGCGGAGATCCCGCTGCCCGGAGGCGGCTCCATCCCGCTCACTGTCGATGTTGCCACGCTGGTGGGAGCTTTTGGCGGTGGGTCGTAATGGGCATTCTCGCGGGCTTGCGCGAGGAGCGTGCCCAGGCGACGGTCGAGATGGCCGTGGTCACGCCTGTCCTGCTCGCGCTGGCTCTCATCGCGTACAACGTCATGATCTTTGCCGGCGCGGTCGCGCGCTTCGACCGCGTGGTGCCCGACATCGTGCTTGCGCACGCTGTGGCGCCGGGCGGGGAGGGTGACGAGAGCTCCATTGACGCTTCCGCGACCGTTCAAGCTCAGATTCAGAATGCCATGGAGGGATATGACTTACAGGTCGAGGTCTCGAGCGAGCAAGGCGCGGCGTCATCGGATGGTGGCCTGCTCTCTCTTTCTGGCACGTTTAGGACCTATACCTGCACCATGCACTACGAGCCGTGGCCGAGTTCGCTGAGCATCGCCGGCGTTTCCCTGGGGGCGCCGGCCGTGCTCACGCATGAACGCGCGGTGACGGTCGATCCATGGCGTCCGGGGGTGGTCATGTGACCGCGGTCTCGTCCTATATCGCCTACGCGCGGGCGCTCAACAGGTTGGGCTGGACGCCGGCCGAGTTTGTGGTGGCGGAGTCGTTTACCGTGCGTCTGCGCGGCATGCTGGGACGGCGGCCGATTGCCGCCAGCGGACTGCCGCTTGTCATGGCGTTTCCGCGCTGTTCCTCGGTTCACACCTGCTTTATGGCCTATCCCATCGATATCGCCTTTATCGACCGTAGCGGCAACGTCCTCGAGCGCTACGAAAACGTACGTCCCTGGCGTATGTGTTCCTGCCCCGGCGCCTGGGCAGCACTCGAGCGCCCTTCAATTATTGTTTCGCCCCCTGTTCTCCAACGCGTGCCGGCATGAGAAGGTGGAGCGAAAACTTCTTTCTGCCGGTTGATGCTTCTGACGTGCCGATTTATAGAACCGAGGCTATGCTCAAAAACTTTTTTAAAATTCTCGGTTGACCGGAGCGCGTCCTTGGTTATACTAATCAAGCCTTGAAACAAGGCACACCTCAAATGGCTGGGTAGCTCAGTTGGTAGAGCAGAGGACTGAAAATCCTCGTGTCAGGGGTTCGATTCCCTTCCCCGCCACCTTGAATTGACTAGGACCTCTACAAAGGGGTCCTTTTCTTTTATGTGGCCCCCACACGGAATCGAACCCCGTGAGGGCGCGGAGCTGAGTAAACGCGATAGCGTTTGCCAGCGGAGCTCGCAAGGCGCGGAAGCGCCGCAGCGGTCCGCACGCGCGGAGCGCGGGCGCGATTCCCTTCCCCGCCACCTTGACTTGATAAGGACCTCTGCAAAGGGGTCCTTTTCTTTTACCGAGGGCTCCTGCGGAAACTGCATCCCGGAATAAAGCCTCAAAGCGGGATGCGCGGATTCCGTCTGCCCGGACATTCCTCCCACTTTTGCGCCACTTTGTAGACCGTTCGGTCGCCTGTCCGCACGCGCGGGTATACTCAAAACGATACTTTTCCTATGCAATACGATGCAGGCTCGACCTGCGCGATTCGAAGGGGGCCGTGATGGAGAGGATTCTCGGCGTAAATCTCTCTGGCTGGTTTATTCCCGAGCCCTGGGTGACCCCGTCGCTCTATGCAGCGACCGGAGCATCCAATGCAGCCGAGCTGCAGGAGGCCATGGGCACCGCTGCCTATAACGAGCGCATGCGTCGCCATTACGAGACGTTTGTGAGCGAGGACGATTTTCGTCGTATGGCGCAGATCGGTCTCAACGCCGTGCGCCTGCCGGTGCCGTGGTATGCCTTTGGTTCGCAGGAGTCTGACGCTTCCTACATCTCGGTCGTCGATTATATCGACCGTGCTATTGAGTGGGCCGACAAGTACAACATCCGCGTACTGCTCGATCTGGCGACGGTGCCGGGCGGCCAGGGAGATTCCAACGATTCGCCCACGACGCCGGAAGTCGTCGCTGAGTGGCATTCGTCCACCAATGGCCGTCACGTTGCGCTCGATGTGCTCGAGCGCCTGGCCGATCGCTACGGCGAGGCCGAGAACCTGCTAGGCATCGAGCTGTTGGATACGCCGCAGATGAGCGTACGCAAGAGCCTCTTTACCATGACAGACGGTATTCCGGCGCACTACCTGCGAAACTTCTATCGTGATGCGTACGAGCTCGTTCGTTCGTATATGCCCGAGGACAAGATTGTCGTCTTTTCCTCTTCGGGACACCCTGGCGAGTGGAAGCACTTTATGCGCGGTGCCAAGTACAAGAACGTCTACATGGACCTTCACCTGTACCATTACCGCGACGAGTATGCGCTCGACATCACGAGCCCCCGCGGTCTGACGACGGCGATTTCGCGCAACAAGCGTGAGCTCAAAGAGGCGGCCGCAACTGGGTTCCCCGTGCTGGTGGGCGAATGGTCGGGTGCGGCGATCTTTGCCAACTCGTCGGTTACGCCCGAGGGCCGCAATGCCTACGAGCGCGTGTTTATCGCCAACCAGCTGGCATCGTTTGCGCCGGCGGCTGGCTGGTTCTTCCAAACGTGGAAGACCGAGAAGCGTATTGCAGCATGGGACGCCCGCGCGGCACTCGGCACGCTCGAGCGCGGCATGATTGAATAGGTTGATATGACGCAAAACAGCGCCCGCACGGGCAAACTTTATGTGGTCGGTACGCCCATCGGTAACCTGGGCGACTTGTCTCCGCGCGTCGGCGAGGCGTTTGCCGCCGCCGACGCCGTCTGCTGCGAGGACACGCGTGTGACCTCAAAGTTGCTGATGCACCTAGGCATCTCCAAGCCACTCGTTCGTTGCGACGAGAACGTGATCGCAAGTCGCGCAGCCGGCCTGGTCGACCGCCTGCTGGCGGGGGAGACCCTCGCCTTTGCCTCGGACGCCGGTATGCCGAGTGTGTCTGATCCCGGCCAGGCGCTGGTCGAGGCGGCGCGCGAGGCGGATGTGCCTGTCGAGGTTATTCCCGGCCCCTCTGCTTGCGTCACGGCGCTCGTATCTTCCGGTATTCCCTGCGAGCATTTCTTCTTCGAAGGCTTTTTGGGTCGCAAGCACGGCGACCGCGTGCGCCGACTGCAGCGCCTTGCCGTCGTCCCCGGCGCGCTCATCTTCTACGAGTCTCCACATCGCATCGTCGCGACGCTCGAGGCCGTGGCCGAGGTCTTTCCCCAGCGCGATATTGCCGTCTGCCGCGAGCTTACGAAACTGCACGAGGAAGTCTTGCGTGGATCCGCCGCCCAGCTAACCGAGGAGCTGCGTGCCCGTGGCGAGGTAAAGGGCGAGATCGCGCTGGTCATCGCGCCGCCGAGTGAGGACGAGGAGGCCGGTATCGCGCCGGTTGGAGCCGCAGCGGTAGACCCTGACGAAGCCCTGCGCGAGGACATTCGCACCGCGCTCGAGGAGGGGGAGCCCGCCTCTGCGGTGGCAAAGCGCCTGTCTCAGAAGTACTCGCGCCGCAAGCGCGATGTCTATGCCATGGTGCTCGATATGCAATAGATGGAGGATATCCAGCCCTTGCGCTAGAATCATCCCCTGTATGCAACGTTTTTCTGGAGGACAAACCCCATGGATCAAAGCAAGCCTTCGTTCTTTATCACGACGCCCATCTACTACGTCAACGCCGATCCGCACCTGGGCACGGCTTATTCCACCATCATAGCCGACGTCCAGGCTCGCTATCGTCGCTCTGCCGGCTATAACGTCAAGTTCCTGACTGGCATGGACGAGCACGGCGAGAAGGTCGCCGAGGCTGCAGCCAAGCACAACATGACGCCGCAGGAGTGGACCGACAGCCAGGCTCCGCACTTCAAGGAGCTTTGGAGCAAGCTCGAGATCTCCAACGACGACTTCATTCGTACCACCGAGCCGCGCCAGCATCACGCCGTGCAGTATCTGTGGGAGCGCATGAAGGAGTCCGGCTACCTGTATAAGGGCAGCTATGACGGCTGGTATTGCGTGCCTGACGAGACCTACTTTACCGATACGCAGGTCCAGAAGGGCGACGAGGAGTACGGCAGCGTCGGCCAGCACCTGTGCCCCGATTGCCACCGTCCGCTTGAGCGCGTGCAGGAGGAGTCCTACTTCTTTAAGCTTTCCGCCTTCCAGGACAAGCTGCTCAAGCTTTACGACGAACACCCCGACTTTGTCGAGCCTGCGTTCCGCATGAACGAGGTACGTAGCTTTGTCGAAGGCGGCCTTAACGACCTTTCCGTGAGCCGTACGAGCTTTGACTGGGGCATTCAGGTCCCGTTTGACGAGGGCCACGTGACCTACGTGTGGTTCGATGCACTGCTCAACTATATGACGGCCGTCGGCTACGGTGTCGATACCGACGAGGCCCGCGCCGAGCTGGCCTATCGCTGGCCCGCGCAGTTCCACATCGTGGGTAAGGATATCATCCGCTTCCACTGCGTCATTTGGCCCGCCATGCTCATGGCCATCGGCGAGGCCCTGCCCGAGCACGTCTTTGCCCACGGCTTCCTGACCGTGCGCAATGCCGAGACCGGCAAGGCCGAGAAGATGTCCAAGAGCCGCGGCAACGCTATCGCTCCGCAGGACGTTATCGACATGCTGGGCGTCGAGGGCTATCGCTACTACTTCATGACCGACGTGGTGCCCGGCACCGACGGCGCCATCAGCTTCGAGCGCATGGAGCAGGTCTACAACGCCGACCTGGCCAACAGCTGGGGCAACCTCATCTCGCGTTCGCTCAACATGAGCGGCAAGTACTTTGACGGTTGCGCGCCCGCCAAGCCCGCATCGTTCGACGCGTTCGACAACCCGCTGGCAAAGATCGCCGACGGCCTGGTCGATCGCTACATGGCCAAGATGGACGTGCTCGATTACGGCGGAGCCAAGGACGAGGTCATGGAGCTCATCCACGCCGCCAACCACTACATCGAGGACTCCGAGCCCTGGGCGCTTGCCAAGGACGAGGCCAAGGCTGACGAGCTGGCGTTTGTGATCTACAACCTGCTCGAGGCCATCCGCATTGCCGCTCACCTGCTGATGCCGCTCATGCCCCAGACTTCTGCCGAGGCCCTGCGTCGCCTGTCCTGCGAGGACGAGGCCGCGAGCGACGACCTCAAGGACATTTGCGCTTGGGGCCTGCTTGCCGGTGGTCAGCCCGTCGAGAAGGGCGAGCCGCTGTTCCCGCGTCTGGGCTAAGCCGCTGCGCGCCATATCGGCAATTTGCTGTTTAGATGTAAGGGCATGGCCGCAACGGTCCATGCCCTTTTGTTTCAAGACGCCGCCACCATGCTAAGGAGGCAACTATGACAACTTCGCCTTTGGCAAACCCCACGGCAACTAGGGAGCTGCTAGAGGAGTTTGGCCTTGCGACCAAGCATCGCCTGGGCCAAAACTTCCTGATCGACAACCATGTGATCGAACGTATCTGTGAGCTCGCTGAACTTGCGGGCGATGAGCGCGTGCTCGAGGTCGGCCCGGGTTGCGGCACGCTGACGTTGGCCCTGCTGCAGGAGGCGGCGTGCGTTACGTCGATCGAGGCCGATCCCGAGCTCGAGCCGGTGCTCGATGCTCACGCCGCCGACTACGCCAACTTCCGCTTTATCATGGGCGACGCGCTCAAAGTGACGCCGGAGCAGATTGAGCAGGCCGCCGGTGGTGAACCCACGGTGTTTGTCGCGAATCTGCCCTATAACGTGGCGGCAACGATCATCCTTCAATTCTTCCAGACGATGCCCGCACTTAAGCGCGCCGTCGTCATGGTGCAAAAGGAAGTTGCAGATCGTATTGCCGCAACGCCGGGCAACAAGACCTATGGCGGCTACACGGCAAAGCTCGGCCTGTATGCGCAGGTGACGGGGCGCTTTGAGGTGCCGCCGCGCTGCTTTATGCCGGCGCCGCATGTGGATTCTGCCGTAGTGCGCATCGATCGCGCTGACGGCGTGGTACCCGAGGGTATCGACCGCGAGTTGGTGGCCCGCGTGATCGACGCCGCGTTTGCTCAGCGCCGCAAGACGATCCGCAACTCCATGAGCGCCAACGGCTTTGCCAAGGACGCGCTCGACGCCGCCTTTGAGGCCTGCGGTATTGCACCTACCACGCGCGCCGAGACGCTCGACGTCGCTGCCTTTGTTCGCTTGGCTCAGGAGCTTTCCCATGACGCCTAATGTCGAACGCGTGACGTTTACCAAGAAAAAGAAGACGGTTACTTGTCCCGTGCCCTTGGCACCGCTTGCCGACACGCATGCGCATCTGCTTTCGTTCTGGGGCAAAGAAGTGCCCGAGACGCTCGTGCGCGCTAAAGCCGCGGGCGTCGACCTGCTGGTGACGATGTTCGACCCCATCGCCGACAAGCGTAGCGTGACGGACTATAGTGACTGGCTGGTGCGCGAGATTGTGCCGATGCGGGATATTCCGCAGATTAAGTATCTCGCCGGCGTGCACCCCTATGGCGCACCGGACTACACCGATGATATCCATGCCCAGATTGTGACTGCGCTCGACGATCCGTTGTGTGTTGGCATCGGCGAGATCGGTCTGGACTACCACATGGATTACGACGACGATATTGCGCCGGCGCCCCACGACGTGCAGATCGACTGCATGGCGCGGCAGCTGGAGCTTGCCGTACGCCGCGATGTGCCGGTAGAGCTGCACCTGCGTCATGAGGACGCGGACGAGGAGCGCACCTCGCATGTGGATGCGTACAACGTGCTGCGCGAGGTGGGTGTGCCCCAGGCCGGTTGCGTACTGCACTGCTTTGGCGAGGACCGAGCCACGATGGAGCGCTTTGTGGATTTGGGTTGTTACATCGCCTATGGCGGCGCGGCTACCTTTAAGCGCAACGACGACGTGCGCGAGGCATTCGCGGCAACTCCGCTCGACCGTATTTTGTTCGAGACGGATTGTCCCTATATGGCGCCGGAGCCCATTCGCGGTCTTGAGTGCGAGCCTGCAATGATTTCCATCACGGCAAACGCGCTGGTCAACGACCGCGTCGATCGTACCGGCGAGGACGCTGAAGCAATCGCTCGAGCCGGCTGGGAAAATGCCTGCAAACTTTTTCAAAAATAGTTCTTGCGTTCGCGGTGGCGCTCCGTTATTCTAATTCCTGCACGCGGGCGTGGCGGAATTGGCAGACGCGTACGGTTCAGGTCCGTATGGGGGCAACCCCATGAAGGTTCAAGTCCTTTCGCCCGCACCATTAAATGAAAGAGCTCCCAGCAATGGGGGCTTTTTTGTTATGGGCCCATCGCGGGGACTTGAACCTGCGAAGGAGCGAGCGTCAAGAAAACGCGGAGCGCTTTTAGCGAGCTGGCGAGGACGCCGTCAGGCGGCCGAAGCCGGTGCGGATCCGCGAAGCGGATACGCGGACGTCCTTTCGCCCGCACCATTAAATGAAAGAGCTCCCAGCAATGGGAGCTTTTTTGTTACGGGCCGTTTTTGGCAGATTTGACCTATCGATTTCGCGCGGTAGATGCCCCCGTGGTCAAAAAGTGGCAAATATGAGTACTGGCACGAAAATAGAGACATTTCACGAAGCCATTTTTGCTCATTTTGCGCAACAGATGTACGCTAATTTGACCCAATCTTGAGACAAAACAAAGTAAATTCGATAGACCTCGGGTTCAAAAAGGCGATTTTGACCCAAATACGCTGTTACTAAACTGGTAACAGTACTCATATTTGGCCTTTTTTGACCACGGGTCCTCTTGTTGGTGTCACACAGCTGCTTCGTGCGGGTATCCTAGTCCCAACGCGTACCTATCAGAGGAGAAACCATGCTGTTGTCCGGTATCATCGCTACCCTTACGAGCCTTCTACTCCCCATCATCATTTTGTTGCTACTGCTCCCCAACGCCTGCTATGTCGTTGAACAGCAGCATGCTGTGATCATCGAGCGTCTGGGCAAGTTCAACCGCATCGTCAACGCGGGCTTCCACATGAAGGTGCCCGTGATCGACCGCAAAGCCGCCACGGTGAGTCTGCGCACCATGAAAAACGGTTTTGGCATCGACGTTAAGACCCAAGACAACGTGACTATCGGCCTTGAGGTCTCTGCTCAGTACCACGTGAGCTATGACATGGGCGCCGGCCCGGCAGATTCGGGCATCTACAAGAGCTACTACATGCTGCAGGAGCCCGTCGACCAAATGCGTGACTTCATCACCGATGCCCTGCGCTCTTCCATCCCCGTCTACACGCTCGATGAGGTCTTTGCCAAAAAAGACGATATCGCCAAGGACGTCAACGCCACCGTGTCCGAGCAGATGGCCGCCTACGGCTTCACCCTCGTGTCGACACTTATCACCAAGATCGCGCTGCCGACCGAGGTCGAGAACTCCATGAACGACATCAACGCCGCCCAGCGAAAGCGGGCCGCTGCGCAGGAGCTCGCCGAGGCCGATCGCATCAAGCGCGTTACCGAGGCGACCGCCGAGGCTGAGGCAATGGAAAAGGCGGGCGAGGGTATCGCCAACCAGCGCAAAGCCATCGCTCTGGGCATCAAGGACTCGCTCGAGATTATCCAGGAGACGGGCGTCGGCAACGATGAGGCCAACCAGCTGTTCATGTTTACGCAGTGGTCCGAGATGATGACGGAGTTCGCTCGCACGGGCAAAACCTCGACGGTCGTGCTGCCGAGCGATTTCTCACAGTCGGCCTCGATGTTCGAGCAGATGTTGACCGCCGGCAAAGTTCAGAACGAGTCGAAGGGGTAAACGCGCGTGAAATATACCGTTGTTTGCGTTGGCAAGCTTAAAGAGCGCTTTTGGAAGGACGCGTGCGCCGAATACACCAAACGCCTAGGCGCCTATGCCAAGGTAGATATGCGCGAGGTTGCCGATATCGATCCGGCCAAAGCGGGCGGCGTGGATGCCGCGCGCGACAAAGAAGGCGCGGCGATTCTTGCTGCCCTGCCACCGCGGGCACATGTGATTCTGCTGGCTATCGAGGGCAAGGAGCGTTCGAGCGAGGAGCTCTCGACCCGTCTCGATGACCTCATGCTGCGAGGCAACAGCGACATCGCTTTTGTAATCGGCGGATCGGATGGCGTGAGCGATGCCGTGCGCGCCCGCGCCGACGAGATGCTCAGCTTTGGACGCATTACCTTGCCGCACAACCTGGCGCGCGTGGTGCTGCTGGAGCAGATCTACCGCGCCTGCAAGATTAGCCGTGGCGAGCCGTATCACAAGTAGGTCGGCAATGCGAAACAATGGCGTGGGACAATGACTTTCGTTTTGAGGAATGTGTCTGAAAGGACTGTGTGATATGAAGATTGGATTTGTCGGTTTTGGCAACATGGCGAGCGCTATGGCCGATGGCTGGATTGCCGCCGGCGTGGCCGCGGGCGACATGTGCGCCTGCGCAGGCCGCTACGATGCTCTGGTTGAGCGTTGCGAGGCACGGGGCATGGCTGCCTGCCACGATGCCGCCGAGGTTGTCGCCGCATCCGATATCGTGGTCGCTGCGGTCAAACCGTACATGATCGAGAAGGTATTCGCCCCGCTCAAGGATGCGCTTGCCGACAAGGTCGTCCTTTCGGTTGCCTGGACCTGGGATAGTGCCAAGTGGGAACAGGTCCTGCCAGGTGTCGCTCATATCTCGACGGTGCCCAACACGCCGGTTTCGGTGGGCGAGGGCGTTATCGCTTGCGAGAAGGCTTCCACGCTTAGCGATGAGCAGCGTGCCACGGTGCTCGGTCTGCTCGGAAAGCTTGGCACGGTGGTCGAGCTCGATTCGAGTCTGCTGTTTGTGGGCGGTACCGTGGGCGGTTGCGCACCGGCATTTGTTGCCATGGCGATCGAGGCCCTGGGCGACGCGGCCGTCAAGCACGGTATCCCGCGCGCCGATGCCTATCGCATTGTGAGCCAGATGGTGCTGGGTACGGCAAAGCTGCAGCTTGCAACCGGTCAGCATCCCGCAGCGATGAAGGATGCCGTGTGCTCGCCCGGTGGTGCCACCATCAAGGGCGTCGTTGCGCTCGAGGACGCCGGCATGCGCAGCGCCCTGATCAAGGCAATCGACGCAACCCTCCAGTAAAACCGACCAAAAAGGGACAGGTTTATTTTGGCAGGGTTTTCCTGCATTTTTGTACATTGAGCAAAAAGCGCCCCGCAACTGGCTCAATTCCAGTTGCGGGGCGCTTGCGTTTGCCCAGATAAAACCGACCAAAATAAACCTGTCCCTTTTTGGCAGGTTAGTCCCAGAAGCTGCCTTCTTCATCCTCGGACTTGGGGCCGCGGTCGACATACATCTTATGGGTGCGCTTCTCCATCACAAAGGCAAGAATCGCAAATAGCAGGATGCCGCCGGCGAAAAGGATGGCAAAACCGGTGCGGGTGCCAAACAAAAAGGAAAAAACTGCGTCCATTGGGTGCCTTCTTGCGTAGTTGAGTTGGGTCGTAAACGCTCATAAGTATATACTTGCCCATACATGTACAAGGTTGCAACCTAAATGGAATGTATATCGCCGGAGGATCTAATGCTTGATATCAAGTTTGTTCGCGAGAACCCCGATGCCATCGATACCGCCATGGCAAATCGCCAGACGTTTTGGGATCGCGAGAAGTTCTTTGAGCTCGACGACGAGCGTCGTGCCGTCATCACCGAGGTCGAGGAGCTCCAGGCCACGCGTAACGCCGAGTCCAAGAAGATTGGCGCCCTGATGAAGGAGGGCAAGAAGGACGAGGCCGAGGCCGCCAAGGAGGCCGTGCGCGCCGTCAACGAGAAGATCGACGGTCTGGCCGAGCGCCGTACCGCTCTCGAGCAGGAGCAGTACGACTTCATGTCTCACCTGCCCAACATTCCGTGCGAGGCTACCCCGTACGGTAAGGACGAGGACGAGAACATCGAGCGTCGCCGCTGGGGCACCCCGCGCGAGTTCGACTTCGACTTTAAGCCCCACTGGGATCTGGGCACCGATTTGGACATCCTCGACTTCGAGCGTGGCAACAAGCTCTCCGGCAGCCGCTTCACCGTTCTCGGTGGCGCCGGCGCCCGCCTGGAGCGCGCCCTTATCAACTTCTTCCTGGACACGCACACGAGCCGTGGCTTCAAGGAGTGGTGGCCGCCCATCGTCGTCAAGCGTCAGACCATGTTCGGCACGGGCCAGCTGCCCAAATTTGAGGACGACGCCTATCACGTCTCGGGCGACAACTTCCTGATCCCTACCGCCGAGGTCGTACTGACTAACCTGCATGCCGGTGAGGTTCTGGACGCCGACACTCTGCCTCGCCGCTACACTGCCTTCACCCCCTGCTTCCGCGAGGAGGCCGGTTCCGCTGGTCGCGACACCCGCGGCATCATTCGCCAGCACGAGTTCGACAAAGTCGAGATGGTCAAGTTTGCCAAGCCGGAGGAGTCCGACGAGGAGCTCGAGAGCATGACCGCCGAGGCCGAGTACCTGCTGCAGCAGCTGGGCCTGCCGTATCGCGTGATTAGCCTGTGCACCGGCGACCTGGGCTTCTCTGCCCGTCAGACCTACGACATCGAGGTTTGGCTGCCGAGCTACAACGCCTACAAGGAGATCAGCTCCTGCTCCAATTGCGGCGACTTCCAGGCCCGTCGCGCCAACATCAAGTATCGCGACTCCGAGAATTTCAAGGGTTCGCGCTACCTGCACACCCTTAACGGTTCCGGCCTGCCGGCTGGTCGTACCATGGCTGCCATTCTGGAGAACTACCAGAACGCCGACGGCACCATCACGATCCCCGAGGTTCTGCGTCCCTACATGGGCGGCCTCGAGAAGATCGAGCCGGTCGCGTAAACTAGCTGCATAGGTGATTTGCGAGGGCGCTCCTTTTAGGGGCGCCCTTTTTGTGTACGGCTATACCATGCCGTGCGGACAGCTCGATAGAAAACACACGAACAGGTGTTCTGTGTACATGCATCTACCTGCTATGCTTTTGCTAACTAAGAGCAAGAGAAAGGGGATGTGATGGAGCTGTTCGATGAGAGGGTTGTTTTGCTCCAGAGCGATGAGGGTGGGGAGCACCTGCTGGTAACGTGCGAGCCGTCGGGTATGGGTGGTTTGGTAGTTCGGCAGACGAGTGAGGGACCGTTGACGCAATGGTGCTATGAGGAGTCGCCGCATGTGGTCGAGACGTTTGTGGCGCATGAGGCGCTTGTCGTCCTTGAGCACTTCTATGGCGTTGGAACTTCTAATCAGGTGGCCCGAATGCTGAGCATCTCGTTTGCCGATTACGACTGTGCCCAACGGGTGCGGTCGCTTCTGGGGGAGCTTGGCGCCGGGTTCGATGTGATCGAAAAGCCAATCGATCGCACGAGAAGCGCTGATGCTTGTGGTGCAGCGTGACAAATTGCGGCCCGCGCGAAAAAAGTTTGAGATTTTGCTTGACTCTAACGAACTAAAGTGGTTTTATATGTCTTGCGCTGCGGCGTTACCTCAGCTGGATAGAGGGTCTGACTACGAATCAGAACGTCATAGGTTCGAATCCTATACGCCGCACCAATTGAACTTTAAGCCTCCGGCAACGGGGGCTTTTCTTTTACGCCGGCATCGCATGGATTCGAACCTCGGTCGAGGCGCGAGCGTGAAGCGGACGCGGAGCGTCCGTAGCGAGCGGGCGAGTCCGCCGGCAGGCGGGCGAAGCCGGTGCGGATCCGCGAAGCGGATGCGCGGAATCCTATACGCCGCACCAATTGAACTTTAAGCCTCCGGCAACGGGGGCTTTTCTTTTACGCCGGCAGGCGGGCGAAGCCGGTGCTGATCCGCACGACAACTTAATCAGCGCTTCGTAAAAATTTTCCAAATTGTTGCTTGACCCATCGAAGGCTCACGTGCATAATAATCCCTGCGTTGCGGCGTTACCTCAGCTGGATAGAGGGTCTGACTACGAATCAGAACGTCATAGGTTCGAATCCTATACGCCGCACCAATTGAGTTTTAAGCCTCCGGAAACGGGGGCTTTTCCTTTACGGGGGCATTGCGGAGATTCGAACCTCGGTCGAGGCGCGAGCGCCAAGAAAACGCGGAGCGTTTTTAGCGAGCGGGCGAGTTCGCCGGCAGGCGGGCGAAGCCGGTGCGGATCCGCGCAGCGGATGCGCGGAATCCTATACGCCGCACCAATTGAGTTTTAAGCCTCCGGAAACGGGGGCTTTTCTTATATCGCGATGCACCGAAGATCGTGCCAAGCCCTCCAAATGAGTAAAAATCAAATTCGATAACTTTTTTCGAAAAACTGCTTGACCATTATTCAGTCTATGTGCATAATAATCATCAAGTCGCGGCGTTACCTCAGCTGGATAGAGGGTCTGACTACGAATCAGAACGTCATAGGTTCGAATCCTATACGCCGCACCATTTGAGATTAAGGCTCCCGGCAACGGGGGCTTTTCTTTTACGTAAACACCGCATGGATTCGAACCTCGGTCGAGGCGCGGGCGTAAAGAAAACGCGGAGCGTTTTTAGCCCGCGGGCGAGTCCGCCGGCAGGCGGGCGAAGCCGGTGCGGATCCGCGCAGCGGATGCGCGGAATCCTATACGCCGCACCATTTGAGATTAAAGCTCCCGGCAACGGGGGCTTTTCTTTTAGGCAGACGCCGCATGGATTCGAACCTCGGTCAAAGGGGACTATTTCTCATCGACTCGTGTAAGATTTCGAGTATGCGCCTCGGTGAGCCCGTGGCGCGCTCTTTCTTTAGACGACCGATCAGGGTGATATTTCGTGGCAGAGCGTCCGACATACAAGCTCAGGTTTCTCGATCCCAAAAAGCGCTTTCCGGCCATGCCCGAGCAGCCTGCGGGACGCTCGTATGGCGTGGTTTGGAAGCTCTTTGGCGAGGACCCGCATGAATCATGCTATGTCGTCGAATTCGTCGGCAAAAGCCATGTGTCGCTTTTGGGCTACGTGAGCGTTTCGGGTGAGGTCTATAAGGTGGACCGTCCCGTTAACGATGTATCGCTGCCCGACGATCCCGACATGCAACTGATTCTTGACGAGTCCGATTCCAACATCGGTGAGATTGCGGTCAGGGGTACCGATGGGACGATGCACTCCCGGGCGCGAGTCATCGGCTCTCCCGAAGGCACCATGCGCGAACAATCCGATCGCGAGACGTGGAATTCGACGCGCAGCCTTCGCTACGGCGAGTTCATGGCCTCGATGTTCTTGCGTTACGTGATATTCGCCGATTCTGAAAACACTGTCTCGGGCACGGCAGATGCCGACGGCCTCGACGAGGGCATGAAAAATGCTGTCGACAAGATCAAGCTTGTAAAACTCCCCGAGCCGGTTGAGGTACTGCTGGGTTTTGATTCCACACCGCTGCCCGATGCAATCGAAACGTTGCTCTACCGCATTGACCATACAGATAATCCAAGTGGCATTGAGCGCTATGCCGCCGCTTTGATGGGCGAAGTTAATCTGCCTCGCCTGCGCACCATCGCGGCCAAAACCGAAATGAGCCTGGCGCGCATCGATCGCTCGAGGCTCTTTTATCTCAATTTTGACCGTAGCCTGCTGGACCAGGACGAGATCGATACCCTACTTGCCGTCGAGTGCCGCCTGAACCGCCTATCGGGCATCCTTGAGCGTATTGGGGCAGGGTTGGGCCCCGTTGCCTCGTCGCCAAGCTTTGAGGGCTGCTCGCTCTTTGACCTATGGCATATCAGCAAGACGACAAACGACGTTCCTCGCTTGCTCGAAACGCTGTCGAATGACAACCCGTGGGCCAAGCCGGGGACGGTTGCGTGCCAGCCGGGTGGCGAGTGGGACGTTCGCACCCGTTTTGCACGTATCGTAGAAGCGCTCAACGTGGTCACGCGGCTCGACTACACCTATCGAGCGAACGTCGCCGAGGGCATCATGCTGGTGCGATTTGGCCGCACGGTTGTCGATGCTATGCCGCAGCGCGAATACGATGCTCAAGATGACGCCTGGCGCGAGGTAGATGAGCCTAAGCGCGCAACATGGGCCACTGAGCACGATGCGCGTATTGCGCTTACACTCGCAGCGGCTTGCTTTGCTTCGGGCGCTCGCATCACGCGCTGCTACGTGCAGATTGCGGCTCCCGACGGCGAGCAGGGCGAGCGCGTTGTTGAAACGTATTCCTTTGGCCGTGCGGCCTATCTGGCCGATTGCGTTTCTGTCGCCAAGGATCTTGAGAGCATGGATATGGACGACATGCCCTGCAAGCATTTGCTCGAGGCATATGAGGCAGATACGCCGGACATGATTGAGCCTGCAGAGGTTCACGCCCGACCACGTGATGACCATCGTCCATTGCCGCCTGCGCTTCGCGATTTACTGCTCGCTGATACGGCTGACGAGCTTGAGGTCATGGAGGAGGACAACGATCCGTATGCCGCCCGTGTCGTCGAGCTGCGCGAGCAATCCAAAGTTGACCGAGCTGGTGCTTTCGAGGGCTTTTCTCGCCTTGTCGAGGAGCTGGAAGCCAAGTGTACTGTTGCTGAGCTTTTGGCGACGGGCCCGGTGCAGACCCAGTTCTGCGACAACCAGCTGGTGCGCATGGTGCTGCCGGTGATGGAGGAGGACCGTTCCGTGCGTATCCTTCGCGCTCCCGATGCGCTGTATTTTGCCCAGCACGAGATCTGCAGCTTTTACGCCGAACAAGAGGACTTTGAGCGTGCACTGCCCGAGGTGCGTCGTCTCTACGATTTGGCGCGCTCGTCCATGCAGTCTCACTTTGCCCTGATTAACGTGCTAGCACGCCTGGAGCGCTATGACGAGATTATCGAGGTAGCGCGCCACGGCCTGCGCATTGCCAGCGACCGGCCTTCGATCGGTTACCTGTTCTATCGTCTGGCATTCGCCTACTGGAACTGCGACCAGCTCGAGCTGGCGCTGGCGTGCTACCGCCTAGTGCCGCGCGGCGAGGAGTCGGGCGGCAGTGCGCAGGAGGAAATGCAGGGCCTTATGAACGAGATGGGCGTCATCAAACCGCCCACGTTTGAGGAGGCTGTCGCGACCATCCACAAGGCAGGTCTTGAGCTGCCGCCGGTGCCCGCCGTGACCAATCAACTCGCGGATGCCGCCGTGCAACTCGTCGATAACGGTTTCTTTTTCTTGGCGCGCGGCTGCATCTATCAAATGTGGCGCACCATGGGCAACGATGAGCTCGGCTCCCTCAACCGCTCGCTGGGGTAGGGGCGGTATAGAGGGGCCGCGCCGCGCTATTTGTATCGGCGCGGGCGGGAGGACCCGACAGAATCGGTAAGGCACAAAGCCGCCGAGCCTGCTAAACCTGTTAAACTCTGCTAAAGTTGCTAAACTTTGTTAAAGTTGTTAAAACTAGCAGAGGAGGGTCGAATGTCGAAAGCCATTAATCCCTTTAAGCCAACGGCGGGCATGAATCCGCCTGAGCTTATCGGACGTGACGCTGTTTTGGATGATTTTGCCGAGGCCCTTGAGAATGGTCCTGGTGCTCCCGATCGACTCATGCGCATCTCGGGCGTCCGAGGCACAGGTAAAACGGTGCTTCTCAATGCATTGGGTGATCTTGCGCGAAAAAAAGGATTCGAGGTTGTTGACGTCGCCTCGAATGCCGGTTTTTGCAGTAGAATCCTCGAGGCTCTACAGCGAAATGTTCGTCTTGAGTCAATGTCGATTTCCCCATCAATTCTAGGAGTCAGCCTTGGCTCCGTTGAGGTATCGAAGTCGGCATCTCATCTGGGCGAGGCAATGTACGATGCCGCGAAGCGCGGAGGTCTGCTCATTACGCTCGACGAGATTCAGGATGCCTCAACTGAGGAAATGCGCGAGCTGGGCAATGAGATGCAGCTTTTGATTCGCCAAGGGGCGAATGTCGCTTTTGCATTCGCCGGCTTGCCAACATCGGTGGATGGCGTGGTGGTGGATGATACGTTGGCGTTCCTTCAGAGGGCGAAGCATATCGAACTCACGCGGCTTTCAGATTTTGAAGTCGGCGGATCGTTTGAGGATACGATGAGGCGTGCGGGCAAGGAACTCGACGAAGGCGTTGCTGAGCTTTTAACAAAGGCCTCGGCAGGCTATCCCTTTATGGTCCAGTTGGTCGGATATTACGCTTGGCAGGTTGCTGCGCGCAGCGGGTCGGAGAGCGTGAGTGAAGAGGCAGCTCGCAAGGGTGTCCAGGCAGCTCTTGATAGTTTCAATGCCATGGTGATTGCCCCCGCGCTGCGCAGGGTATCGGAGCGGCAGTTTCAATATCTCACGGCGATGGCGCAATGCGAAGGCGGCGAGATTACGAACGGTGATATTGCCAAAAAGATGGGATTGGCGGCGAATAAAGTCGGGTCGTATCGCAAACGTCTGATCGATACGGGACTGATTGAGCCTGCGGGCTATGGCTGTGTTTCGTTTGCAATTCCGTATATGCGCGACTATTTGTTGGAGGCGGTACGGGAAAGGTAAAAATGGAATCGCTCCAAATTCCCTCTTGCTCATCCTCGACTGTTTGGTTACTATAGAACGGCTGTTACGGAGAGCTGACCGAGAGGCCGAAGGTGCTCGCCTGCTAAGCGAGTATGCCCCAAAAGGGCATCTGGGGTTCGAATCCCCAGCTCTCCGCCAGTAAGACTTTAAAGAAGGGTTCCGAAAGGGACCCTTTTTTAGTTGAACCACGTTAGCTGGGGATTCGAACCCTCAAAAAATGAGGCGCCCCGTTGGACGCCTCATTTTGGTTCGATGCGATATCGCTTTGGCCCTACACCTCGGGAGCCTTGGCTACGGTTTCGCTCTCGGCTGTGAGCGGGCGGTTGTCGATGCGGCGGCCCAGGCGGTCGAGCTTCACGAGCAGCCACTCGATGGGATTGGGCCCCGTTCCTTCCTCGTCGGCAACCAGGTCCATGACGGCAATCTTGGTGCCGTCCTGCTTAAGCGTAACGCTGCCCACCTTATCGCCAACATGCACCGTGCCCGAAAGATCATCGTAGCTAACCTTTTCGGTCACTTCGCCGGCGAGTGAGAACACTGTTGCCTGTGCGGCGGGGTCGGCGAGCGTGGCGTCGATCGTCTTGTCCGTCCAATCTGTCTGGCTAATGCGCGCCATGAGCGGGTTGCCGTTGGCGGTCTTCTCCTGCGTGTTGGCGATCGCGACCGTGATCTTGTGGCCGTAGTACCAGTTGGCAAGGGTGGCGGTATCGGTAAAGCGCTGGTCGGTGGTGGTAGAGTTCAAAATAACGGTGTAGATCTCGTCGCCGTCGCGGTTGTAGGCGCTCGTAAAGCAATAGCCCGCGTCGTCGGTGGTGCCGGTCTTGCCGCCAATGTTTCCGTCCTGACCGAGCAAAACGTTGTGTGTGTCCATGGAATGCGAATGGTCTGAGCCATCGGCGCCCGTAATCTCGATCCAGGAGTCCTCGCTCGCCACGACCTCGCGGAACGTGTCGTTTTTCATGGCCTCCTGCATCATCAGCGCTACATCATGTGCGGTCGAGTGCATATCGCCGGCCCACTCGTCAAAATCCAGGCCGTGCGGATTCTCAAAGACCGTGCCGGTGCAGCCGAGCTTTTTAGCGCGCTCGTTCATGGCCTTTACAAAGGTGGCCACGGCGTCCTTGGTCTTGGGGTCGATCTTTTTGCCCACGTGCTCGGCAAGCACGATGGCGGCGTCGTTGCCCGAGGGGATCATCAGGCCGCGTAGTGCCTGCTCCACGGTGAGCTCGTCGCCTTCGAGCAGGCCGGCGGTCGAGTTGCCTACGGTGGCGGCAGCATTGCTCACCGTGATCTTCTCGTCCATCTTGCAATTCTCGACGGTTAGGATTGCGGTCATGACCTTGGTGATCGAGGCAATCTTGACCTGCTCATCGGCGCCGCGTCCATAGTAGACGGTGCCGTCCTTGCCCATAACAAGGGCATTAGTTGCCTCGATATCGGGCAGGTTTTCTGTCGTGATGCCGCGGACGTCGGCGGTCTTGCCGCAGACGTCGTCGGTCGTGAGCACTTGGGCGCCGGCAACAGCAGGTACGCCGGCAACAAGGGCGACGGCACAGGCAAAGCCGGCGGCAAGTTGGGCGGAGCGCTTTGCGAGAGAGGTGAGGGACTTCACAGATTTCGCTTTCGACGGGATGGTCTCTTCTGGCACTAGAGTATATCGTTTGCCGGCGACGACGATCGTTGCGTGCGCGCATGGCCCGCATTCGTGCTCGAACGGGCGCAAGGGTGCTTAAGGTCGACTTAATCGCCCGCGCTTGTTGTGTGTGGCGGGCGCCGGCTCGGGCATAATGGAGCGCGAGAGGAGTACGCATGAACGAGCGCATACTGGTAGTTGATGACGAGAAGGCCATCGCCGACCTGGTTGGTATCTACCTTACAAAGGAGGGTTTTGACGTCCAGATCGCCTACAGCGGGGCCGATGCGGCCAAGGCAATTCTGGAGCAAGAGTTTGACCTGGCACTGCTCGATGTCATGCTGCCCGATATCGACGGCTTTGAGCTGCTGCGTACCATCCGTGCCAGCCATACCTATCCCGTAATTATGTTGACGGCACGCGATGCCCAGCAGGATAAGATCGAAGGCCTTTCTCTTGGCGCGGACGATTACGTGGTCAAGCCGTTCCGTCCGCTGGAGCTCATCGCGCGCGTTCATGCTCAGTTGCGCCGCTACACCAGCTACGGCAGCCGCGCGCAGGCGACCGAGTTGCCGACCCTCCAGCTCGATGGCCTCGAGATCAACCGTGATGCTCACTCCGTGACGGTGGACGGTGCGCCGGTGCGCCTCACGCCCATCGAGTATTCCATCTTGCTGTATCTGGCCGAGCATCGCGGCAGCGTGGTGCCCGTGGAGGACTTGTTCCGCGCGGTGTGGAACGAGGACTTTATGCCCGGCTCCAACAATACGGTGATGGTGCACATTCGTCACCTGCGCGAAAAGATTGGCGACGATGCCCAAAAACCGCGCTTTATCAAAAACGTCTGGGGCGTCGGCTATATCATCGAATAACGCTTTTGTTTGCGAGGACATGGACATGACAAAAGATGATAAGCAGGCGTTTGAGGTGCCCGATCGGCTCTTTGGATATGTTAGGGCGGTCGTCGATAATCGCGCGCTTGCGACGGTGCTGCTCTTTTTGCTGAGTCTGCTGCTAATCGGCATTGGTAACATCGCCGGTATCTTGGCGGTGCTACTCATCGGCTTCTTGCTGATCGATCGCTTTGAAATCGTGCGTCGTTGCGTGGTGATCGGCGGTGCCGCGTGGGTCATGACGCTGGCGATCGGCGCCATGGCGCTCGGTGGCATTGAGGGACCGGTGCTGTTCGATGCCGGCTTTGTATTCAACATGCTTGGCTTTGTCTTGGCGCTCGCCGTGTGCGTCCTGTTCTTTTGCGGCCGCGCTCTGTACTACCAGGGCTATGAGCAGGGTGAACAGCATTCCGACCGCGTGCTTGCCGCCCGTATTCAGGACCGTCTGATCGATCATCCCGACGCGTGGGACAACATCGACGGCGACTTCCTGGAGGTCGAGGGTGTGCTCAACCGTGTACGCGACCGCGAGCGCAAAGTCCAGCAAGCCCTGCGTGACGAGTCACACCGCAAGGACGATTTGGTCACATACTTGGCGCATGACCTGCGCACGCCGCTTGCCAGCGTGGTGGGCTACCTCTCGCTGTTGCAGGAGGCGCCCGACCTGCCGGTTGAGCAGCGCGCACACTTTACGGGCGTGGCGCTCGACAAGGCGCACCGGCTCGACGCGCTTATTGAGGAGTTCTTTGATATCACGCGCTTTGACTTCCACGATATTGTGCTCACGCGCGGCTACGTTGACCTGGGATTGCTGCTGGCGCAGGTGGCCGATGAGTTCTATCCCATTCTCAACGAGCAGCACCAAGATGTCCAAGTTGATGTGCGTGAGGACCTGACGGTGCTCGTAGATGGCGACAAGATGGCTCGCGTGTTCAACAACATCATGAAAAACGCCATCGCCTATAGCTACGAAGGATCGACCATCACGATTGAGGCTGGGCGCCAAGATGACGGTGGCGTGCGAATTCGCTTTATCAATCAGGGTGATCCGATTCCGGCGGCTAAACTCAAGGTGATCTTTGAGAAGTTCTATCGCCTGGACGCGGCGCGTGCGACCGATCGCGGTGGCGCCGGCCTGGGCCTTGCCATTGCCAAGGAGATTGTCGCGGCACACAGCGGCACCATTGCGTGCGAATCGACGCCCGAGCACACGGTGTTTACCATTGCGCTGCCCGCTGCATAACCAGCGTGTCCTTACAAACACTTGACAATGCGCTCACGTGCGTATGAGCCGCGATTTCTACTATCGATACTGCTGAATTGATATCGATATGGAGGTATGCGGTATGACGGCTGCTGCGGCGATGGAGCCTACGGAGCTTGTGGAACTCATGGAGGCGCAGGCCGAGGCCGCGCACGAGCGCGAAGTTGGGGATGCGACTCGCCCCACGGCGCAGGACCTTGCCGTCTCGCCGACGCGCATCGACGTCGAGGGCCTCGACCTGTTCTATGGCGATCACCACGCGCTCAAGGACGTGTCCATCAAGATCCGCGACAAGCAGATCACCTCGTTCATCGGGCCTTCGGGCTGCGGAAAGTCGACGCTGCTGCGTTGCTTTAACCGTATGAACGACGGCATCAAGGATTGCCGCATTGAAGGTAAGATTGCACTTGACGGCCAGAATATCCTGGGCGATTACGATATCTGCCGCTTGCGCCAGCGCGTGGGTATGGTGTTCCAACGCCCCAATCCGTTTCCCATGAGCATCTACGACAACGTCGCCTACGGTCCTCGCGGCATGGGAGTGCGCGACCGCGTCGTGCTCGACGAGACGGTCGAAGACTCCCTGCGACGCGCCGCACTGTGGGATGAGGTCAAGGACAAGCTCAAGGAGTCGGGGCTGGGCCTTTCGGGCGGGCAGCAGCAGCGTCTGTGCATCGCCCGCGCGCTTGCCGTGCAACCCGATATTCTGCTGATGGACGAGCCCACGAGCGCTCTCGATCCCGTGTCGACGCTGGTGGTTGAGCAGCTGGCCTGCGAGCTCAAGGAGACCTGCACGCTCGTGGTCGTTACGCACAATATGCAGCAGGCGGCGCGCATCTCCGACTCGGTCGCGTTTTTCTTGCTGGGTGAGTTGGTGGAGCACGCACCCAGCGCTCAGCTCTTCAAAAATCCCACCGACCCGCGCACGGCGGATTATTTGACGGGACGTTTTGGCTGATACCATCTAGTAAAGGTACCTTTAGGGTTAAGATGCGGTCATGCCGGCCGCAAAGGGGTTCAACATGATCTATTACGTCGAGGACGATGACAACATCAGGGATTTGACGGTCTATGCACTGCGCAAACAGGGAATCGAGGCCGAAGGCTTTTCGTGCGATGGCGAGTTTAAGGCTGCCGTGGCGCGACGGGTACCCGATGCCGTCCTGCTCGACATCATGCTGCCCGATACCGACGGTTTGGCAATTATGCGTCGCCTGCGTGCCGACCGTCTGACGGCGACGGTGCCCATCATGATGCTTACTGCTAAGGATACCGAGCTCGATAAGGTGATGGCGCTCGATGGCGGTGCTGACGATTATCTGACCAAGCCGTTTTCGCTCATGGAGCTTGCCAGCCGTTGCCGTGCGCTGCTGCGCCGCGGCGGTATGGTCAAGCAGGCGAGCGATGTGCTCAGCGTGGGCGATATCGTGCTTTCGCCCAGCCATCGCGAGGCGACCGTTGCCGGCGAGCCGCTCAAACTCACCTTGCGCGAGTTCGATTTGCTCGAATATCTTATGCGCAAACCCGGCGTGGTCTTTACCCGCGAGTCGCTGCTGCAGAGCGTATGGGGCTGGGACTTCGACGGCGGTTCGCGCACCGTCGACGTGCATGTGCAGACGCTCCGCCAAAAGCTCGGCGAGCGTGCCGGCGCTATCGAGACGGTGCGCGGCGTGGGTTATCGCCTGGCGGAGCCTTCCGCCGGTAGCGATACTGAAGATGCCGTCGCTGCGGCAGCAGCATCGGAGGAGTAGTCCGTGGTCTTTGCCCCTCAGGGAAAACACACGCTCTCGCATCGCGTGTTTGCGACGATATTTGTCTGCGCCATGTCCGTCATTTTGGCGTTTACGGTGCTGGGCGCGTTCTTTGTGCAAAACACCTTGGCAGATGCCACGAGTGCCAACCTTTCGCAAGAAACCGAGCTTATTGCCGCCGCCTTAAACGAGCAGAAGGAGCCCATCGCATTCTTGCGAAGCCTCGATCGCGAGGACCTTCGTATCACGCTGATCAACAGGGATGGATCGGTCGCCTACGATAACGAGGCGTCTCCTTCCATGCTGCCCAACCATGGCGATCGCCCCGAGGTCGTTGAGGCCCTTGAGAGCGGTTCGGGCTCCGCGGAGCGCTCGAGCACCACGCTCGACGAGATTATGCTATATCGCGCCGTCGCCCTTGATAACGGTCAGGTTGTTCGTTTGGCACAGGCCCAGCCTGGCGTTGCGGCGATTTTGCTTTCGCTGGTGGCGCCGATGCTGCTTATTGCGGCGGCGGGCGCGGTGCTCTCATTTTTCCTTGCGCGCCGCGAATCCCGTGCCATCATTGCGCCGCTGCAGGAGGTCGATTTGGACCACCCGCGCCGTAGCTATGAACACGCCTACACCGAGATGGTTCCCATGCTCGAGCGCATTGAGTCACAGCGCCAGGAGCTTAAACGCCAGATGGCGGTGCTGGCCGATAACGACCGCATGCGTCGCGAGTTCACGGCCAATATCACTCATGAGCTCAAGACCCCGCTCACCGCGATTTCGGGCTATGCCGAGCTTATTGCAAACGGCATGGTTGAGGGCGTGGATGACCTGCGCAACTTTGGCGGCCGCATCTACCGCGAGGCGGGACGCCTGGCAGCGCTCGTCAACGACATCCTCACGCTTTCCAACTTGGACGAGGCGGAACGAGCATCCGAGGGCGAGGCTGTGCCCATTGGGTCCACAGAGCCCATCGAGCTCTCTCGCGCCATGTTGACGGTGGAACAGCGTCTTGAGCAGGTTGCCCGTCAGTCGAATGTGACCATTGGGCACGAGACGAAGCCCGTGGTGATCGAAGGCGTGACGCGCCTGATCGACGAGCTGATCTATAACCTGGCAAGCAACGCCATTCGCTACAACCGATCTGGCGGTACGGTCACGCTGCGTTGTGGAACTAACGATGAGGGTCATCCGTACCTGTCTGTTGCCGACACGGGTATCGGTATTGCGCCCGAGGAGCAGGGTAAAGTGTTCGAGCGTTTTTACCGCGTGGACAAGAGTCGTTCTAAGGCGCGTGGCGGAACCGGCCTGGGCTTGGCGATCGTCAAGCACGCCGCTCTGTACCATCACGCCGCGATTGACCTGTCGAGTGAGCCGGGCGTGGGAACTACCATTGCGGTAACGTTTCCCGTGCAACAAGAGGGACCGTTCGTGTAGCGGTATGGCAAAAACCGAGGATTAGACGATGCGCCTCCGCTGCCGCGTTAGTTGTTGTGCAACTTATACGCGGACGCTGTATCTTATGTATAGAGTTCGGACATGGCAAAAAGATGCGATATCATACGGGCAGTTTTGTCGATATGAACTAGGGAAATGAAAGGCAAGCTGCATGACCCTTCTCGAACTGTTCCAGCTGCTTAAAAAGCACCTTAAGCTGGTCATCGCCCTCCCGGTGGTCTGCGCGATCGCCATGGGCGTCGTGTCCTTTACCATGATGGACAACACCTACACCGCCACGACGAGCATGTACATTCTCGCCAAGACCGATGGTAGCCAGACGAGCTACTACAACGACCTGTCGGCGAGCCAGATGCTCTCCAACGATATCGCGACGCTGCTCGATAGCGACAGCGTCAAGAGCGGCGCTGCTAAGGAGCTTGGCCTTTCCAACTTGGATGATTACAAGGTGAGCGTTACGAGCGAGACCACGACTCGTGTCATTTCGCTGTCCGTGACCGGCGACAGCCCCGACGGTGCCGCCGCTGTCGCCAACGCCATTGCCAACTCGGTGTCTACCGTGGCTCAGGACGTTGACGCCGCCCAGGCCGTCAACGTGATCGATAAGGCAAAGATCCCCAACCAGCCCAGCGGCCCCAACCGCAAGCTCTACATCGCGGTCGCCGCTCTGGCCGGCCTGTTCGTCGCCGTTGCAATTGTCGTGCTGCTCGACATGCTCAATACCCGCGTCCGCTCCGTTGACGATGCCGTCGAACTGCTCGGTGTGCCCGTTATCGGTCGTTTCCCCGTTTTGAAGGGCGGTAAGTAATTCATGGCCCGTAAAAAGAAAACCAGCGATACCCTCGCCTTTAGCAACGCAGCCAAGACGCTGCTGGCAAACATTCGCTTTGCGAGTGTCGATACGCCGATCAAGTCCATTACCTTGACGTCCTCCATCCCTAACGAGGGCAAGTCCACCATTGCGGTCAACCTGGCTCAGGCCATTGCGACCAGCGGCAAGAGCGTCCTTCTCGTCGAGTGCGACATGCGTCACCGTACGCTTGCCAACCTGCTGGGCCTCCGTCATTCCGGTGGCCTGTACGCCGTCCTTTCCGACCAGATGTCGATTGACGAGGCTGTCGTCGAAACCGGCCAGCCCAACTTCTTCTTCCTCGATGCCGAGCCGCGCATTCCCAACCCGGCTGACATTATCGCCTCGCGCCGCTTTGCCAAGCTGGTTGCCGCGCTGGAGGAGAAGTACCAGTACGTCATTTTCGATACGCCGCCCGTGGGCACCTTTGTTGATGCCGCCGAGGTCGCCGCGATTACCGACGGCACCATCTACGTTATCCGTGAGGACTTCGCCAAGCGCAACGAGATCATTGCCGCCTTCGACCAGCTCAACAAGGCCGAGGTTAACGTAATTGGCACGGTCATGAACTGCTGTGAGACCTCGAGCCATGACTACTATTACTCTTACTATGGCGAAGACAAGGGCCAGAACAACGCTGTTGCCGGAGTTAACCCTGCTGTTGGCGGTGCCGCTGCAACGGGGACCCCTGCGAAGGCGAAGCGTTTTAAGAAATAGCAACGACGCAGATAAGAGGGCGATATGAGAGACATCCACTGCCATATCCTGCCCGGTGTTGACGACGGCGCGGCGAACCTCGAGCAAAGCTTGGCAATGCTCGAGGCGGCCCGCGCCGTCGGCGTTACGCACATGGTGTGTACGCCACACTGCCGGGACCCGTATTTTGACTTCGAAAAAATGTGGGAGGCCTATCGACTGCTTAGCGCGCATGCGGGCGATATACATTTGCAGATGGGCTTTGAGGTCAATCATGCCAAGCTCATGGATTTGGGCATCGAATGGGCCGATCGCCTGCATTTCGATGGCTCAAACGAGTTTTTGCTTGAGCTCTCGACACGTGCTGATTCGTATGACTTTGAGGAATACGAGAACACGATCTACGACTTGCAGTGTCGCGGTTACCAGGTGATTATTGCCCATCCCGAGCGCTATCGTGCGATTCAAAAGGATGTGAGCGTGGCTGAACGTCTGGTCGACCTGGGTTGCAAGCTGCAGGCTTCGGCGGACTTTATCGCAGGTGGACGATTCGGTCACGAAAAGAAGCCGGCGCAGCGCCTGTTTAAGCAAGGCCTGTACAGCTATATCGCGAGCGATGCCCACAACGTGGGCCACTACGATTGCCTAGCAAAAGCACGCGCGAAGTTTAGCGTGGGAGCTCATTTCCGCTAAAATTTTTCCCCAACGTTCGCATCGAATGAAGGGGCAGCTATGGATATCCAACTTAAGACGGGTTGCTTTGAGGACGCGGCGCTGGTGCGCCGCGTCGTTTTTATGGACGAACAGGGCTACGAAAACGAGTTTGACGCTATCGACGAGGCCCCAAGTTGCATCCACGTGACGCTTTATGTTGACGGCGAGCTCGCGGGCTGTTCGCGCGTGTTTCCCGAGGAACTCGAGCGTGTGGCCGACGCGGAGGCCCCGGTGTCGCCGGCGTGCGATATGGACGAAGGTGTCGCGGCGGGGGAGACATACATTATGGGCCGCGTTGCGGTGCTATCCTCAATGCGTCGCCGCGGTCTGGCGAGCAAGATTGTCGAGGCCAGCAATGCTGCTGCACGCGATGCTGGCGCCAAGCTCATAAAGCTGCATGCGCAGGAGTACGTGCTGCCGCTCTATGCCAAGGCCGGCTACACGCAGATCGCGCCGGTGGACTACGAAGACGAAGGTCAGCCCCACGCCTGGATGGCCAAGCGCATGGGCGACAGATAGGGACGTTCCTTTTCTGCCGGCAGTCGGGGACACTCCTTGGCAATCGACGCACGGGTATTCCAACATACAGTTTTTCGATTCCGTATGTATATATGCGCGCTAATAGGTTATAAAATCTAAGTCTGAACATAGCAGGTCTGCGATGCGGCTCGGGCAACCGGGCCGTTTTTGCGGGCAGGGGTAGCGCGAAAGGACTGCACATGCGTCAATTTAAGACCGAGAGCAAAAAACTGCTCGACCTCATGATCAACTCCATCTACACCAATAAGGAAATCTTCCTGCGCGAGCTTATCTCCAACGCGAGCGATGCCGTCGACAAGCTCAACTTTAAGAGCCTTCAGGATCCGAGTGTCAAGCTCGACCAGGGCGACTTGGCCATCCGTGTTTCCTTTGATAAGGACGCCCGCACCATCACTATTTCGGATAACGGTATCGGCATGACCGCCGAGGAGCTCGAGCGCAACCTGGGCACCATCGCCCATTCCGGCTCCGAGGAGTTTAAGACCGAGAACGCCGAGCAGCAGGGTTCCGATGTCGACATCATCGGTCAGTTTGGCGTGGGTTTCTACTCCGCCTTTATGGTCGCCAGCCACGTGAAGGTCGTCAGCCGCGCTTATGGCGAGGATACCGCCCACGTTTGGGAGTCCGACGGCCTTGAGGGCTACACCATCGAGGATGGCGAGCGTGCTGAGCACGGTACCGATGTCATCCTGACGCTGCGCGAGAACGAGAAGCTCGATGCCGATGGCGAGGCCGAGACCTACGATCGCTTCCTGACCGAGTGGGGCCTCAAGAGCCTGATTCAGCAGTACAGCAACTATGTGCGCTACCCGATCCAGATGATGGTGAGCAAGAGTCGCCAGAAGCCCAAGCCCGAGGACGCCGGCGACGACTATAAGCCCGAGTACGAGGACTATCAGGAGCTCGAGACCATCAACTCCATGACGCCGATCTGGAAAAAGCGCAGCTCCGACGTTGAGCAGAAGGATTACAACGAGTTCTATAAGTCCACGTTCCACGACTTTGACGATCCCGCGCGCACTATCAGCTTCCATGCCGAGGGTACGCTTGAGTACGATGCACTGCTGTTTGTGCCGGGTCGCGCCCCGTTCGATCTGTACAGCAAGGACTACGAGAAGGGCCTGGCGCTCTACAGCTCCAACGTGCTGATTATGGAGAAGTGCGACGACCTGCTGCCCGACTACTACAACTTTGTGCGCGGTGTTGTGGATTCTGCCGACGTGACGCTCAATATTTCGCGTGAGACGCTGCAGCAGAATCGTCAGCTCAAGGCCATTGCCAAGCGTGTCGAGAAGAAGATCACCGCCGATCTCGAGGACATGCGCGACAACGACCGCGAGGCATACGAGAAGTTCTTTGAGAACTTTGGTCGCGGTCTTAAGTACGGCATCTACTCAAGCTACGGCATGAAGGCCGACGAGCTCGCCGACTTGCTGCTGTTCTGGTCTGCCAAGGAGCAGAAGATGATCACCCTTGCCGAGTATGCCAAGGGCATGCCCGAGGGCCAGAAGGCAATTTACTATGCCGCCGGCGATTCGCGCGAGCGCCTGACCAAGATGCCCGTCGTGAAGGGCGTGCTCGACCGCGGTTACGATGTACTGCTGCTGACGCAGGACGTGGATGAGTTCACCTTCCAGGCCATGCGTGAGTACGTGGCTGCCGATATGCCCAAGATCTACGAGGATGACGCTGCTCGCGAGGCTGCCGAGAAGGCAGTTGCCGATGGTGCCGAGCCTGAGGTCGAGGATCGTCACCTGGAGCTTAAGAACGTCGCGACCGGCGATCTTGACTTGGCGACCGATGACGAGAAGAAGGAGGCCGAGGACGCCACCAAGGAGAATGAGGACCTCTTTAACGCCATGAAGGAGGCGCTCGGCGACAAGGTCGAGAAGGTCGCCGTCTCTGCGCGCCTGACCGATGCTCCCGCGTGCATCACCACCGAGGGCCCGCTTTCGCTCGAGATGGAGAAGGTGCTCCAGAAGGGTCCCGAGGGCGCGCCCGACGGTATGCCCAAGAGCCAGCGCGTGCTCGAGCTCAACGCCAAGCACCCGGTCTTTGCCAAGCTCGTCGCCGCTCAGAAGGCGGGCGACACCGACAAGATCAAGCAGTACTCCGGCCTGCTCTACGACCAGGCTCTGTTGGTCGAGGGTATTCTGCCCGAGGACCCCGTGGCCTTCGCGGCAGCTGTTTGTAACTTGATGTAGTTAGCAAGTTACGCGGTTCTACGAACCGCGTAACGGCTCGACGCTGCAAACGCCCCTAAGCGGCAATCTGACGTTCAATCGTCGGTCGCGTACCAAAGTACGCTTCCCTCCTCTTTCACGTCACCTTGCTCGCTTGGGGGCGTTTTCGCTGACTTATGCTCAACCTACGACGCTTTCGTGGTCCTAAGTAGTCATTGGGGTGGTCGTTGGGGACGTTCTTAAATGACTAGTCGTTGGGGACGTTCTTGTTTGACTAGTCGGTTAAGAACGTCCCCAACGACTAGTCGGATTGCTAGTTTGTGCGGGTTGTGGTTTTGGGAGCTGCGGGAATTTAAGATACTGTACAACTGTACGTTAAATCATCTTCGTAGTATATTGCTACCCGCAAAACTCAGCACCATTGTGCCGCGAGGCACTAAAGCGTCTACGTACAATGGTTGTCGATAGTACGATTCGATTCAACGACAGGATGGATGGTCCAAGCGTGAGCCTCGGCAGCAAACTATCCGATGCAAAGGTCTCCTTTGCGATATTCAAGCGCGACATTAGGCGGCTGCTTGTGAACCCCGTCGCCTTGGTGGTTACCCTCGGCGTGTGTGTTATTCCCTCGCTGTATGCCTGGTACAACATCGTGGCAAACTGGGATCCGTACGGAAACACCCAGGGCATCAAGATTGCCATCGCCAACAACG
>CATVZP010000015.1 GCA_958348565.1 uncultured Collinsella sp. | reverse complement strand
CGTTTAAGCGCCTGCAGCAGCTTATGGCTGCCAAGCAGTGGGACGAGTTCGATCGCTTGCTCGATGGCAAACTCACCAGCATGCTGTACCCGCGCTACAACCGCGACTACCTGCGCCTGAACTCCTATCTGCTGCGCGAGGACCACAAGCGCGCCGACGAGATGTTCGATTTGCTGCTGGGACTCAATCTGCCCAAGATGCAGCGCGTCGACCTGGTGATTAAGGCCTTTAACTACTACGTTGGCCAGGAGGACCGCAAAAAATCCAAGGAGCTCCTGCACGAGATCAAGGGCTTTGAGGGCGGTCAGGCCGAGGCAGTCGCACACGAATGCCAGCTGATGTACGACACGATGATCTTGAAGCGCCACAACGACATTCCCGAGCTGGAGCGCATGCTCAAGGAGGCCGGTGACGACAAGGTCAAGAGCTGCCGCCTGGAATACCTGCTGGCCCTGCAGTACAAGAACAAGGGCGACGAAGCCAAGTTCCAGGAGTTCCTGGAGAAGTCGGGCCAACACTCGATGGCCGTCAACGCGTAACGGACGGCTTATGCTAGACTTCTAGTCTCACGGGGGCGTGGCGGAATTGGCATACGCAGGAGACTTAAAATCTCTCGCCGCAAGGATTGTGGGTTCGAGTCCCACCGCCCCTACCATTTGGCTTTTACGGGCCCGTGTCCCCCGGGGATGCGGGCTCGTTTCTTTTGGATGCCGGTGGGGCTTTAAGTTGCGGTGGAATAGTTCCTGTTTTGGCCGTTTACCGGCCCATTTAGGAACTATTTCACCGCAACTCAGAGGGAGACGGTTAAAGAGCGCTCAGACTCGGGGTCCAGGCGATGGTGGGAGTCGTACCGTCGAGAGTCTCGTTGATGGTGGCGGCCATACCGGCGAGTAGGCTATTCTCGCTTACGGTGAGCGTCTTGTAGCCGCCGGCACGCATGAGCTCGCGAATCACCACGGCGCCAGCCAAGATCACGCCCGCGCGTTTGGGCTGTACACCCGGTAGCGCGGCGATGCCGTCCGCGTCCAACACAGACATGCGCTCGATAGCGGCCGAGACCTGCTCCAGCGAAAGCTCGCGCAGGTGCACGAAGCTCGAATCATACGGCTCCAGCTCGTGAACCAGCGCCACGAGAGTGGTGACGGTGCCACCCACCGCGACCAGGCGCTCTGCACGCTCAAAATTGCTCGGCAGGCCCTCAAAATAGGCGGCGAACTGCTCGCCCGCCCAGTTGGCAGCGGCAGCAAGCTCGCCGTCCGCAGGCGGCAGTGCCGAGAAAAACCGCTCCGTCACGCGGCGACAACCGATGTCCAGCGAACGCGTACCCTCCAGCGCGAAGACCCCACGCTCCGGTGCGTACACACCCGTCGCGAGTTCCGTGGATCCGCCGCCCGAATCGGCAACAATGATGCGCTCGCCGGCAAAGTCGTGCGCCACGCCAAAAAACGTCAGGCGCGCCTCGACCTCGCCCGGAATCACCTGCGGTTCGAGCCCCAGCTTACGCAGGCCGTCCAGCAGCAGGGCGGCATTGGATGCATCGCGCGCGGCGCTCGTGCATGTGGTGCAAATGCACGCGGCCCCAAAGGCACGCGCCTCGTCCACAAACATGCGGCATGCAGCGAGCACGCGCTCGACCGCCGCCTCGCAAAAGCGGCCCGTCGCGTCGACGCCCTCGCCCAGATCGGTAATCTCGGTATGCTTGGACGATTCCACGATCGCCCCGCCCTCGACCTGCGCCAGCACCAGTCGCGACGACACCGTTCCCAGGTCGATCGCGGCCACCTTATATCGTTTGCAATCTGCCATTGCGGGCTCCCCTCCGGGCGCTATTCGCCTACTCGCCGCTGGACGCGACCGTCTGGCCCTCGACGCCGTTAAATCCAAACAGCATGTCGAGCGCCTGGATGTACCACGGCGCGTCCTTACCGACTTCTTCGATTTCCTTGGCAACTTCGCTGGCCTTCTTGGCGTTCGACGACTTCTTGCTCGAAGACGAATCTGAATCGTCATCCAGACCCAGCACGTCAATCTTGGTCTCGCCGGGCATCACCAGGCCCAGGTCCTCGGACGCCGCGTCCTTAATGCCCTCCTCCGAGAGCAGTTTGTCGACGCTTTTTTGCAGCTCATCATTGTATTGCTGACGAATCTCGACCTGCTTGGCCAAGATATCGCTCGAACGCTTTGCCACGTACAGATCGCGCACAGGGAAATACAGGCTCACGAGCACCAGGGCAACGACAATGCCGATGAATAGCCCTCGCTGAGGACCGTGGGTAAAGTCGTAAATTGCCTTGACCACTGCGTTGTCGTTGGCGTAGTGCATAAAGTCCGAGCCGGAAAGACGGCTTGAGGGCCTGGTCGACTTTTCGTGCGTTTGAGCCGAGGGGCGCTGCGTACGCGAAGCATGCGTCGGGCGCGCCGAACGTGACGGGCGGTCCGTCGACATATTCATTTGAGCATGGGAGTCCGAATTGCCTGCCGTGCGATGCGTGGGACGGGCAGCGCCCGTATAATCGGGCCCGCCAAGCTGCACCGAATGCGCACGACGAGACGACGGCTCACGCGAACCGGCGGAATAGTACCTGTTGTCGTAAATCTGATCCATGTGCGCCTTGTGCGGTTGAGGTTTGTTTGCGCTAAGTCCTTTAGTTATAGCACGAGCGCCCGCACCGCCTTCGCCAGCCTTTGCTCGACATAAAAAAGGCGCTGAGCCACACGGCCCAGCGCCAATAGTGCTTTGCGGCATCCGGCCAAGGCGGGGCGGAACCGAGTCCACCCCCTCCCCGCCAGGCTCATCTGTCTAGCGGATGTTGTAGAACGCAGACTTGCCGGCGTAGCGCGCGCTGCCCTCGAGCTCGTCCTCGATGCGGATGAGCTGGTTGTACTTGGCGATGCGGTCGCTGCGGCACGGGGCGCCCGACTTAATCTGGCCGGCGTTGACGCCCACGACCAGGTCGGCGATCGTGGAGTCCTCGGTCTCGCCGGAACGGTGGCTCACGATGCAAGCATAGCCGGCCTCCTTGGCGGTTTCGATGGCCTCGAGCGACTCGGTGAGCGTGCCGATCTGGTTGACCTTGACTAGAATCGCGTTGGCAGCGCCCAGTTCGATGCCCTTCTTGAGGCGCTCGGTGTTGGTAACGAACAGGTCGTCGCCCACCAGCTGCACCTTGTTGCCAATGCGACGGGTGAGCTCAACCCAGCCGTCCCAGTCCTCCTCGGCCATGCCGTCCTCGATGGAGATGATGGGATAGGTGTCGACGAGCTTCTCCCAGTAATCGACCATCTGGGCGCTCGTGTACTCCACGCCCTCGCCCTTGAGCTCGTACATACCGGTCTCGGCGTTGTAGAACTCGGTGGACGCCGGGTCCATGGCGTACATGAAGTCGACGCCGGGCTTAAAGCCAGCCTTCTCGACGGCCTTGGTAATGTACTCGAACGGTTCGGCATTGGTTTTGAGGTTGGGCGCGAAACCGCCCTCGTCGCCCACGCCGCCGCCAAGGCCGGCCTCGTGCAGCACGCCCTTGAGGGTGTGATAGACCTCGGCGCACCAGCGCAGGCCCTCGGCAAAGCTCGGAGCACCCACAGGCATGATCATGAACTCCTGGAAGTCAACGTTGTTGTCGGCATGCACGCCACCGTTGAGGATGTTCATCATGGGTGTGGGCAGCAGGTGAGCGTTGACGCCGCCCAGGTACTGGTACAGCGACAGACCCGCCGACTCGGCAGCGGCGCGGGCAACAGCCAGCGACACGCCCAGAATGGCGTTGGCGCCGAGCTTGGTCTTGTTGGGGGTACCGTCCGCGGCAATCAGCGCCGCATCGACGGCGCGCTGATCGAAGGCATCGAGGCCCACGACGGCATCGGCGCACTCGTTGTTGACGTGTTCGACGGCCTGTGAGACGCCCTTGCCCAGGTAGCGACCCTTGTCGCCATCGCGCAGCTCGCATGCCTCAAAGGCGCCGGTCGAAGCGCCCGAAGGCACCATCGCGCGGCCGAAGCTGCCGTCCTCGAGCACGACCTCGACCTCGACGGTGGGGTTGCCGCGGCTGTCGAGCACCTCGCGACCGTAGACGTCCAAAATATCGCTCATGTTGTCTCCCTCTCACTTGGAAACGTAGTTGATGCAAGCGACTGGCCGACCGTGCACCATCGGTGCGCCTCCGTAAGTTAGCCATGTCGCACTTTTTGCATTATGCCCTAAGTTAGCCGAGGGATACAATTGTTTTTCGAAAAATTTAGCGGGAACGATGAGGCATGTCAGCCCGTCGTTCCCGCAGTCTTACTCCTCCGCCTTTGCGGCATCCCAGAGGTCGTTGAGGCCGTGAGTCGAAAGCTCAGCCAGATCTACATGAGCGTTGGCCGCCATCTGCTCCATCGCGGCCCAACGGCGGCGGAACTTTGCCGTGCTGGCACGAAGGGCACTCTCGGCGTCGATTCCCTCCTTGCGCGCAACGTTGACCAGGGCAAAGAGCAGGTCGCCAAACTCCATCTCGCGCTCGGGCGAGCCGGGAGCCTCGGCCTCAAACTCGGCACGCTCCTCGGCGACCTCGTCCCACACGTCCTGGACCGTCTCCCACTCAAAGCCCACGGCCGCTGCCTTGCGCGACACCTTCTGGGCCTGCATCAGCGCCGGCAGATGCGTGGGCACGCCGTCGAGCAGGCCCTCGGGCGCAGCCTCGCCTGCCGCCACGGCCTTGTCCTTGGCAGCTTTCTCGGCAAGCTTAACCTCGTCCCAGATCTTGAGTACCTCGTCAAAGTTATCGGCATCCGCATCGCCAAACACGTGCGGGTGACGGCGGATGAGCTTGGCGTCGATATCGCGTGCCACATCGGCCAGCGTAAACTCACCGGCGTCCGCCGCAATCTGCGCATGCAGTACCACCTGCATGAGCACGTCGCCGAGCTCCTCGCGCAGATGTGCCACGTCGTCCGCCTCGATGCAATCGAGCGCCTCATAGGCTTCCTCGATCATGTTCTTGCCGATGCTCTGATGCGTCTGCTCGCGGTCCCACGGGCAGCCATCGGGCTGACGCAGACGCCAGATGGTCTGCACCAGATGCTGCAGCTCGGCCGACGCGTCGACCAGCGTGGACAGATCGCGCGAACCCTCGGCATTTTGCTGAGCCATATGCTGCGCCATGGTTATTCTTCCTCCAGGGTCACGTGGCGGAACGCGCCGCCCTCGTAGATGCCGTAGCTGTGCGTGCCGTCCTTGGGAATGCTCACGCTGCCGGGGTTGAAGAGCCACAGGCCCGGGTGCGCCTCGCTTGCCTCGTTAACCTTGATATGCGTGTGGCCGTAGACGAGCGCGGAGCCCTCGGGCAGCGCGGGCGCGTGGTCGACGCTGTTGTGCATGCCGGCGCCAAAGACGTGGCCATGCGTCAGGAACAGCTCGCGGCCGGTCTCGTCGAACAGCGTGGCATAGTCGGCCATGACGGGAAAGTCGAGTACCATCTGGTCGACCTCGGCGTCACAGTTGCCGCGCACCGCGATGATGCGGTCGGCCAGGGCGTTGAGCAGCGGAATCGCACGCTTGGGGGCGTAGTCGCGCGGCAGGTCGTTGCGCGGGCCGTGGTAGAGCAGGTCGCCCAGCAGCACGATGCGGTCGGGCTGCTCGGACTCGATGGCGGCGACCAGGCGCTCGGTCCAATATGCCGAGCCGTGAATGTCGGAAGCGATGAGGTATTTCATGGTGGTCCTTTCGGGTGGGGTTGATGGGGCTGGGCGTGACGTGCCACCGGCCGCGTTACTCAAATCGCAGTGTCGAGGCTTGTGCCGCCTGCATCACGCGCTGGAGCGGCACGCTATGCTCGCGAGCAAGACGGGCGCAGTCTTCGTACTCGGGAGCCGCGCGCTCGCTGCCGTCGGGCAGGGTCGCCACCTTAACGGATACCTCGCCCCAAGGCGTCGCCACCTGCTCAAAACGACGCGGCAGACAGACGCGCTCCATAACCTGGCGGCGGATGCCGTTGGTCGTGGTTTCCAAAAAGATGGTCATCTGCAGACGGTCAATGTCCTCGCGGGCGCAGATTACCTGCAGCTGCCAGCCGGGACGACCTTTTTTGCAGTAGAGAGGCAGCCAGTGCACTTCGCGGGCGCCCGCCTCGCGCAAGCGGTCGGCGGCATAGGCGAGTACCTCGGGCGACGCATCGTCGATGTCGCACTCTAGCTTGACGATGGTCTCGGGCGCATCGGTCTCGCGGGACAGCGGAGATGTACTTCCACGTTGCATACGGTCCGGATCCTTTCCGCACGGGCTCGTTTTATTCACCCAAACGCTAGCACATCGGACGTGGCACAGGCGTGACTTTCGTCCATCGCCGCCCTCGCCCCTATCCAAGCGTGTACGTCAGCCTCCAAACATGTCATTTTTTGTCGGTTTTGGAGGCTGACGTACACGATTTGAGAGCAAGCGAGGCCGCACCGCGCACCCTTTCCAGTCGATTTCGGCACCTCGCGTGCACGACGCGCCGAGACTGCGCTATTACAATGGAGCGGATTCGCTTGACGCAAAGGAGTCGCCATGCCCGCATGCCCGCTGGTTGATTGCCATACCCACACCTCGTTTTCGGACGGCCATGCCTCGTTTGAGGACAACGTTCGCGCCGCCGCTGCGGCCGGCTGCCGCGTCATGGTCTCGACTGACCATCTCACCCTGCCCGCCAGCATGGACGCCAACTGCGAAGTGCAGGTTGTCGAGGGCGACCTGACGGCACATCGTCTGGCCTTTGAGGGCGCCCGCAAACTCGCCGCGCAGATTGCGCCGGAGCTCGAGCTTATCTATGGTTTTGAATGCGATTGGTACGAGGGCTGTGAGCCTTTGGTTGAGCGCTGGTCCCAGGGCGCCGTCGTACGCTTGGGCAGCGTGCATTGGATTGGCGATCCGGGCGATATCATGGCCGGCGCCGCGGGCACGGCGGGAACGGAAAACGTCGCTCGCCCCGATATGCCCGATTCCCTTTGCGGTTGGATCGACGACGACACCAACCTGCACGTTTGGGATAACTTAGACGTGCGCGGCGTGTGGGAGCGCTACGTCGATGACTGGTGCCGCGCCTGCGAGAGCCCGCTCAACTTTGATGTAATGGCCCACCCCGACCTGGTCATGCGCTTTTCGAAGGAAGGCTTTGCGCCCGATTTTGACCCCGCGCCGTTTTGGGAGCAGATGGCCGAATGCGCCCACGATATGGGTCGCCGCGTTGAGGTCTCGACCGCCGCGCCGCGCAAGGGCCTCGACGACTATTACCCCTCGACGGGGCTGTTGCGTTGCTTCGCCCACGCCGAGGCACCCATCACCTTTGGCTCGGACGCGCACCGCGCCTGCGATATTTGCTGGAACATCCGCGAGGCTCAGGCCCACGCCTACGACTGCGGTTATCGAACCTTCGACATCCCCCACCTCAACGGAGAATGGGAGTCCACGCCCCTCGCCTAACGAGTCATTGGGGACGTTCTTAAACGACTAGTCATTGGGGACACTCTTCACAAATGACCCCTTGGGGACGGAGGAAAACAGATCGTTTCGCTCGCCACCGACGCCCGTGCAACACCGCCCGCCAAAAAGAACGCCCAATTACTACGATGAACTGCAAACCTCCGACCGTCGGCTCAATGTGGAAAATAAAACTGCAGGTAGAAGCGTTAACGATTTGTTCAAAACCGTCGGCTGGTCAGCAGGTTCAGTTTCATCGTAGTAATTGGGCGTGTTATTTGGCAGCGCCGGCAAAGACTGTCCCAAACGGCTAGTCGTTTAAGAACGTCCCCAATGACTAGTGGCGGCGGGCGTTGAGTTCGCCGGCCAGCTCGTCGAGGGTGATGCCGTAGCGCTCAAGCGTCACGAGCAGGTGGTAGACCAGGTCGCCGGCCTCGTAGCGGATGTGGTCGTGATCGTTATCCTTGCAGGCCATGATGACCTCGCTCGCCTCCTCGGCAAGCTTCTTGAGCAGCTCGTCCTCGACGTCGGTCAACAGACGAGCGGTGTAGCTCTCCTGTGGCGACGCATCGCGACGACCGTGAATCACCTCGGCCAGACCCGTCAGCGTCTCGCCGATATTTCCATCCTGAACATTTGCGGTGCGCACACCCATAGCTCAATCCTTTCTGGTTGGCCAAGCGCCTAGTCGAGCGCCTGCCCTACGCGAGTTTCTTAAAGAAGCAGGTACGGTTGCCGGTGTGGCAAGCCGGGCCCGGCGAGTCAACCTTGACCAGCAGCGTATCGCTATCGCAGTCGGCCCAGAGTTCCTTGACCTCCTGCATATTGCCGCTCGTCGCGCCCTTGTTCCAGAGCTCCTGGCGGCTGCGACTCCAAAACCACGTAGTCCCGGTCTTAAGCGTCAGCCCCACCGATTCCTCGTTCATCCAAGCAACCATAAGCACCTCGCCGGTGTCATACTGCTGAACCACACAAGGAATCAGCCCGTGGGCGTCGTATGTAAGATCAGCCGCTTCTACTACCTCAGTCATCATTTCTCCCAAGTAACAAACGAAACCCCACAGGTCGGCGAGGGTTGTCCAGGTGCCCGAGATTCCGAGCGACAAGCCCGACGACGCGTACTTAAGTACGCGAGGAGGGTTGGAGCCGGAAGGTCGGGTGCCTGGGCAAGCCGCAGCGCAGCCCGCAGCACTAGAAGTCCAACCTCACAGGGATGCCTTGAGAGGCCATATACTCTTTGACTTCGCGAATGCTGAAGGTTCCAAAGTGAAAGACGCTGGCCGCCAGCACGGCGTCGGCCTCGCCCTCGATCACACCCTCGGCAAAATGCTCGAGCGTGCCCACGCCGCCGCTCGCGATGACGGGAATCGGCACCGCGCGCGCCACGGCGCGAGTGAGTGCCAGGTCGAAGCCAGCCTTGGTGCCGTCACGGTCCATACTGGTGAGCAGGATCTCGCCGGCGCCGCGACGAGCCGCCTCCTCGGCCCACGCCACCGCATCGATACCTGTGGCGTTGCGACCGCCCGCCGTGAAGACCTCCCACTTGTCGGCACCGGATGCGCCGGGCAGGCCCACGCGCTTGGCATCAATCGCCACAACCACGGCCTGGCTGCCAAAGGCCGCGGCGGCTTGGCTGATCAACGACGGATCGCGCACGGCGGCCGAGTTGAGCGACACCTTGTCGGCACCGGCAGCCACCATGGTGCGCATGCCCGCCAGGTCGCGAAAGCCGCCGCCCACGGTATAGGGAATGGCCAGCTCCTCGGCAGCATGCGCCGCCATCTCGATAGTCGTCGCACGGTTATCGCTCGTCGCGGTAATGTCCAAAAATACGACCTCGTCCGCACCCTCGCGGTCGTAGGCGCGGGCCAGCTCCACCGGGTCGCCCGCATCGCGCAGGCTCACAAAGTTGACGCCCTTGACCACACGGCCGTCCTTAACATCCAGACAGGGAATCACGCGCTTGGTAAGCATGGGCTACTCCTCCCCTCGGGCGGCGGCCAACGCCTGGGCCAGCGTAAAGTTGCCCTCGTAGAGCGCACGACCGGTAATGGCGCCCTCGATGGCATCCTCGCCCACCGCGGCCAGTGCACGGATATCGTCGAGCGTCGAGATACCGCCCGAAGCCACGACGGGAAAGCCCGCGACCTCGGCCACGTGGCGATACGCCGCCACATCGATGCCCGTCTGCATGCCGTCGCGCGCGATATCGGTATAGACCAGGTGTTTAAAGCCCAGCTCGGAAAGCTGCGCCACGGCGTCGTCGAGTGACACACCCGCGCCGTCACGCCAGCCGTTCACCTTGACCTGACCATCACGCGCGGCGATATCTGCCACCAGCAGCTCGCCAAAGCCGCGAGCCGCCACCTCGGCAAATCCCGGCTCGGTCACGAGCACCGTACCCAGTGCGATGCGACGCGCGCCGTAGCCGGCCAGCTGGTCGATGCGCGCAAGCGAGCGAACGCCGCCGCCCACGTCCACGGACAGACCGTCGATACCGCAGATGGCCTCGATCGCCGCCGAGTTGGCAGCGCACGCGTCCTCGTCCTCGCCAAAGGCAGCGGACAGGTCGACGACGTGCACCCAGCTCGCGCCCTGCTCGGCAAAGGAGCGGGCGACGGCCACGGGGTCGTCGGAATATACCTTGTAGCGGCTCCGGTCGCCGCGCTCCAGGCGCACGACCTTGCCGCCGATCAGATCGATTGCGGGAAACAGAATCATCGGCCGGCCCCCTCGACGATGCTCACGAAGTTCTTAAGGATGCGCTGACCCAGCGCAGAGGATTTCTCGGGATGGAACTGGCAGCCCCACACGTTGCCGTGGCGCACGATGCACGGGAAGCTCCGCGTGTAGTGCGTGCGCGCCAGCACATTGGCGGCATCGGCATCGTCTGCCACCGCGTAGCTGTGGGTGAAGTACATGTTGGCACCCTCGGCAAAACCGGCGAGCAGCGGATCGGCCGCACCGGC
The DNA here is from genome assembly GCA_958348565.1 of uncultured Collinsella sp. Lineage (GTDB taxonomy): Bacteria > Actinomycetota > Coriobacteriia > Coriobacteriales > Coriobacteriaceae > Collinsella. Next base: position 21,604 of record CATVZP010000015.1, on the reverse strand, counting down.
GGGCGTCATGTGCACCTGGTCCCAACCCACGTGCGGCACCTTCAGTCGGCTCGACTCCAGGCGCGTGCACGAGCCGCGCATAATGCCCAGGCCATCGACCCAGGGGCCACCGGCCTGCTCGGAGGCATCGTCGTCCGCATCCGCACGCTCGTCCGCCGGCACGCCCTCGTCGCCGCGCTCAAAAAACAGCTGAAGGCCTAGGCAGATGCCGAGCAGCGGAGTTCCGGCCGCAACGGCGTCGAGCACCGCGTCCGCCTCGCCGCTCTCGCGCATAAAGGCAATCGCGTCGTAGAACGCACCCACGCCCGGGATGACCAGGCCGTCGGCGTTACGGATCTGCTCCGGGTCGTCCGACGCGCAGGCGGCGGCACCAGCGCGCGCAAGCCCGCGCACGACGCTCGACAAGTTGCCCTTGTGGTAGTCGACCACCACGATCTTCGGTTCGCCCACGCGACCCTCCCTTATCTCATCGTCCAAAACCACCACAAAGGGGACAGGCACCTTCGTGGTGGTTTTAGTTCTTTTGAACGTACCGCTCGCCAAACCACCACGAAGGTGCCTGTCCCCTTTGTGGTGGTTTTTGCCTTTGTGGCGGTTACAGTGAGCCCTTGGTGCTGGGGATGCCCTGCACGCGGGGATCGAGCTCGCAGGCGCGGCGCATCGTGCGGCCCACGGCCTTAAAGGCCGCCTCGATAATGTGATGCGAGTTACCGCCCGCCAGCTCGCGCACGTGCAGCGTGAGCTTGGCGTCGCGCGCAAAGGCGTAGAAGAACTCGACGGCCAGCTCGGTATCGAAGCTGCCCACGCGCTCAGTCGGCACGGGCAGCTCGCAGTAGGCCTGCCCGCGGCCCGAAATATCAACGGCAGCCATCACAAGCGTCTCGTCCATGGCGATCGCCGCGTCGGCAAAGCGCGTAATGCCCGCCTTGTCGCCCAGTGCCTGACAAAACGCCTCACCCAGCACGATGCCCGTATCTTCAACGGTGTGGTGCGCGTCGACTTCCACGTCGCCCACCGCGTGTACCGTCAAATCAAACAAACCGTGGCGGCCAAAGGCGTTGAGCATGTGGTCGAAAAACGGCACGCCGGTCGAGATATCGCACGCACCGGTTCCATCCAGGTCGAGCTTTACGACAATATCGGTCTCCCCCGTCTTACGGGTTACCTCGGCATAGCGGCCCATCTACATCTCCTCCTTCACCAGCGCGGCAAGCGCAGCCAGCACCTCATCATTTTCCTGCGGGGTACCCACGGTAATGCGCAGACAGTCCGCAAGCCCCGACGCATAGCTAAAGTCGCGCACCAAAATCGAATACTCATCGCGCAGACGCTCGCGCACGCGCGTGGCATGCGGCGTACGCACGAGCACAAAGTTCGCCGCGCTCGGCCATGCCTCCACGGGCAAGCCCTCGGCAGCCATCGCGCGCAGAGCTGCCAGCTCGCGCTCGCGCTCGGATGCGACCTGCGCCACCACGGGCGCATAGGCATCGCGAGCACGCACGCAGGCAAGTGCTGCCGCCTGGCTCAGCACGTTGACCGAATAGATCTGGCGAATCGCCGCGAACACGTCGATGACCTCCGGCGCGGCAATCACGTAACCCAGACGCGCACCGGCAGCGCCAAACGCCTTGGACAGCGTGTGCAAAATCACCAGGTTGGGATGCTCGGCGATAAGCCCCTGCGCCGTGGTGGCCGCGCCAAACGAATCGTCGGCAAACTCAACGTAGGCCTCGTCGACCATTACCATGCCAGGGCACGCATCGCACAGCGCCGCGACAAAATCGAGCGGAGCTACATCACCCGTAGGATTGTTGGGCGAGGTCACGATGGCGAGGTTGCACTCGGGCGCCGCGGCAAGCACGGTTGCCTGGTCGAGCTCAAAGGTCGCCGGATCGCGCCACACGTCGCGCACCTCGGTCTGGCAGAGCGACGCAAAGAACGCGTACTCGCTAAAGCACGGCGGGCAGTTGAGCAGGGTCCTCCCCGCGCCGCCAAACGCCAGCAGATAGTTATAGAGCAGCTCGTCGCCGCCGTTTCCCACGCAGATGTTCTCGCGCGTCACGCCATGCCAGGCAGCAAGCTCGTCGCGCAGGTCGTTGGACATGGGATCGGGATAGCGGTTGAGCGGTGTAGCAGCCAGGGCGGCGTCGACCGCCTCGCGCACGCCGGCCGGCACGGGATAGGTGTTCTCGTTGGCCGAAAGGTTGATGCGCGTGGGCGTAAAGTTGGGATCGTAGGGTTCAATGCCGGCCAAGTAGGGCTGGACGAGCTCCTTCATGCGAGACGTCAGCTCGGCCATATTAGGCCTCCTCGACGACCGCGCCAGCGGCACCGCCCGCCGCCGCCGTCAGGACCACGCCCTCGGCAACCGTCGTCACGGCGTCGCCCGGCCAGGCAACCTTAGTCAGGTCGGCCGCGGCCAGTGACGCGGCGCTCACGGCATCCTCGCCCTGCTCCAGCACGCGGCGACGCAGTGCGGCCGAAAGCGCGTGTGCCCACAGGCCCTCGGCCTCGGCTAAGCGCTGCGTAGCGGGAGCGTCGGAGAGCAGGCCCTCGGGTGTATAGCAAATGACACTCGAGCGCTTGACGAACTCTTCGACCGAAAGCGGGTTGGAGAACATGGCCGTGCCGCCGGTCGGCAGCGTGTGGTTGGGTCCGGCAACATAATCGCCGAGCGGCTCGGAGCTCCAAGCGCCCACAAAGATGGCACCGGCGTTGCGGATACCACCAAGCAGGCCCATCGCATCCTTGCAGTGCAGCTCCAGGTGCTCGGGCGCCACGGTGTTCACGGCCTCGACAGCGGCAGCCATATCGGCGGCCACTACGATGGTGCCCTCGTTATCGAGCGAGGCGCGCGTGATCTCGGCACGCGGCGACTGCGCCACCAGAATGTCGATACCCGCCTCGACCTCGCGCGCAAACTGCTCGTCGCAGGTCACCAGATAGCAGGCTGCCAGCGGATCGTGCTCGGCCTGGGCCATCAGATCGGCCGCGACCACCATGGGCTTGGCCGTAGCATCGGCCAGCACACAGACCTCGGAGGGGCCGGCAACCATGTCGATTCCCACGTCGCCCGAGACAATCTGCTTGGCGGCGGCGACAAAGGCGTTGCCCGGACCGGTGATTTTGTCGACGCGCGGAATGGTCTCGGTACCGTACGCCAGCGCGGCCACGGCCTGGGCGCCGCCCACCATATAGATTTCGTCCACGCCGCCGAGCTTGGCTGCCGCGAGCGTATACGGACTGATCAGGCCATCCTTTTGCGGCGGCGTCACCATGACCACGCGCTTGACGCCGGCAACCTTGGCGGGAATGGCGTTCATGAGCACCGTGGAGGGATACTGCGCGCGGCCGCCCGGCACATAGATGCCGGCCGCAGCAAGCGGGGTCACCTTAACGCCGAGCATCGTGCCGTCCGGGCGCGTGGTAAACCAGCTCTGCTCGACCTCACGCTGGTGGAACTCGCGAATCTGGCGTGCAGCCTTTTCGAGCGCCGCGACAAAGGCCGGATCGAGGCCTTCGAGTGCAGCATCGATCTGCTCCTGCGGCAGGCGAAAACTCTGCAGCTCAACACCGTCAAAACGCTGGCAATAATCGCGCACCGCGGCATCGCCGTTGGCACGCACGTTGGCCACAATATCGCGGGCGGCGTCGACGATGTTTTGCGGCAACACGCCCTTGCGGTTGAGCTGGTTGGTAACGAGGCGCTCACCAGGAGCAAGCTTGATGGTCTTCATATCGGTATCCCCTATCGGTCGAGGTTGTGTTCGAAAAACGAGAGGCCGGGCGGCGGCGCCAATCGGCCCGCAGCCCGGATATGGGGGTGCCCGTGCGTGCTCGCACTATTGTGCCGAGCCCGCGACGGGCTCAAAATGTTTGTCTTTCACGGCAGCAGCCAGGCGATCGGCCAAGTTGCGAACGCGCGGATCCAAGCGCGCGGCACCTGGGTTGACGAAGAAGCGGGCCGTGCAGTCCATGATGCGGCCGGTGATGACCAAATCGTTATCGCGCAGCGTGGCGCCCGTGGCGGTAATGTCCACGATACGGTCGGTCATACCGACGATGGGGCCCAGCTCGATGTTACCGTGCAGCGAAACGATGTCGGCATTCACGCCGCGCTCGGCATACCAGGCGCTCGCGATGCGCGGGTACTTGGTGGCCACGCGAAGCGACCCGCGGCGGGCATAGTTGCGCTCGGCCTGGCCGGCGCGCCATGCGGGCTCCGCCTCGATAAACGTGCACAGGCCGTAGCCCAAATCGACCAGCTGCAGCAGGTTGAGGTCGGCCTCGATAAGCGAGTCCCAGCCGCAGATGCCGCAGTCGGCGCCGCCGCAGCCCACAAAGGCGGGCGCGTCGCTGGGGCGCACGATGACAAACTCGATATCTCCGACCGCGCCTTCGCCGGTACGCGTGTCGCGGCCGCGCACGATCAGGTGACGGCCGGGATCGCGCAGCTCAGAGACGTCCAGGCCCGCGGCCTCGAGCACGTCGAGGGTGTCGGCCTTGAGCGAGCCCTTGGGCACGGCGATGCGCAGCGGACCCTCGGTGCCGCGCCCCACGGCATGGTCACCATCGGAAGCAGCGTCCTCGGCCGAGGTGCGCGCGGCCTCCAGACGCTCGAGCGAAAAGGCAAAGCCCGCCGCCGGCACCTCGATGCCGTCGCCAAATGCACCGGTAAAGATGGAGTCGTAGCGACCGCCCGAGCCCACCGGATCGGGCAGGCCACCGGCATAGGCCTTAAAGACCAGGCCCGTGTAGTAATCAAACGAGTTCATGATGGAGAAGTCGAAGGACAGCACCTGGGCGTCCTCGGGAGCCAGGCCCTCGACCAGGGCGCGCAGCTCGCGCGTGAGCGACGCGACAATGCCCGCCGCCGTCAGCAGCGCGTCGACGCGGTCGAGTACCTCGGCGCCGCCGTGCAAGCGCGGCAGCTCGCTAATGGCAGCCTTGACGGCCTCGGGCTCGGCGCTTGCCGCCACGCGGGCATCGAGGCCCACGAAGTCGTTGGCGTGCACGCAACGCAATGCCTCGGCAGCCAGTTCGCGATCCTCACAGGCCGCGAGCAACTCCTTAAACGGACGCACGCTACCCGCGATAATGCGCGCATCGGGCAGTGCCAGCTTGCGCACAGCCTCCGCCACCAGCGAGACGATCTCGACATCGCCCGTGGTATCGCCCGCACCGATAAGCTCAAAGCCCAGCTGCGTAAACTGACGCGAGCCACCGGCATTGCGCTGGCACTCGCGGACCACCGGCGCCTCATAGCGCAGGCGCAGCGGCAGATCGGCCGCGCGCATGCGAGTCGAAACCAGGCGAACGATCGGCAGCGTGTTGTCGGGACGGACCACCAGCAGGCGGCCGTCGTCATCGAAGAGCTTAAACGGCGTGTCCGCAATGCGGCCGCCCTCCTCGAGCGAACCCTTGTCCTCGAGCAGCGGCGTCTCGACCGGCAGGTAATGATGCTTCCTAAAGCAGCCCTTCACCGTACATGCGATCTCCTCGCGCGCCTGAGCCTCCTCGGGCAATATGTCCCGGAATCCCCACGGTGTGGCCGTCATCTGGTGAGCCTCCTCATGCTGTGTTTCATATAGAACAGAAGACCGGCATAGCTCCGCCGGTCTTCTGGGTACTTTAGCATACTAGAGTGTTTGCGGGGAAAATCCATCGCAGCCGCTCACGCCGTATTCATTTGGAAACATAGGGCAGATCGCCGCAACCCAAACCCGCCTAGGCGCCAATCGCACGACGATACTCTGCCATTACCTGCGCATCGGCAGCTGCGGGGTCGGCGAAATAGCGCCCGTCATAGGTCTCGGCCGAAACAACTCCGCGATAGCCGCGCGCCACCAGCCTATCCAGGTCGGCGCGCATATCGCGGTCGCCGTCACCCCAGGCAAGATGCGTCGTGCCATCTGCCGCAACATCGACAAAATGCACGTGGGCGACATCATCGCCAAGCAGATCGAAATAATCGTCGATGGTATCCCCTGCCACCGCCATAGCGCCCAAATCCAGACACGCCTTAAGTGCCGGATGATCAACTGCCTCGATCATGCGCTTCGTGTCGGCCGCCGAGTTCACGATCATCGACTCAACCGGCTGTAGGGCCTCGAGCACCAGTCGCACGCCGCGCTCTCCCGCATGCTCGGCAATCGCACGCAGCATCGAGGCGCTGCGACCCCACGCGTCCTCGATCGGCTCGTTCAAAAATGCCCAGCCGCTCGAGACCATGACCTGCTCGGCTCCAAGTTCCGCCGCGATATCCACAACGTTCTTAAAGTACGCGAGCGTGCGGGCACGCGCCTCATTCCCACGCGCCGCGATATTCCACGGCTTGGGGTTGTTCTGTTCGGGACAAAGCCCCACAATCCGAACCCCATACCGCTGCGACAGCTCCCGCACCTGCTCGAGCGAATCGTATCCATGGCAATCGACATACAGATGCATCGCCCCGGTCCAAAGCTCGCAACACGTGTAGCCCGAGGCCGCTGCCGAAGAAAAGAATTCCTCAAGGTCAAAATAACGATGGCTGATATTCATGACGGCAAGCTGCGGATACTCCATCTTGTCCACCTTTCGGCAAAAGGGCGCCGCAGCACAGTGTGCGCGACGCCCCCTCTTACATTATTCTCATTATGACGGATGCCCTACTGAACACCAAGCACTCCAAAGAACGCGCCGGCGATACTCACGAGCAGGATCACGAGCATGATGACCAGCGGATTCATCTTCTTCTTGAGCATGAGATAGACGATTCCAAACAGCCCCATCGTGACAAAGCCCGGGAAGATTCCGTTGAGCAGCTCGGCCAGCGTCTGAGCACCATCGCCCGCACCGACCATGAGCGGAATGTCCACGGTGACCATCTCCATGGTCATAGCGCCGATCACCATGGCGCCCATGATAGAGGCCATCTTGACGATCGTGTCCATAATGCCCGATTCCTGGACCTTGCTGATCATGTCCGAGCCAAAGCGATACCCCACAAACGTCAGCAGGTAACGGATGATGTAGTGAGGGACATTGAACACAAGCAGGAACAAAATCGGGCCAAGAATAGAGCCCTGTAGCGCCAGCGACGTGCCGACACCCGTTGCCAAAATTCGCAGCGTGCCCCAGTAGAAGGCATCGCCCACGCCGGACAGCGGCCCCATCAAAGCAAGCTTGACATTAGAGATCGCGCTCGTGTCAAAGCTATCGTCAGTAGCGTTGACCTCCTCCATTGCAGCGGCGATGGACATGGGGAGCGTCGAGATGTACGGCGTGACGTTATAGAGCTCCATATGGCGCTTGAGGGCGGCCTTAAAGTCCGCATCCTGCGGATACAGCTTGCGAAGGATCGGCATAAGGGCCCACATAAAGCCGATATGGCCCATACGCTCGTAGTTCCAGGAATGCTCATAGGGAATCGAGCGCCAGAACAGCTTCTTAAGGTCTGCGCGGGAAATCAGCCCGTCGTAAGAAGACTCAAACTTAAAACTCATCGAACCCACTCCCAATCGCAGGATCATCGGTTGCCACTGCGGGCTGCTCCGCCTTTTTCTTGTCACCCAAAACCGTCATCGCGACGACGATGATCGCGGCAAAGATCGCCACGCCCGTCGTGCTAATGCCAAAGTAGGCGACGAGGAAGAAGCCAGCGAAGAAGAACGGCGCCACCGTCTTGTTCATAATCATCTGAGCCAGCATCGCAAAGCCGAGTGCGGGCAAGAAGGCGGCGGCGACATCCATACCGGTCTGAACGAAATCGGGGATGATGTTGAGCAGGCTGGCAACAGCATCGGCGCCAAAGAAGAATGCCAGGGGAATAATCAGCAGGCCGCACCAGCTCTGCGCGTAGCCGGCGATGAGCATGTTGCGCGTGATGGCCTTGGTGTCTCCGTCCTCGACGTTTTTGTCGATACGGTGCACCAGCAGCAGCATCACCGGCTGGCCCAAGGCGGTATCGAGCGCCAGGACGATCGTTGCGATGGGAATGCCCAGGGTCAGGGCCGCCGAAGCGTCCGCGCCGGCCTGCATGGCAAGAGATACGCCCAGGATAGTGCCGGAAATCGTATCGGGTGGGTTATACGCACCGACCGAGATGGCGCCGACCATGGCAAGCTCCATCGTGGCGCCCATGATCGTGCCGGTCACCATGTCGCCCATGACAAGGCCAACCAGAGGTCCGAGCACGATCGGGCGCTGGAGGTAGCTCGTACCCGTCAGCCACTCGGAATAGCCCAAAAGGGCGATCAGGAAAATCAGGATTGTCTTGATAACCATGACAGCCCCTAACCGATAACCTTCGCGGCGTCAGTCTTCGCATCTGCCGGAATCATCTGAATGAACAGTTCATAGCCCTCGCCGAGCAGCTCTTTGACGTATGCCTCGTTTTCGGGCGTAAGGAACACGCTCGTCGAGACCTGGCGGGCATTCTCGCTAAAGGCAACGTTGCCGAGGTTGATCTTCTTGACTCCCATCGCCTTGGCGACGGCACCGGCCTGCTGGATCGTCTCGCAAACCACGAAGAGCTTGTACTTGTCGGTCACTCCGCTCTGGAGCGCCTTGACGGCATCCTCGGTGTTTTTGACAACGACCTTGCAGCCCTCCGGCTTTGCAAGGGACAGGGCCTGCAGACGAAGCTTGTCATTGAGGACCGTGTCGCTCACCAACAGGATGCAATCGGCACCCAGAGCCGAGGTCCAGCTAACGGCAACCTGGCCGTGAAGCAGTCGATAGTCCACGCGAATCATCTGAATCATGATGTGCTCCCTAGTGGTTAAAACTCATCGAGTTCGGCCTGCCCCAGCAGGTCGTTGACGTACTTGACCTTGGTGTCGTCCGCCTCGACGATCTGGCGAATGGCCTCATCGATCGGGGTGGATTCGGGCACGAACAGCAGCTGAATAAGGAGCGGCAGGTTCATATTGGTCACCAGATGCGTGTTGGGACGCGTCTGGACGATCTTGGTGAGCTCGTTGTTGACACTGCCACCAAAGAGGTCGGTGCAAACGACGACCTCATCGTCCGCGGCAAAGCCGTCCAGAATCGCTGCGGCCTCCTTGGTCAGGTCCTCGTTTCCGTCGACATACATAGAGAGCGCATGGACGTTTTCGCGCTCGCCGGAAAGCAGGCCGATGCTCTCGACGATTCCAGACGCAAAATGAGCATGGGACGCCACGATAAACTGCCTCATTCGATTCCCCTTCCTAGCGAATTTCGGCATAAAAATGCCCGGACGCATGCGCCCGGGCAGGGTGCTTCTTAAATGAGTGGTCAACTATTAGTAGTCGAACTGGTGATAGTAACGACGGTAGTTGAGGTTGTGCTTGGTGACCGTCTCGTAGTAAGCGGCAAGGCGATCGGTGATCAGCGAGGAGAGGATCCACGGAGACACGATGACGCGGAACTCGTCGTCAAGGCCGGGGATCGCGAACTCGGCGGTGTCGATGATGTTGATGTCGGTGTCGCCGGTCACGCCGCGGGTCAGGAACGCGCGGACGCGCTCGTCGAGCTTGCGGTTCTCGTCCTCGCCCATGAACAGGAACACGGGGACGCCGGGCTCCACGAGCTCGAGGGTGCCGTGGAAGAAGTCGGCCGAGGTGATGTAGCGGGTGCGCTTCCACTGCATCTCCTCCAGGATGCACATCGAGAACAGGATCGTCTCGCCCCACAGGGCGCCGGAGCCGATGAACATGGTGTAGGGGGCCAGGGCGTACTTCTTGGCGAGCTCCTCGGCGCGCGGCTCGAAGCGCTTGCGGATGTCGAGCATGTCCTTCCAGACGTCCTTGGTCTGCTCGATGAACAGGTCGAACTTGGGGAAGCAGCCGCGGCGGTTGAGCAGGCGCAGGCCGAAGCAGTCGGCGAGGTAGTAGCCCTTCTCACAGCCGCCCGAACCATGGTCAGAAGCCATGGCGACGCAGTTCTCGGCGCCGACAGCCTGGCCGATGGGGCCCTCGGGCTTGGTCATGGCGTAGACGCGAATGCCCTTTTCCTTCATCTTCTTGACGGCCTCGAGGACCTCGGGGGTGGTGCCGGACTCGGAGGCGGTGAGCACGACGGACTTCTCGGTCATGCGCTTGTGGCCCATGGCGTTCCACTCGGCGGCGTGGATCAGGTAGACCTCGAGGTCGCGGTCGCCGAACTTGTTCATGAGGTACTCGAGCTGCATGAGCTCGTCCCAGGTGCCGCCGACGCCCATCAGGAACACGGCGTCGTAGCCCTCGTCGGCGACCTTGTCGGCGAGCGCGGTCATCTTCTTGCCGGTCTCGTAGACGTTCTTGCCGTCCTCGACGTAGCCCTCCTGGCTAAAGTGCATGATCTCGATCTTCTCGGTTTCCTTCATGGCTTTTCCTTTCTGTCCTGCACGCGAATCTATACATCGCGTTTCTTTTCGATACCAATTATAGACATACACCCAACGTGTTTTTAATACCACTTTTCAATCTGCTCCGATCCTCGGTGAACGGTCGAAATTCTCTGGTGAGTGGTATTAAATTAGAATTTGATGTATAGCTAACGCTCCCGGCGTCTCCCTTGTGTGACAAAGAACAGCGTTCCTACCAGCGCAATAATGGTCGATGCCCCAAATAGCACCGCCTGGACACCCAAAGCCTCCGCCAAAAACGGAGCCGCCAGCAGCGGCAGCACGCCGGCGCTCATCAGGCCAAAACGCACAAAGCCGGTAATGCGCCCCAGGTATTTGATGTCGGCGCGCTCCTGAATCAAGATCATCTGCAGCGGTTCCAGGAATCCCCAGGCCAGACCGTTAATCGCCTGACCGATAATCGCGACCCCCAGCATATCGGTGCCCACGTACACCATGGACCCAATGCCCACGGCCATGAGCGCGCCGAGCAACAATCGCAGGTTGACATGGCGAGCAGAAAGCTTGGTCAGGATGAACGCGCCCACCGAGGAAGTGAGGCCCACGACCGAGGACAGCCAGCCCAGCCAGACGATATCCACGTTGAGCACATCGCGGTAGAACAACGACTCCAGCGAATCGAACGCGCCAAACGCAAAGAAACCCAAAAAGCCCGAGATAAAGATGAGGCGCAGATCATGGTCGCGAAACGTAAGTCGCGCACCCTCGGCCATACCGCCCAGAATACCGCCCTTCGGCTTCTCCCCTTTTGCGGGAGCAACACACTCATGACAGCCCAGGGAGAGCACGGCCGCCACACCCATCATGCCCGCCATGAGCAGATAGACCGATTGCGTGGCAAAACAGCTCACGATGGCACCACCGAGCAACGGGCCAGCGGTATAGGCGATATTGCTGTAGAACACCATGAGACCGTTCACGCGGGTACGGCCCTCGGTGGTCGACTCCAGGTATCCCGGAAACGCATGCGTGCAGGTGTTGATAAAGCCGCCCGCAAGTCCCAAGACGCACGCGGCAAACACAAGCCCGGGGACAGACAACGGCGCTAACCCCACGCCAAGCGATAGCACTGCCGTAATCACGCACGTCACAAACGACGTCCGGCGCGGTCCAAAGCGATCGATGACCGAACCCGACACCATATTGCCCGCCGACGTCATAAGATTGCGCACGAGCGTAATGGCGGCAACCAAAAAGGCCGTGCCGGCCAGATCATACGTGGCCGCACCGATAAGCCCCAAAAAGTAGACCGCGTTGTTGGCGCACCACTGCAGGGATTCAATAAGAATCAGCTTGACCTCTGCCGGCGTCAGACGCATTGCTTCGCGATCCTTCGCGAACATACGAACTCCTTCTATACAAAAAGGGGATGGAGGGCATAGGCCCGCTCCATCCCCTTTCCAGGTTGCAACGAAAATCTATGCAGCCGGGCCCTTACGCCAGCACGCCGAAGAACGCGCCGATGATGCCCACGACCATGGTGGCCACGATCAGCACCATGGGGTTGATCTTCTTGGACAGCAGCCAGTAGTACAGCCAGAAGGCGATCATGCCGAGCATGCCGGGCATGATGCCGTCCAGGATGTCCTGGAGGGTCTGGGCGTCGTCGCCCGAGCCGATGGCCACCGGGATGCTGGCCCAGAACATGTCCTTGCACATGGCGCCCACGACCATGACGCCCACGATGCCCACGCAGGTCATGATCTTCTGCATGAGGCCGGTCCTCTGGGCCTCGTCCAGGAAGCCCACGCCCAGCTCGTAGCCCTTGACGGCGCCCCAGACGCGCAGCGCGAAGCCGGGGACGTTGTAGATGAGCAGGAAGGCGATGGGGCCGAAGGGGTTGCCGGCCTGGCACAGGCTGATGCCCACCGCGGCGGCGACCACGCGCAGCGTCGACAGGAAGATGGAGTCGCCGATGCCGGACAGCGGGCCCATGAGGGCGGCCTTGACGTCGTTGACGCTCTCGGGCTCGATCTCGCCGCGGGCGACCTTCTCCTCCATGGCCATCGCGATGCCGCCGACGAACGGGGCGAACTGGACGGTGATGTTGAAGAACGCGCAGTGGCGGTGCAGGGCCGCGGCGTAGTCGTCGGGGCGGCCGGCGTAGATCTTCTTGAGCATGTTGGCGACCATCAGGCAGAAGGCGATGTTCATCTGCTTGTAGTAGGTCCAGGAGAACTCCATGCCCAGGGCGCCGACGTTGACGGCGCTCTTGATGAGGTCGGAGCGCGTGATCTTGTTCTCGGGACTAGAAGTCATCGTCCTCATCCCCTTCCGCGGAGAGCTGGGGCTGGGCTCCGCCCAGGCCGAGCAGGTCGAACTTGTCGATGCCGATGATGATGGCGATCAGGGCGACGCCCAGGACGGGCACGTTGGCGTAGGAGCACAGCAGGAAGCCCAGGAAGTAGAAGGGCACGAGCTGCTTGGTGAGCACCAGGCGGCCGAGCATGGCGAAGCCCATGGCCGGCAGGATGTTGGCGGCAACGCCAAAGCCAGCAAGGACAAAGGGCGGGATGAAGTCGAGCAGGCCCTGGATGGCGTCAGCACCCAGATAGAACGACAGCGAGCACAGCAGGAACGCCATGATGATACCGGTCAAACCGATCAGGAAGTGCATCGCATAGACACCCTTAAGGTTGCCCTGGCCGGAGAAGACATCAGCGCGGTCAACCAGGATCGGCAGGGCGGCGTTGAGGATGTTCTTGATGGCAAGGCACAGCGTGGCGATGGGCATGGCAAGCGCGATGGCTGCCTCGGTGCTCTGGCCCATCTGGATAGCGAAGGCGCAGGCGAGCACGCCGCCGATCGTCTCATCAGGCGGCACGTAGGCGCCGATGGAGATCGAGCCCATGAACAGCAGCTCCAGGCTGGCGCCGATCGCGAGGCCGGACTGCAGGTCCCCCAGCACCAGGCCCACGAGCGGGCACAGGACGATGGGGCGGAACGCATAGAGCGTACCGAGCTGGCAGTCGAACTTACCAAATGCGGCGATAAGTCCGATGAGGATTGCTTGGACAAGCATAATTCCTCCCAATAAGGAATCTCGAACCGTCGTCACTCCCGTCGCGCGCGTTGTTGATATCAATTCCGGGAGTTCGATTACACGGCTCGAAGCGTACCTGGTGTGCTGTTAACACCTATGCCAGGCACAAATGATTTGATACCAATTATAGATATGCAGGTTCTTACTATTTAATACCACTCGCTCAGCGGGGTGTTTTTTACCGTAAACGGCAGACGTATCCCATCAGGCGCGCTCTTTGTTTCGATGGCGGACAAGCGTCACCAGAAAGCCATCGCCAAAGGCATCGGATGCCAAGTTGGCCACAATCACCAAAACGATAATCGCCGCGCCCAAAAACTCGTTCCAGCGAAAGACCTCGCCAAAGAAGAGCGCCGACCAGCAGGGAGCGAGCACGACCTCACTCATGCAAACCAAGTTGGCCGCAAACGCGTTGGTCCGCGCGATCCCCTTGGCATACAGCACGCTCGCAAGGCCACTGCAAAAAAGGCCATGCACCAGCATGAGCCCCCACTCAAATGGTCTCACGGAGTCTAGGGCGCCAGCAAAATAGACGATCGGCAGCATCGAGATACCGCAGGAGATGAGCGAGGACACCATGGGCGACGCATCGGGGCGAGAGTTCAAAAAGAAACACAGCCCAAAGGTGGCGCCCGAAATGACGGCAAGCAGGTTGCCGAGCATGCCCTCGGCACTTAAATCGCCTAAAAAGAAAAGTCCCATACCCGTAAAAGCAACCACCACGGAGGCAATCTTCGCAGGCGAGGGCAACGTGCGGGTTGCGAGCGATTGATACACGATAACGAAAATCATCGAGGTGTACTGCAGGACGATCGCGTTGCCGACCGTCGTGAGCTGGTTGGCAAAGTTAAACGTGGTGCCCGTCACGAAGTTGCAGACGGCCACAAGGACAATAAGACGGCTGACGCGGAGGACGGGCCTACCGACGAGCAGGATAAAGAGCGCCATAAATATTGCCGTAACCGCACCGATCAAAAGAGCTGACTGCGAATTGGCGCGAACGAGGATGCCGATAAAACTCCACAAGAGCGCCGTGCCAAATAGATACATCGCCCCGCTCACGCCATTATCGGGTGGATTGTCAGATCGAATCACGAAGCACCTCCAGCTAGCTTTCGGTAATAAAAAACGGCGACCACAACGGGTCGCCGTTTCCCTTGGGGGCAGATAATAGGCCGGGCCCTTACGCCAGCACGCCGAAGAACGCGCCGATGATGCCCACGACCATGGTGGCCACGATCAGCACCATGGGGTTGATCTTCTTGGACAGCAGCCAGTAGTACAGCCAGAAGGCGATCATGCCGAGCATGCCGGGCATGATGCCGTCCAGGATGTCCTGGAGGGTCTGGGCGTCGTCGCCCGAGCCGATGGCCACCGGGATGCTGGCCCAGAACATGTCCTTGCACATGGCGCCCACGACCATGACGCCCACGATGCCCACGCAGGTCATGATCTTCTGCATGAGGCCGGTCCTCTGGGCCTCGTCCAGGAAGCCCACGCCCAGCTCGTAGCCCTTGACGGCGCCCCAGACGCGCAGCGCGAAGCCGGGGACGTTGTAGATGAGCAGGAAGGCGATGGGGCCGAAGGGGTTGCCGGCCTGGCACAGGCTGATGCCCACCGCGGCGGCGACCACGCGCAGCGTCGACAGGAAGATGGAGTCGCCGATGCCGGACAGCGGGCCCATGAGGGCGGCCTTGACGTCGTTGACGCTCTCGGGCTCGATCTCGCCGCGGGCGACCTTCTCCTCCATGGCCATCGCGATGCCGCCGACGAACGGGGCGAACTGGACGGTGATGTTGAAGAACGCGCAGTGGCGGTGCAGGGCCGCGGCGTAGTCGTCGGGGCGGCCGGCGTAGATCTTCTTGAGCATGTTGGCGACCATCAGGCAGAAGGCGATGTTCATCTGCTTGTAGTAGGTCCAGGAGAACTCCATGCCCAGGGCGCCGACGTTGACGGCGCTCTTGATGAGGTCGGAGCGCGTGATCTTGTTCTCGGGACTAGAAGTCATCGTCCTCATCCCCTTCCGCGGAGAGCTGGGGCTGGGCTCCGCCCAGGCCGAGCAGGTCGAACTTGTCGATGCCGATGATGATGGCGATCAGGGCGACGCCCAGGACGGGCACGTTGGCGTAGGAGCACAGCAGGAAGCCCAGGAAGTAGAAGGGCACGAGCTGCTTGGTGAGCACCAGGCGGCCGAGCATGGCGAAGCCCATGGCCGGCAGGATGTTGGCGGCAACGCCAAAGCCAGCAAGGACAAAGGGCGGGATGAAGTCGAGCAGGCCCTGGATGGCGTCAGCACCCAGATAGAACGACAGCGAGCACAGCAGGAACGCCATGATGATACCGGTCAAACCGATCAGGAAGTGCATCGCATAGACACCCTTAAGGTTGCCCTGGCCGGAGAAGACATCAGCGCGGTCAACCAGGATCGGCAGGGCGGCGTTGAGGATGTTCTTGATGGCAAGGCACAGCGTGGCGATGGGCATGGCAAGCGCGATGGCTGCCTCGGTGCTCTGGCCCATCTGGATAGCGAAGGCGCAGGCGAGCACGCCGCCGATCGTCTCATCAGGCGGCACGTAGGCGCCGATGGAGATCGAGCCCATGAACAGCAGCTCCAGGCTGGCGCCGATCGCGAGGCCGGACTGCAGGTCCCCCAGCACCAGGCCCACGAGCGGGCACAGGACGATGGGGCGGAACGCATAGAGCGTACCGAGCTGGCAGTCGAACTTACCAAATGCGGCGATAAGTCCGATGAGGATTGCTTGGGTAAGCATATATCCCCCTTTCCTAATAGGAAACTACGAAGAGCTCAGACTCTTCGAAATTGAACGCCTAGAGCACGCTGGCGCAGTCAACCTTGGGGTCATCGGCCAGGGGTCGAATCTCGACCTCAACGCCACGATCCAGCATCTCGCGCACATCGGCTTCCTCGGCCGCGGTCAGGAAGATCTGATGAGAGACCTGACGCGCATCGGGACGCTTCTCGTCCTTGGGCTTGGTGTTGCCCAGGTTGACCGACTTGATCTGCGGGCAGCCCTCAACAAGCTGCTTTGCCTCAGCAATAGTGGCGACACAGATGATCATCTTGTACTTGTCGGTCACGCCCGAGTTGATAGCTTCGATTGCATGCTCCATATCTTTGATGACGAGCTTGCAGCCGGCAGGCTTGCCCATCTTGAGCGTCGTCTTCCACACCGGGTCGTTAGCGACCTTATCGCCCACGCAGAAGATGCAGTTGGAGCCGAGGCCCTGAACCCAGGAAACTGCGACCTGGCCATGAAGCAGGCGATGGTCAACGCGAAGTAGCTGAATCATAATGTGACCCCCCAAAGGTCTTGTGCCGTCTTACGGCGTGTCAGTAGGTGCTGCGGATTAGAACTCTTCTTCCTCGTCGTCATCGACCAAAAGATCGTTGACAAACTTCACGCGCGTATCGTCCGCAGCGACGATGGCGCGAATCGTCTCCTCAACCGGCGCCGACTCGTCAGAGAACAGCAACTGGATGAGGAGAGGAAGGTTCATGTTGGTAACGAGGTACGTGCGGGGACGCGTCTGGACGATCTTGGTGAACTCGTTGTTGACGCTGCCGCCAAAGAGGTCGGTGCAGACAACGACATCATCGTCGGCAGACATGCCTGCCAGCAGTTTTTGGGCCTCCTCGGCCACGTCCATGCGGCCATCGACGAACATCGAAAGATCGTGGACGTTGTCGCGAGCGCCCGAGAGCAGCTCGACGCTCTCCTTGATGCCGGTAGCGAAGTGCGCATGGCTGGCGATGATGTACTGTCTCATTCTGTGTTCCTCTCAATAGCCCGGCACGTTCCCGCACCCGTTTTCTTTAGTAGTCGAACTGGTGATAGTAGCGACGATACTTGAGGTTGTGCTTGGTGACCGTCTCGTAGTAGCGAGCCAGGCGGTCGGTCACGAGCACCGTCAGAATCCACGGGGAGACGATGACGCGGAACTCGTCGTCAAGGCCGGGGATCGCGAACTCGGCGGTGTCGATGATGTTGATGTCGGTGTCGCCGGTCACGCCGCGGGTCAGGAACGCGCGGACGCGCTCGTCGAGCTTGCGGTTCTCGTCCTCGCCCATGAACAGGAACACGGGGACGCCGGGCTCCACGAGCTCGAGGGTGCCGTGGAAGAAGTCGGCCGAGGTGATGTAGCGGGTGCGCTTCCACTGCATCTCCTCCAGGATGCACATCGAGAACAGGATCGTCTCGCCCCACAGGGCGCCGGAGCCGATGAACATGGTGTAGGGGGCCAGGGCGTACTTCTTGGCGAGCTCCTCGGCGCGCGGCTCGAAGCGCTTGCGGATGTCGAGCATGTCCTTCCAGACGTCCTTGGTCTGCTCGATGAACAGGTCGAACTTGGGGAAGCAGCCGCGGCGGTTGAGCAGGCGCAGGCCGAAGCAGTCGGCGAGGTAGTAGCCCTTCTCACAGCCGCCCGAACCATGGTCAGAAGCCATGGCGACGCAGTTCTCGGCGCCGACAGCCTGGCCGATGGGGCCCTCGGGCTTGGTCATGGCGTAGACGCGAATGCCCTTTTCCTTCATCTTCTTGACGGCCTCGAGGACCTCGGGGGTGGTGCCGGACTCGGAGGCGGTGAGCACGACGGACTTCTCGGTCATGCGCTTGTGGCCCATGGCGTTCCACTCGGCGGCGTGGATCAGGTAGACCTCGAGGTCGCGGTCGCCGAACTTGTTCATGAGGTACTCGAGCTGCATGAGCTCGTCCCAGGTGCCGCCGACGCCCATCAGGAACACGGCGTCGTAGCCCTCGTCGGCGACCTTGTCGGCGAGCGCGGTCATCTTCTTGCCGGTCTCGTAGAGCGCCTTGCCGTCCTCGAGATAGCCCTCCTGGTCGAAATGCATGATCTCGATCTTCTCGGTTTCCTTCATTTGTCTCTCCTTTCTGGGGTTGTTTCCACATCCCCCATGCCAACGGGCATCAAAACCCGCTTACATTCCGTAACACTCGGCCGCTTTGGCCTTAAGCGCATTGACTGACTCTTCGTAGCCCTCTGCCTTGACCTCCATTTGCTTGGAGACGGCATCGAGATACGGGTGCACGTCCCATGACTTCAGACGCTCGGCTATCATGGCCGCAATCGTCTGGAAGAACACAAGATTGGGAATTGCGCTGAGCAGCGGAGCCACCTGAGGCACCGCAACCTCGTGAGCCCTACCCTTGGGATGGGCCGTGAGCAGCACCGTTTTTGTCGTAACGTTCGATAGCGCATCAGCGATAATCGCAAGACGCTCCGACCCCTGCGGATCGTCGACGATAAACACCAGATAGCCCGGAACGATCTGCATCTCGGGACCGTGGACGAACTCCTCGCCTTCGTGATGCATGGCAGGAATCTTGATGGTCTCGCTCAGCTTGAGGGCCGCCTCTTCGGCAACGCCATAGTTGGGGCCGTTGCCGACGACCATGGCGGGCGTGTGCTCAGAAAGCTCGAGCATGTGGTCTTGGACATATGCCTCGGCGGTCTTGCACATCACGGCATTGGCCTGGATGGCCTCGCGCAGGTCGTCAAGACGCTGGGCAACGCCCTTGGCGTCAATCGTTCCGCGCGCCTGACCGCCGTAAATACCAAAGAGCACCAGGTACTCAACGAGCACCTCGACGCCCAGAGTCACAAAGTCCACCGACTCGACGCCCACACCGTAGTCAAGAACGATGTCAGCGTGTTCCTTGATGGGTGCCTCGACGTTTGCCGTGAGCGCAACTGCAGCCATATCGTGTGCGCGCATGTAATCGAGCGCCGCAATCGTATTGGTCGAATAGCCACTCTGCGAAACGGCAATGTTGAGCGCATGCTGCGGATAGGTGTGTTCAAAATCAACGAAGGCCTCGGGCGTCACAACGGACACCTGCATTTGCAGGGCATCTTGCAGGTAATCGCGGGCGCAATCGGCGGCATGGCGCGACGAACCCGAAGCAACGATGCGCAGCGCGTCAAAAGAACCGGACTGGAAAATATCAACGAGCTGCGCTACCAGCTCAGACGAACGCTCGAGGTTCTCCCCCATACGCACATGGGCAAGCTGAACGTAATCGAGCATCTTCATCGTCTCACCTCGTAACAAATCATTAGTATTTGATACCAATCACAGTTACAGGTTACGGCTTTTTGATACCTCTTTGTCGATTAATTTATCCCCATCGGCAAACGGTCGATTTTGAGCCCTGTAAGGTTGTATATACAGCTGACCCAACGATCAAAACTGGTTAGTTTCCCAGCCGTTATTCACAAAATACCAGCTAGTACGTATAGGTGTAGCCGCCCGTATCGCCACGATTGAAGGACTTTACATACTCGATAGCCTGACCGCTCGCGTCATAGCTCACGCATTCCAAAAGCAAAACAAGATCGCCCTGTTCCAGTCCAAGGAGGCCGGCATCTCGTGCGCCCAGCGCTTCGATATCGAGCTTTTCCTGTGCCATGACTGGCTTTCGGCCCAGCATCTCATAGGTCTCGTACAAACTGAAGACCGACACGTCAATATCTTCGATGGTTGGGAACAGCAGGCAGGGAATCAGCGCCGTCTCAATCGATACGGGGCTACCGTTTATGCAGTTCAGGCGTCGAACGGAATAGAGCAGGTCGTCCTCGGCGATGCCAAACAGGTCGGCGTAATATGGCCCCGCATAACGCTTGGAACGCGCGAGAATACGGACGGACGGCTCGCCGCCCGAAGCACGGACCGATTCACGGAAACCGACCGTGCGTTCAAAAAAAGCAGGTACTTTCTGCGCCACAAAGGCACCTTTTCCCCGAACACGGCGAATCTGCCCGCGCCGAACCAGCTCATCGACAGCGCTTCGGATGGTCAAGCGTGTCGTACCAAATTCCTCGGCAAGGTCTTTTTCGGACGGAATCATGGAACCCGTGGGATATATACTGCGCTCGATACGTTCCTCGATGCGGCGTCGAATGCGCATATAAACCGGGGTGGCATCTACTGTTTCAGCCATTGTTCACCTGCCACGCTCCTCATGCCGTTCTCTTCGCCGTTATCGGCAAAGCGGAACTTTGTGGGCAAAATCACCGATTTGCAATGCTCCACAAAACGCATGTCCTTATCAAATTCGATCGAGCTCTCATAGAACACCGGCGTTCCCTCTTCTTGCTGGAGCAGCTCGGCCTCTTCGGCGTTCAAACGCGAGATGGAGATATGCTCACGTCCATGCTCAACACGCACGCCACCTTCTTTGAGCAAGACATCGTAAAGGCTCTCGCACTCAAAATCGTGCTCGATAAGCGATGGGCACAGGGACAGGTTAACGTGAGCCGTCTCGATTGACGTCGGCTCGCCCTCAATAAGTCGAACGCGCTGCATGCGGAGCAAGGGAGCGCCTACAGCCACCCCAAGCTTGTCGGCAAGCGCCTCATCCGCCTCGATGGTCCCGGTGGAAACCAGACGAGAAGAGGGGTGCAGGCCGGCAGTCCGCACAGCATCGGAAAAGTTATACGTTTCCTGGAAGATATTCAGCGGCTTGAGAGGACACACATACGTGCCCGATCCGCGACGGCTCTCGAGCGTTCCACACGAGATAAGCCGCGTGATACCGGCACGCAACGCCGTACGCGAAACGCCAATCTCTTCGCACAGCACGCGCTCGGCCGGCAGGCGATCGCCGCCGGCAAGCTGATGGTGCTGGATATACCAAAGAATTCCCTCAACAGCACGATCTTTGGGGGGAATTGCATAAGATTCGCCTGCCATTGCACAGACTCCTCATTCAGACACGTATGCCGCCAAAATTAGGTCAGCCCTCCCATGGCATCAAATTCGGCCTTGATCTTCTCGGCGACATTCCGATACGACTTATATAGACTTGAATCGCGTTTGACCTCGTCGGTCATAACGGGAATCTCTAATTTGGAAACCTCGTCTTTTCCCGTCTGAACCGCCACAACAACGCCCATACCAAGACACATATTACGCTTGGCAGCATTTATTTTTGCTGCCTTGGCAGGATTTGCCAGGATACGCCGGGCAAATTCCTGTTTAGAGACCGCTTCTTCGGCCTCCGGATCGCCCGCCTCGGCTACTTCGCACTGCAGCACGTCCGCATAGTCAAAAATCTTCGGCTCGCCGCCGCGCTGATGTACAGCCCACTTGCGATGCGTGGCATCCTGGTAGATAGCCGGCAAAAACGTAAACCGCGGCGGGTCCAAAATCG
>CATVZP010000014.1 GCA_958348565.1 uncultured Collinsella sp. | reverse complement strand
CGACCTCGACGTCTTCCATGGGCAGGTCGCGCATGGCCTCGTAGCCGTCAAAAAGTGCGAGCTCGCGCACGAGCTGGCGGAACTGGTTGGTGCCGGTGCTCTTGTCGCGCAGGATCGACAGCTTGTGCTGGACGAGCGGGTGATCGACAAGGGTCACACGGGACGTATCGTAGGTGACGGTCATGGGTTGATTGCCCCTTTCGTTGCGGCCGGAAGATGGCCTTGCTGACAAGGCGCATGGCGATGTTGTTGCCGCGCGCCGTGCATAAGTTTAACGGTTTGTTGTATCGAGCAGCTCGTCGCAGCCCTACTGTACGGAGCCGAGCGAGCGTTTGACGGCATCATGCCAGCCCGCCAGGTTTTGCTCGCGGCGCTCGGCGGACATATGGGGAAGGAAGGTCTTAACGATCTGAGCGTTTTGCTCCAGCTCCTCCAGGTCCTCCCAATAGCCGACGGCAAGGCCCGCCAAGTACGCGGCGCCAATCGCCGTGGTCTCCACCGTCTCGCACTGCAGCACGGGGATATCCAGCAGATCGGCCTGAAATTGCATGATGAACTCGTTGCGCGAGGCACCGCCATCGACGGACAGGCGCTCAATCGAAAGTCCCACGTCCTGTTCCATGGCGCGTAGCACGTCATAACTCTGGTAGGCCATGGACTCGCAGGCCGCACGCACAATGGTCGCGCGACTCGAGGCGCCGGTCAGGCCGCACACGATACCGCGAGCATGCGGGTCCCACCAGGGAGCGCCCAGGCCTGCGAAGGCGGGGACGAAGTAGCAGCCCTCGTTGTCGCTGATCGAAGTGGCGAGTTGCGCGGACTCGCTCACGCTCGAGATGATGCCCATGTTGTTGCGCAGCCAATTCATGGTTGAGCCGGCGGCAAAGATAGAGCCCTCGAGCGCATAGCTGATCTTGCCGTCCGCGGCGATACCGATCGTGGAGACCAGACCGTTCTTGGATTCGACGATCTCGTCGCCGGTGTTCATGAGCATAAAGCAACCCGTGCCATAGGTGTTTTTGGTCTGGCCGGGATGGAAGCAGCAGTGGCCGAACAGCGACGCCTGCTGGTCGCCCGCCACGCCCATGATGGGTGGCATGTTGGTCATGATGTCGCTCGCGACGCGGCCGTAGTCGCCCGAGCTCCAACGAACCTCGGGCATCATGGAACGTGGAACGTCAAAGAGCGCCAGCAGATCGTCGTCCCAATCGAGCGTATGGATATTAAAGAGCGCGGTGCGGCTGGCATTGGTGTAGTCGGTGGCAAAGACCTGACCGCCGGTGAGGTTGTAGATGAGCCAGGTGTCGATGGTGCCGAACATGAGGTCGCCCGCCACCGCGCTCTCACGCGCACCGTCAACGTTGTCGAGGATCCACTGCACCTTGGAAGCCGAAAAATACGGATCGAGTGTGAGTCCCGTGCGGGAGCGCACCAGTTCTTCTGCGCCCTGCTCGACCAGCTCGTCGATCAGAGGTGCGGTGCGACGGCATTGCCACACGATGGCGTTATAGATGGGTTGGCCGCTTATGCGGTCCCACACCACCGTGGTCTCGCGCTGGTTGGAGATACCGATGGCGGCAATGCGGTCAGAATGGATGCCGCTCTTAAACTGGACCTCCATCATCACGCCGATCTGGCTGGCAAGCACCTCCGTGGGATCCTGCTCCACCCAGCCGGGGCGCGGGAAGCTGGTTTTGACGCTACGGCGCGCCTGGGCGACGATGCAGCCGTACTCGTCGACGATGGTCGCGAGTACCGAGGTAGTGCCGCAGTCGAGCGCCATGATGTAGGAACCGCCAAAGCTAAACGGGGCGTCTTCCATACCCAGGCTACCTAGATTCAACGACATCGCTTACACCTTTCTATTGCATCGGGTCGGACAGGACCCGCTCGATCTCTGATGCGGGGAGCGCGCCTTGGCGCAGGATCTGGAGCTCGCCGCGCTGAAACGACACGATGGTTGAGGCGTCGCGACACGGGGTCTCACCTGCATCGACAGCCACATCGACCCCCTCCAGGATGCGCTCCTCCACCGTGACAAAACTTGCCGGCGCGGGCGCGCCGTGCGTGTTGGCGCTGGTGCAGGCAAGAGGGCTGCCGCAGGCGCGGATGAGCGCCTGAACCACGGGCGAGGCCGAAGCGCGAAGTGCCACCGTGTCGTCGGCGGCGCGCATAAAGGTCGGCACGCAGGGGGCCGCCTTGACCACGATAGTCAGGGCGCCCGGCCAGCATCGTCGGGCGAGCACGCGGGCCTCGTTAGGGATATCCACGCCATAGCGGTCGAGGGCCTCGGCATCATCGACCAGCCAGGCAACCGTTTGGGTGAGCTCGCGCTGCTTGAGGGTAAAGATGCGACGATATCCGGTACCGAGGGCGGGGGCCGCGGCGCCGTTGACGGTGGCCTGCGGATCGCGCGGCCACGGCAGAGGTTCACTTGTATCTTGTGGAACGGCATCCGAGAAGGCGTTGACCGCCACGGCGACACCGTAGACCGTCTCGGTTGGAATAAGCGCCAGGCCACCGCGACCGAGTAGCTCGGCCGTGCGCTCGACTGCAAGCCGATGCGGCTCGCGCGCTCCCTCGTATACCCGATAGACCGTCTGCATGTGTATGCCAGCCCC
This sequence comes from uncultured Collinsella sp., assembly GCA_958348565.1. Classification (GTDB taxonomy): domain Bacteria; phylum Actinomycetota; class Coriobacteriia; order Coriobacteriales; family Coriobacteriaceae; genus Collinsella. The sequence goes on along the minus strand of CATVZP010000014.1, from coordinate 30,498 downwards.
TTACGCTCTGGTGCAAGTTTGTTTACTGTGGGGCATTCTCGCACGAAACGTTCAACCTATTTGCCCAGAGCGCATGTTGGTTTGGTGAGCGGCTCTAGTAGTCGGTGAAAGTGAGGGGGTTATTGGACAGCTACGAACTTCTTTGGTCTTCCGGCGTGACGTTCTTGGGCGGCGTAACGTTCGATGCTGTCTATCGTTATCATCCGACGACCGTCGACGAGTTCAACATCGAGCTTTCCGGCTTTGACCAGCGCGGTAATCCGCGGAGCGGAGACTTTGAGGTCCAGTGCTGCGTCTTTAAATGTGCGGCACGCCGCTTCCCGAGCGCCCTCGTGGTCGATTTCGACTGAAAGGGCCACGACCTCGGCCGAGCGTTCGTACCCTGCCGGAGTCAAACCGTTGTTGAGATCGTCGGCCAAAAACGCCATCAGCGCCTCGGTGGCATGGGCAATCGCTTCTTCGCGCGTATCGCCATCGGCAAAGGCGCCGGGAATCTGCGGGAAGCTGGCGCAGTAACCGTCGTCTTCTTTTATGAGAACGCAGTCATAGGTAAATCGCTGCCTCATTTTGCCTCCAACTACCATCCAGCTTGGCGACGAATACTTGCCCACGTGCCCTTCTTTGGTCGATCACCACCAGAGCCGTTCACGGTGACAGCACGGTCACCAGAAACATACTTAGCATGACTACCGACTTGCGCGACCTTCACGAATCCATCGTGCTTGAGTAGGGCAATGATTTCCCGAAAGGTAGGAGGTTGCATGGGCCGACCTCTTTCAGCCGTCCTAATTATAAACTACTTTATAATTTTTGCTAACCAGTTAATAAATATTACTGGCGCTGTTTGGGCTCGGTGACGATGGCTCGGACGATGCGGGGGCGATCGGTGAGGTCGTGGACGATGCGCACGTCCGACAGACCCGCTTGACGACAGAGCTCGGCCGCAGCGTCGAGCGCGCCCTCGTAGAGCTCGCAGGCAAACAGGCCGCCGGCGCGCAGCATGTAGGGCGCCGCGTTGAGCAGACGGCGGAAGATATCGAGGCCGTCGGCGCCGCCCTCGAGCGCCAGGTCGGGCTCAAAGTCCTTGACCTCGCGCGGCAGTGAGCGCATGACATCGGTGGGGATGTAGGGCGGGTTGGAGACGAGTACGTCAAAGGTGCCCCACTCTTCGCGGGGAATGGAGCTCACCAGGTTCGTGAGGCTGAAGGCGACCTCGTCGGACGTGAGGCCAAGCGCATCGCGGTTTTTGGTAGCAAGGTCGATGGCGCGCGGCTCGATATCGGTAGCAGTGCAGGTGACGTGGCCGCGACGCTCCCAGGCAAGCGAGAGCGAGATGCAGCCCGTGCCGCAGCCGACCTCGAGAACGCGGGCAGTGCGGGGCTCGGCTGGGGCAGGTACGTTGGCCTCGGCGGCATCTTGCACGAGAGTCGTCTGTTGGTCGTTGCCCTCAATGGCGATGCCGTATTCGTCGAGCTCGGGCTCGGGGGTTTCCATGGCCTCTACTTCTGCCGCCTGCGCGGCGGCTTCCTCGGCCTCGCGATCGGCAAGCTCCTCGGCATAGGCGCGGCTACCGAGCACGTCGCTACCCAGCGCAGCCTCATCGGCGGCCGTCAGGTTGGCGGCACGGCGCTCGGCGGTCGCGCGTTCGTCGGCCAGCGCCGCCTCGGCTTTGCGAGCCTGCTCGACCTCATCGTTCCAAGGCAGCTCCACGCGCTGGCGGGCGGCGGCCTCGGGGCTCAGTACCTCGGTATCCAGGTAGTTGAGGACTTCTTCGACGAGCATCTCGGTCTCGGGGCGCGGGATGAGCACGCCGGGGGCGCACGCAACATCGACCATGCGAAACTGCGTGCTACCGGTGATGTACTGCAGCGGCTCGCCCTTCGCGCGACGGACGACCGCCGCGTGCATGGTCTCGAGCTGCGCCGCGTCGAGCGTCTCGTCCATGCGCATATACAAGTCGATACGCGCCAGGCCCGTTGCCGCGCACAGCAGCCACTCGGCAGAAAGACGGGGGTGTTCCTCGCCGCGCTCGGCCAGGTACTCCTTGGTCCACTCGAGACAACGCTTGATGGTCCAGATCTCGTTTGCCATGGGGTCCTCCCCTCTTAAGCGCCGGGCGGCGCACGAATGTCGGAGCAGATTGTACGCGAGGCCAGCGCTTGGCAAGGGACGATTGAAGGCGATTATCGAGAATCAGCCCAGAATTTTGCACCGGGCTCGCTCAAAGTGTTCATTCGCCGACGTCCATATCTGCATCCGTCAAGCTTTTGGCAAGGTTGCCCCAAAACTGACCAATATCTAACCAAATACTTGCCACATCGCTTGACGCGCGACGCATCAAAAATCGCCCCGCGACTTCTTGAACGATTTTTCGAGCATTATTTTTAAAAATGATAAGTAAATTTAAGCAGGTAAACAACTTAATTGCTATTAAAGAAGATTGAATAAACTCACAAAGCAATGTGCCCGACCTAGTCATTGGGGACGTTCTTAAACGACTAGCTGTCAGGGACAGTCTTCGCAGCCAGCCACAAAGAACCGTCCCCATCTGCCGGCACAAAAGGGGCGTCCCCAACTGCCAAGTGCCGCAAGAATGTCCCTTTTGACTAGTCATTTAAGAACGTCCCCAATGACTACCCAAGAGAACGCCGCAGGTAGAAAGCGGACAGCGAGCGACGTCCAGAGCGAACAAGTTGGCATGAAAAAGGCAAGGCATAGACCTCCTGGTCATGCCTTGCCTTTCGAATGACAAATTGTCGCTCTGGACGTCGCGCAGCGTCGAGCCGTTACGGCGTTTGGTAAAACGCCGTAACTTAAACAGCCTGTGCCAGCTTCTCGGCTCGCTCGGCGGCGGCAAGTGCCTCGATGACGGTGCCGAGCTGATCGCCCAGAAGGACGCCGTTGTAGGTGGAGTTGAAGCCGATACGATGATCGGTCACGCGGTCCTGGGGCTGGTTGTAGGTACGGATCTTCTCGGAACGGTTGCCGTGACCGATCTGGCTCTGGCGCTCGGCGCCGAGCTCGGCCTGCTGCTTCTCGAGTTCCATCTCGTACAGACGGGCACGCAGCATCTGCATGCAGACCTCGCGGTTCTGGATCTGGGAACGCTGCTCCTGCGACTGCACCACGGTATTGGTGGGCAGGTGGGTGATGCGCACGGCGGAGTAGGTGGTGTTAACGCACTGACCGCCAGGGCCGGAGGCGCAGTAGGTGTCGATGCGCAGGTCGGACTGGTTGATCTGAACGTCGATCTCCTCGGCCTCGGGAAGCACGGCGACGGTTGCCGTGGAGGTCTGGATGCGGCCCTGGGACTCGGTCTTGGGGACGCGCTGGACACGGTGCACGCCGGACTCGAACTTCATAACGGAGTAGACGCGGTCGCCCTCGACCTTGAACTCGATGGACTTAAAGCCGCCGGCCTCGCTGGGGCTGGAGTCGAGTACGGTGGTCTTCCAGCCGCGCGACTCGCAGAAGCGCTGGTACATCTTGTACAGATCGCCGGCAAAGATGGCCGCCTCGTCGCCACCGGCGGCGGAACGGATCTCGACGATGGTGTTCTTGTCGTCGTTGGGGTCGCTCGGGATGAGCATGTACTTGATGTCTTCCTCGAGCTGGGGGAGCTTTGCCTCGTTCTCGGAGATGTCCATCTGGAGCATCTCCTTCTCATCGGCATCGGTGGTATCGTGGAGCATTTCCTTGGCGGCCTCGATGTCATCGAGTGCGCCGATGTACTCACGCGAGGCGGCGATGAGGTCGGACTGGTGCGCGTACTCCTTGTTGAGACGCGTGAACTCCTTGATATCGGAAGCGACGGCCGGGTCGGAGAGCTTCTTCTCGAGCTCCTCGTAGGCCTTGATGATCTTTTCGAGCTTGTCGCGCATGGCGGGACTCCTTTATATGCGTGAAGGTGAAAATCGGCAGAGTTGATGGGGCGCGCGGCGCCACTGCGGGGGTAAGCCCGGCTAGAACATGTCGATCTTCAGATACATGCGCATCCCTTCGCGTATGGGGTACATAGTTGCGGTCTAACCCATATATGATAGCGTGCGCAAGCAAACCTGCATATAACCCGCACGGAATGATTGGACGTAGCCGTTGGGGACGTTCCTTAACGACTAGTCGTTTAAGAACGTCCCCAACGGCTAGCAAAGGGACTGTCGCTTTGTCACATTCTAGAGCGTCTGAAGCAGAGCGACGAGGAAGCGGATGCCTTGGAGGTAGGCGCGGCGGGTGATGCGCTCGTTGGTGCCGTGGACGCCGCGATCACACTCGTCGTCATCAACCACAAAGGCCGAGAAGCGAATGCATTCAGGGCAAATGTGCTGGTAGTTGGCAGCGTCGGTCGCACCGATCACGGTCGAGGGCACAATTGCCACCGGCTCGAATAATCCGTTTTCCTCCGTCCCCTTTGGATCACGGAAATAGCGGGCGGCGATGGAGCGAACCGCCTCGAGGCCAGGACCACCGATGCGCGGGGACGGCGAGGGTTCGGAGCTGCCGGGGCCCAGCTCCACTTCGACACGACCGGCAAGGTCCGTTGCGGCAATTGCCTCGCGGCAGCGCGCCACAACGTCGGCCACGCTCGTGCCCTCGAGCATGCGGAAGTTAATGTTGGCCCACATATCCTGCGGCATTACGTTGGCGCCGGTGCTGCCACCCTCGATTTGCGTGGGCGCGCAGGTGGTCGTCACCAGCGGATAGAGCTTCTTGCTGGCAAGGCAATCGCGAACGATGGCACCCCCGTTGGCGGCAATTTCATCGGCCGTGTAGAGCCCCAACTCGACGAGTTGGGCGGCAAGCAAGTCGGTCACGCGCGTCGGCCACTCGATATCGCAGATTGCGGTGATGGCACGGCTGAGCACCTCGAGCGACGTGCCGCCGTAGGGGTTAGAAGAATGTCCACCCTTACTCTTCGTCTTGAGCACGATATCGGCATAGCCCTTCTCCGAGAGGTCGGCGTGCATGAGCCAACCCTCGCCCGCGCTGTACTCGGCAGCCGAAACGATGCGGTAGTCGCCCTCGTCGATCAGGTACTCAAGCTCAATGCCGCGCTCCTCGAGCGCGTGGCCGATGGCGCCTGCGCCGTACTGCGTGGTTTCCTCGTCCTGGCCAAAGGCCAGGAGCAGCGTGCGCTCGTGCTGCCAACCGTGCGCCAGCGCATACTCGACAGCCTCGAGAATACCTGCGACCTGGTCCTTCATGTCAATCGCGCCGCGGCCCCAGATGTAGGTGTCGTCCACGTGCCCGCTAAAGGGGGCATGCGTCCAGTCGGCCTCGGTACCCGGCACCACGGGGACCACGTCCATGTGACCCATGAGCATGACGGGGTTAAGAGCCGAATTGCTGCCGGCAAGCGTCACCAACAGCGAATGGTCGACAAGCTCGACCTCGCCCGCCGCAAACACGCGCGGCCACGCCTGCTGCATATAGGCGCGCAGGTCGTCGAACGACTGCCAGTTCACCGCCTCGGCATCCATGCTCGAGACGGTCGGAAACGACAGCACGCGGCCCAGGCGTTCGCACGCGCCAGCCTCGTCCAAATCGGCAAAATCGTCCTCATGCGCAAAGAAGCGCCAAACCTCGGCCATGACATCCTTTCGATTGTGATGACGAGGGCCGCCCCACCGGAGCGGCCCTGCCACATAAGCGTTTGCGGTCGGTTATTTGTCCTCGAGATAACGAGAGAGGAACTCGCGAGTGCGCTGGTGTTTGGGGTTGCCGAAGAGCTCGGCCGGCGCGGCGTCCTCGAGCACCACGCCCTTGTCCATAAAGACCACGCGGTCGGACACGGTCCGGGCAAAGGCCATCTCGTGCGTGACGACGACCATGGTCATGCCGTCGGCAGCGAGCTTGCGCATGACCTCGAGCACCTCTCCCACGATCTCGGGGTCGAGTGCCGAAGTCGGCTCATCGAACAGCATGATCTGCGGATTCATGCACAGGGCACGAGCGATGGCCACGCGCTGTTTTTGACCACCGGACAGGCGGCCCACGGCGGCGTGCGCGAACTTTTCGAGTCCCACGCTCGTCAGATGCTCCATCGCGACCTTCTCGGCCTCGGCCTTGCTCATCTTTTTGAGCGTGACGGGCGCGAGCGTGCAATTGTCGAGCACATCCATGTTGTTGAACAGGTTAAAGCCCTGGAACACCATGCCGATGTCCTCGCGGAGTTTATTGATATTGCAGCGCTCGGCCGTAAGGTCCTGGCCGTGGAACCAGATGTGGCCCGCGTCCGGGGTCTCGAGCAGGTTGAGGCAACGCAACAGCGTCGATTTGCCCGAACCCGAAGCGCCGATGATGGTGACGACCTCGCCTGATTTGACGGACAGGTCGATGCCTTTGAGCACCTCGAGCGAGCCGAAGCTCTTGCGCAGACCCTCGACGCGGATAAGCGGCTCATTGGTCTGTGCGGCGGCCGCAACGCCGGTAGTAGCGGTATCTGCCATGATGATTCTCCTCGTCTTAAGCCTAGTTAGAGCTGGGCAGCGTGGCCGGAGCCTCGGCACCGAGCTTTTTGCCAAAGGCTTCGAGCAGGCGGCTCGCCACGAGCGTCAGGATCAGGTAGACCACGAGCGCCACGCAGTAGACCTCCATCTGGCGGTAGTACACGCCGGCGACCGTGGTAGTAGCGTACATAAGGTCGAACACGCCGATAACCGAGAGCACCGACGAATCCTTGATGTTGATGATGAGCTCGTTGGTGAGCGCCGGAATCGCGTTTTTAATGCCCTGGGGGAACACGACCTTGCGCATAGCCTGCCACTGCGAAAGACCCAGCGAGCGCGCTGCCTCGGCCTGGCCGGGATCGATGGACTCGATGCCGCCGCGCAGGACCTCCATCATGTAGGCGGTGGAGTTGAGCGAGATGGTAACGAGACCGGCGGTGAAGGTACTCCAAATCTGGTTGGCCTGGGCGGTCTCGAAGCCCATGCCGCGCAAAACGGTGAAGCCCGCGTAATAGATGAGTAGGCCCTGGACCATCATGGGCGTGCCGCGCACGATGGTGGAGTAGATGGTCGCAAAGCCGCGGCCGATACTCTTAAAGAAGCGCACCAGGTCGTTGTCTACGCGATCGAAGGTCTGAATACGCAGGAACACAAAGAGCAGCGCCAGGAAGAATGCGATGACGGTGCCAAAGATGGCAAGCGCGATGGTGATCTCGATACCGCGGATAAAGAAGTCCCCGCTCTTGTAGGTCATGTAGACCAGGCTCGACAAAAAGTCGCTGGGGTTGGAATCCGAGACGATGCTCACCTGCACCAGGTCGATAAACGACATGACGCAGCGGTCGATAAAGAAAATTGCCGCGATGGCGACCACGACATAGCTACCCAGGCGCGCGCCGCGGCAGAAACGCTCGGATGCGAACGGCGACGTTTCGCGATAGTCGCTCCAGTGCATAAGCTTGGTGACAAGCGCCGCCGCCGACACGACAATCCAGGCCCAAAGAATCGCCCAAAGGCAATCCTGGAAGATACCGGTGGGGGCTAAGAAGCTCAGCGGTGTGGGGTTGCGCTGGCTAAACGCCAGGCCAAGCGCCGCGATGACACTCGTGCCCAGGTACACATAACGGTGGTCGGCCTTGATAAAGGAGGCCAGACGATTGATGGTTTTCATGCTGCCTCCCTATGCCGGCTGACGGTCGAGGCACGCGTCCCACATTTGGTCGCGCTCCTCTTTGCTAATGCCCTTGAGTGTCTTGTCGATGAGCTTAAGCAGTTTGTCCGAGCCCTTACGGCAGCCGACGTTTGCCGCGACCTCCTGCTTAAAGCCCTCGCCTTCGGCAAAATGAATGGGAACGATGCCCGGGTTTTGAGCCATATAGCCCTTCTCGTTCTCGGTGTTGTAGGTCACGGCGTCGCACGTGCCCTGCAGCAGGTTCGAGAACACCGTGGGGACGGAGTCGACCGGGTTTTTGTGCACAACGCCCGGAATCTCGTCGATGACGGTATCGAGCATGGTGTCCTTTTGACCGAGCACCGTGGCACCGCTGAAGTCGCTGAGCTTGGTGGCGTTTTGGTAGGGCGAGCCCTCTTTTACGAACAGGCCAAAGTAGCCAATGAAGTACGGGTCGGAAAAGCCGACGGACTCCTCACGCTCGGGCGTAGCGCTCATGCCGGCGATGATGAGGTCGATCTGGCCGTTGTTGAGCGAATCGATGAGGCCCGAGAAGCTCTGCTTGACGGCAACGGGCTCGCCACCGAGGGCCTTGCAGACGATCTTGGCGATCTGCACGTCGTAGCCATCGGCATAGGCGCCCTGTACGTTGTCGATGGGGATGGTGTACTCGCTGGCTTCGGAAACCTGCCAGTTGTACGGGGCGTAGGCCGCCTCCATGCCAATGCGGATCTTATCCTTGCCGATCACGGAATCGGACAGGTCGTCGCGACCGCCGCCCGTCGTGGGCTGAACTACTTCCAGCGTGGAGGGGCGCTGGCAGCCGGCAAGTGCGCCGGCGACGACAGAAGCGCTCGCAGCGAGAGCGCTACCCAAAAAGATGCGACGGCTGCACACCGGCTGTGGATGCGCGTCGCGTTGATGGGGAGAATGCATAATCTGCCTTCCCTGTTGAATCGTATGCTGACGACTTAACAGGATATACGCCAGCGACCAGCAGTGCAGCACAAGCTCGAAAAATTAATAGACACATGGTAGTCATTGGGAACGTCGGTGTTTTGGCAATGCCGGCGAGCGACGTCCAGAGCGAACAAGTGGCATGAAAAAGGCAAGGCATGACCAGAAGGTCTAGCCTTGCCTTTTGAATGACAAATTATCGCTCTGGACGGCGCGCAGCATCGACCGAGCGGCGGAACCTCTAGAGCAGGGTGACGCTAAAGCTGCGGACGTCCGTCTCGCCCGGCGCCAGCGTAATGGTGTTGACCTTATGCTCAAAGACGTCGTCCTCGGTGGACATGGTGGTGTGACCGGTCCAAGGCTCGAGCGCCACAAACGGAGCGTCGTTGGCGGCAGACCACACGCCGATGTACTTAAAGCCCTCAAAGTCGATCTTGACGCCGTGGCCCGACTTGCGGCCGCGCAGCGTGAGCGTGGAGCCCGGGGTATCGGTGAACATGATGGCGTCGTTATCGAAGCTGCGGTGCGTGATGGGCAGCACGTCCGAGTTATCGGGAGCCTTGTAGCTACCCTCGAACGTCATAAGGCCATCGGGCGTGATGACGGGGGCCTCGTTAGTCCAAGCCTCGGTAAACGCCAGCTCGTAATCCTCGAACGCCTCGTCCTCGGCGCCGGGGGCGGGCACGTTAAATGCGGGGTGGCCGCCCACCGAGAACGGCAGGTTCACGTCGCCGGTGTTGGTGACGGCAAAGGTCTGCGTAAGGGTGGCGTCGCCGGTCAGGGCATAGGTCATGTTGAGCTTAAAGTGGAACGGGAACGCCTTGAGCGACTCGGGCGTGTCGGTGAGCTCGTAGGTAACGGACGAACTGTCCTCCGACACCTCGACGATCTTGTGCTCGACAATGCGCGCGATGCCGTGGCGCGCCATCTCGCAGGTGCCGGCCGCAGACGTCGCCGTGTTGTTGCGCAGCGATCCCACGATGGGGAACAGGATGGGCGCGTGCTTGCCCCAAAAGGCCGGGTCGCCCTGCCACAGATACTCGTTGCCGTTGAGGGCAAGGCTCGTGAGCTGGGCGCCCATGGAATCGATGGCCGCGGTGAGGCCGCCGCGCTTGATGGTAGTGACGGTGGACATGCTACTTCCTCCAAAAGTAAACAACAGTGTCGAGGGTTATTGTCCCACTCTTGGCAGCAGGGCTGAGCGGCAGGCGCAGTTATCGAGCAATAGCATAAAGGTCAAACCCACCCTGCGGCGTGCTATCGACCGTATCGGGTGCTTGCGAATTAAAACTCACCGGGACCATGCGCTTTGAGGCGCGGTAACGCGTGCCGTCGGTGGCGACGGGCGGTTCATCGACCGTGAGCTCGTAGTCGCCGGGCTTGAGCTCGATGCCGTCACCTTCGGAATTGACGTATTGGTACTCGTCGATTGCTTGTCCCTTGAGCGTGCGGCCCACGATATGGACGAGCATTTGGCTGTCGCCGCGCGCGGTATCCCACGTCGCGCCGTCCTTAACCTCGACCGACACATGCACCGAGCGCGTGCGGCTGAGCGATTGCTCGACGGACATCTCGACCTTGGCGGCGTCTTGGCGCTGTTGCTCGACATGGCCCCAGATGCTGCCGATTGCCGAGCAGGCGATTACGCCGGCCATGAAGGCGATGAGGATGGGGCCGAGCGGAGAACGGCGACCCGCGTCTTCCTCGCGAGCCAGGTCGGGGCGATGCGTGGGCGCAGGCGCCTGGGCACCCTGCGCGGGCACGTCGAGAATGCTGAAAGATGCCGTACTGCCGGGGTCGATGGTATGGCGCGGTTGCGGGGTCTTTGCCGGCGAGATGGACATGTCGGCTGGCTCATCCAGCGTGGCCGTGGCATCGGCCTTTGCCTCGTCGGCCTCGGCCTGGGCCCAGGCCTGTTCAAAGGTCAGGGGCTCGGAGGGATCGGGGGCGGCGTCCGGTTCGGCAGCGGCATCGTTGCCGACCTCGGTCTCGTCACCCGACGCGTCACGCGGCGCGGGCTCGTCCCACTCCTCGTCCGGAGCTTCGCCCTCGCTATACCACCATTCAAAGTTATCGATATCCATACGGGGCGCCCCTTAGGCCTCGCAAATAAACACTTGTTAGCCTTATACCCGCAGATGGCGCTGGAGCTCGCACGGAATGCGATAAAGGGACTGCTCCTTTGTCGCATCGAAGTTGCGGTGGAATAGTTCCTGTTTGCACGCCCACTCGAGCTATTTAGGGACTATTTCACCGCAAGTTATTTGAGGGCGACGGGGATTTGGATACAGCAGAAGTCCTCTTGGTGAGACTCGTCGTAGCTCGTGGTGTCCAGGTAGCAAAAATCGAAAGCATTGCCGATGGGCTGGAGCGCGTGCCTGTCCATGCAGGCCACGATGGCGCGGATACCCTCGGGCTCGTACGGCATGCCCCAGCGACTCATGCACAGGTACGTGCCCTCGGGCAGCACCTCGACGCCAATCTCCGCCAGCTCGGCAGGATCGCTCGGCAGTATTTCCTCGGCACCACGCGGCAACACGGCAAAGGAACCGGCACCGGCGATGGGGTCGTCGGAATGCAGCGCCTCGCGACGCAGCATGGCGCCCCAACCGCGCATGGGGCGTGTGCCCGTGAGCGCACGCATGCGCAGAATCGCCCGCATGAGCGTGGGGTGCAGCATCGAGCGGCCACGCTCGATATCGCTCGGGAACTCCTCAAAGACCACGTAGCGGCGCTCGAATTGCTTGAGCTCCGGTTTGCCCTCGCGCTCGCGCCAATAGACCGCCTCGTCGTAAAAACTCAGCCGCTCCTGCACGCTCGCGCGCTCGGCTTTGAGCCCGGCAATCTGCTCGTCGAGCGCCTGCACCCGCGAGCGCAGGTGATCGGTCATCTCTCCAATGTCGAACGTCGAGGTCAGGCGATCGATCTCATCGAGTTCCAGTCCCAAGTCGCGCAGCATGCAGATCAGACGCATGAGCGGGATCTGCGTGGGCGAATAGAAACGGTAGCCTTTTTCGTTAACCACGGCGGGTTTAAACAGACCGATCTTGTCGTAGTAGATGAGCGTTTGGCGCGAAACGTTAAACAAGCTCGCCATCTCGCTAATCGCATACATACCCGTCTGCATAGGTCCTCCCGACGCACCCTTTGACACGAAAAGCCCGCCGCCCACAGGGGCAGCGGGCTCAAACACTACTCGTATCCTACCCTAAAGATGCCTATGACCAGCGCTTATAGTTGGCGCACGACACGCCGACGGCCTCGAGTGCCTTGGCGGCAATGTGATGCACCGCCTCATCGAGCGTGGCGGGGCCGTTGTAAAACGTGAGCATGGGCGGCATGAGCATGACGCCCGGCACGCGCGCCAGGCGTGCCATGTTGTCGACATGGATCGCACTGAAGGGCGTCTCGCGCACCATAAGCACCAGGCGGCGCTGCTCTTTCATCTGCACATCGGCCGCACGCAGCAACAGGTTTTCGCTGTAGCCGCTCGCGATGCCGGCGAGCGTCTTCATGGAGCAGGGAGCCACGATCATGCCGTCGACCGGATAGGTGCCGCTTGCGATGGCAGCGCCAATGTTCTTGTTGTCGTAGACCACATCGGCATAGCACGCAAACTCGTCGAGCGTCATGCCGAGCTCCTGCTCGATGGTGATCTCTCCCCCGCGCGTGACGACAAGCGCCGACTCAGCGCCGGCCTGGCGCAGGCATTTGAGGCATTCAAGGCCCAGTGCCGCACCGCTGGCGCCAGACACGCCAACGACAATGCGACGGGGACGAACAGAAGACTCAGGCATGACAACTCCTTAACTACTTGGTAGGGCTACTTACTAGAAGGCGAGCTCGGCGGCCCACTTCTCTTCATCGATCTCCATGAACTGCGAGCGGATGAAGTTCTTCTTGAGGTTAAACGGAACCGTGCAGTCGAAGATGGCCTTGCAGGCGATACCGTGCTCGCGGATCGAAGGATCGAACGCGGGGTCGTTGGACGGATCGAGCACGTGGCAGTGGCAACCGGGGATGGTGATGAGGTCCACGTCGGCCTGGAAGCGCGTGGTCATGGCCCACATCACGTCGCTCATATCGAAGATGTCGACATCCTCGTCGACAAGGATGACGTGCTTGAGCTCGGAGAACGCCGAGAAGGCGAGCATGGCGGCGTTGCGCTGACGGCCCTCGTCATTTTTGCTCGACTTCTTGAACTGCATGATGGCAACGAACTTGCCGCCACCGCAGGGAGCGGCGTGAACGTTGAGCAGGCGGCCCGGGATAGCGGTCTCGACCATCTTGTAGATGGAGGCCTCGGTGGGGATACCGGCCATGGACACGTGCTCGTGCGAAGGGCCGATGCAGCTCTCCATAATGGGGTTGACGCGCGTGGTGACGGCGGTGATCTTGATCACCGGGCAGACCTTGGCGCCACCGGTGTAGCCGGGGAACTCGGGCATGGCGTAGCCGTGGCCGTTGACATCCTCGTTGATGGTCTCGTCGTGCATGAGGTAGCCCTCGAGCACGTACTCGGCATTGGCAATGCACTTCTGCGGAACGGTGACGCAGTCGGCAAGCTCGACGGCGCGGCCGCGCAGGGCGCCGGCGATCTGCAGCTCGTTGAAGCCGAGCGGCGTGGTGGGAGCCTCGAAGCCGCAGCACATGTACACGGCGGGGTCCAGGCCGATGGAGATGGAGATGGGCATATCCTCGCCGCGCCGGCAGTACTCGTCAAAGAACGCACCCAGGTGACGGCTGCCCGGGGTGATCCACATGGCGAGCTTGTCCTTGTCGACGCAGGAGAAGCGGTGGATGGTTACGTCGGACTGGGTGCCATCGGGGCTCGTGCCATAGGCGAGGCCCATGGTGATGTAGGGGCCGCCGTCAACGGGCGTGTTGGTGGGAGCGGGAACGATCTTGCGCAGGTCAAAGCCCTCGTCGGTCGCCTTGTACACGACCTCCTGGCAGTCGACGTGCTTGCCCTCGGCGATCTGCTCGGGGGCGATCAGGTTCTCGAAGCGCTTGCCGATCTCGAGGCCCAGGTGCTCCTCGTCCAGGTCGAGCAGGGCGGCAACGCGCTTGCGGCTGGCAAGCATACCGATGCAGACCTTGGCGTCGTCAAAGCCCTTGACGTTGTTGAAGACCATCGCCGGACCCTCTTTGGTCGGGCGCATGACGGTGCCGCCAGCACCGACGTGACGGTAGACGCCCGAGACCTCGGCATCGGGATCGACCTGGGTGTCGGTCTCGAGCAGCTGGCCCGGCATCTCACGCAAAAAGTCGAGCGCGGAACGCAGGTCGTGGATCTGGGAAGCATCGGTAGTGGACATGGCGTACTCCTTTCGGGAGAGTGTCCGGCGACGGGGTGCCGCCGGACGGGGTAACGTAATGGGGCCGCGGCGCTCACAAATGGAGCGCTCGACCACTCGAAGTTCAAGCGCTTGGCTGCTTACAGCCGGGGCGCTCGACCGCTTACATCAGGCCAAAGAGGTGGAACCAGGCGGCCTCGACCAGCACGACGACAAAGACGACCGCGGTGAGGGGAATGCCCATGCGCATAGCCTCTTTGGAGGTGTAGCCGCCGGCGTCCTTGCCTTCGCCGATAAGGATCGGCAGGTTATGGAACGGCAGGATGTAGTGGATGTTGATGGACGTGAAGACGATGAGCGCCACGGCGAGTGGGCTCACGCTGGAGCCGGCGGCAAAGCTGATAAATGCCGGCACGCACACGCCGAGCACGGCCATGACCGAGCCCATGAACATGTGGATGATCATGGAAAGCGCGGCGACGAGCAGGGCGAACAGGAAGATGTTCTCAGGCACGGAGCTGGGGAGCACGACGTCGGCGATCCAGGCGTTCATGCCGGTGGCACCGCCCACGGAGCCCACGGCCATGGCGGCCGTCAGGAACATGAGGGACTTGATGTCGACAGCGTTCCAGCTGGCGGGAGTGAGGACTTCGCCGATGATGGGCATGGCGAGAGCAACGCCAATGGCCAGGGTGACCCAGCCGATATAGTCGCCCGAGACGGTGAGCCACAGCGCGATGGCGATGACAAGCCACACGATGGTGCGGATCTCCTTGACGGAGAGCTTGCCGAGCGCGGCCTGCTTGGCCACGATCTGCTCGCGATCGTAGACGAGCTCCTTGCTGGGCTTAAAGAGGAAAAGGCCCAGGAACAGGGTGCACAGCAGCGCAACCAGCATAGGCACGCTCATGTACAGGAACCAGTCGACGAAGGACGGGCTCATGCCGCCGGCCTCGGCACTGTACTGCGCAACGAGCGGGTTAAGCGTGGAGTCGCCCGTCAGGAAGAACATGGAACCCGGGGCGGCAGCGGCAAACACGAGGAAGCCGAGCTTGCCCTTGTCGTCGTCACCGTAGCCGGCGGACTCGGCGATGACCGAGACGACGGCGAGGATGAGGAAGGCGCGGGGGAACGGATGCGGGATCAGCAGCGACAGCACAAAGGTGAGCGCGAAGATCGAGATGATGAGCGACTTGGCGTCGCGCACGAACTTGAGCATGAACGCGTAGGCGATGCGCTCGCCCAGGCCCGACTCCTTGACCGCGCTGGCGATGAGGTAGGCGCCGATGACGAGCCACATGGTGGCCTTGGTCCACGAGCTAAACGTGGAGGCGACCGTCGCCGAGATGCTCGCGGCGCCCGTGTCGTCCACGCACGCCTTGAACAGGACGAGCAGTGCGCAGTAGAGCAGGCCCACAAAGCCCGGCTGTGCCACGCCGCATGCCCAGAACACCACCGTGGCGAGCGTCAGTGCCAGACAGGTCTGACCGCCGACCGTGAGCTCGACCGTCGAGCTCAGCTCCGCCAAAGGAAGAAACTTCACCAGCAAAAAGACAACGATACCCAGCACAAAGCCAATTTCGCGCTTGGTGATCTTAAACGCCTTCTTTTCCGCTTCCATCTCCCCACCTTTCTTGTTGGGGGCGCTCCGAATTCGCAGCCATGTTGCCGCTTAAAAAGGGGCGCCCGTTATCGGACACCCCTTACGTTGCGCTGTGTTGCGGCAATACAGTCAAGCGGATTTTTTGGATGAGAAGCGATTCCCTAGACAAAAACCGTCACAACATTCGACGCTTTTCCTCGTTTTCGAGATTTTCGCCGAATGTTGTGACGGTTTGGATGTGGCAAAGGGACTGTCTTTTTTACATAGCGAGGGCCGTGCGGATGAATGGGTCGCCGAGGGCCTCGCGGAGCCAGGGGGCCAGCTGCTCGGGGTGACCCTGCAGGTAGCCTTTGAGCTCGGACGGAGCCACGCGACGCACTTCCGAGATCTCCTCTTGGTTGATATGCAGCTCGCCCGGCTCAACATGGGCAAGGTAGACCTCGCACCATTCGCACTCGCAGCGACCGTCGCCGTGGTCCTCGCGGTACACCACGTGTCCGAGGTGCTTGAGCTGATCGGGCTCGCGCGTAATGCCGAGCTCTTCGTTGATGCGGCGCGCCGTGGCGGCCGCGACGTCTTCCCCGGGGAGCGGATGGCCGGCGCAGCTATCGGCCAGCACCCCGCCCCACAGGCGCTTGAGCGGACTGCGGCGACAGAGCAGCAGGCGCGCGTCTTCGCCCCGGCCCTCGACCAAAAGCGTCAGAAATGCCTGATGCAGGATGCCCTCACCAGCATGGGCCTCGATGCGGTCGACGGGGCCAAGCGCCTCGCCGGTCGCAGCATTGACCGCCACGACCTCGGCGCCCGCACCGCCCTCATCCCAGCCGGCGCGCAGAATGCGGGCTGCGGCTTCCTCGAGCGCGGCGATGAGCTCCTTGGTGGTGTCGAGCACGCGCTGCAGGTCGTCACCGCTCGCTTGTTCAACATGAAAACCCGTGCTTGCAACTACCGGCACGCCAAAGCGCGTGGCCAGCGCCGCCGCGATATCGTGCGCCGGGATCTCGTCTCGATGGCACGGAACGGCCAGGATGCTCACCGTTGCCGTACGGCCGGGCTCGGGGCGCGGAATGGCCTGCGCCGTGGCGCCCAGGTGCGCAAACTCCGGCGAGCAGGCGTACACCGCCATGCCTCGCGGCGTCACCGTCAGCTGGGCCTCGAGCGCAAACTTGCCCTCGCCCACTGCAACCTTTGTCGTGTGCATACCCATGGGATCTCCTGCCGCCCGCGATGTACCTGAGACCATCTTCGCCTGTATTGCGACTATACAGGCAAGCCCTCCATGTGACAAAGGGACTGCCCCTTTGTCACATTCTGCTAGAGTTGCAGGGATTGAATCCCGCTTATTCATGCGACATTGGAGTGACAACCTTGACCGCCGCAACCACGCCTAAAAGTAAGCCAACCGCCGCCGCGCTCTCCCCCGCGCGCACCAAGCTCTGCCTGGCGCTGCTCGTGCTGTTGGGATTCTCGCTCGGCTGCTCCGAGTTCGTGGTCATCGGCATCGAAAGCGACTTGGCAACGGAACTCGGCATATCACTTGCCACTGCGGGCCAGCTCATCAGCGTGTTTGCGCTCGTCTACGCTATCGCGACGCCGGTGCTCGCGCTCAGCACGGGGCGATTCCGCCGCTACCAGCTGCTCGTGTGCTATAGCGTCGTCTTTGTGCTCGGCAACCTGGTCATGGCGTTGGCTCCCAACTTCCAGGTGCTGTTTATCTCACGCATTGTCCTGGGCTCTGTCTCGGGTGCGCTGCTCGCCGTGGGCGTGACGTACATCCCTGAGCTGCTATCCCCGCAGCAAACCTCACTTGCCATCTCGGTCGTGTACGGCGCGTTTTCCGTGGCGATGGTCTTTGTGACCTCGATTGGCAAGTTTGTGGCCGACACACTCGATTGGCACGTGGCCATGTACGGCACGCTGACCTTTGCCGTTTTGATCTGTAGCGCGCTCGTGGCGTTTATGCCTCGCGCCGGGCAGACCGATGAGCCCGCCACCTTCCGCGAGCAGGCGGGGCTACTACGCGAGCCGAGTATCATCATCGGCATGCTCATCTTCTTGTTTGGCGTGGGCTCGGTCTACGTATTCTACGGCTACGTGACGCCTTATCTGGAGCAGGTGCTGGGCATGGATACCGTTCAGGCGAGCACCACACTTATGGCCTATGGCGTGTTCTGCCTGATCTCGAACATCCTGGGCGGATGGATCGATGCGCGTTTTGGCATGAAGGCGCTGCTGGTTACGTTTGTGCTGCAGGCGGCGGCACTGCTCGGGCTGTTTGCCGTGGGCGCCGCCATGCCGCTCGCGCTGGTCTTTGTCTTTAGCCTGGCGATGCTCATGTACCTGTTCTCGGTCTCATGCATCACGCACTTTATGGACGTGGCACGCAGCCGCCATCCCAAGTCGATGGTACTCGCAAGTTCGGTTGAGCCCATGGCGTTTAACGTCGGCATCTCGTTTGGCACCGCAGTGGGCGGCGCCGTGGTAAGCAGCGTTGGCATTGCGTACGTGGGCGCAGTGGGCGCCGCGTTCTCGCTTGTGGCCTGGGCCCTCACGCTGGTGACGATTAAGCTGGCTCGCTGGGAGCGTCGCCGCGGGTAGCGCAATTGCAGCCAAAAGACGCAGCACCGCCCACCATCTTTTGACCGCCTGGCGTTCGCTCCTGCAGCCATGCAACACGTCGCCCGCCGCCCAAGTCAACATCTTTCCCGGCGCTATTTAACCACGCAAAACGCATCCTGTTAAGATTATCGCTATCGTTTTTCGCAATCTGAAAATCGATAGAATCGCAGGTAAAGCTTTCGTAGTCTGAAATGGTCAATCCACACGAAAGGGGTTTACCACATGGACAAGAAAGCAGTTGTAATCGCCGGCGCCGGCAGCACCCACACTCCCGGCATCATCCAGAGCCTATTGCAGAAGAAAAACGAATTGCCGCTGCGCAAACTCGCCCTGTACGACATCGACGAGAAGCGCATGCATCTCGTCTACGACATCATGAAGCAGTTCATCGAGCAGGAAGCTCCTGACATCGAAGTTGTCGTGACGACCGATCCCGAAAAGGCATTCACCGATGTCGACTTCGTCTTCGCACAAATCCGCCAGGGTGGCCTTCAGATGCGTCGCCAGGACGAGCGCATCCCTCTCAAGTACGGTTGCGTGGGACAGGAAACCTGCGGCGCCGGCGGTTCGGTCTCCTATGGCATCAGGTCCATCCCCGGCGTCTTCGACCTCGTACGCTACGCCAAGAAATACAGTCCAGACGCCTGGATCCTCAACTATTCCAACCCCGCCGCAGTTGTCGCCGAGGCCACACGTCGCGAGTTTAACAACGACCATATCCTTAACATCTGCGATATGCCCACGGCTATCTTGCTCTCGTACTCTAAGATGCTCGGACTTCCCAGCTGGCGCGATATCGACCCCATGTATTTTGGACTCAATCACTTTGGCTGGTTTACCAAAATCTACGACAAGCAGGGACGCGATCGTCTGCCGGAGCTCCGTCAGATGATTCTCGAGCACGGCATGGCCGTGAGCGACAAGCATCACAAGGACAAGGACTGGATGCACACCTGGGGTCAATACGTCAAGATTGTGAAGGACTATCCCGAGTATCTGCCCAACAGCTACCTGCAGTACTACCTGTACTCCAAAGACATGGCAGATGACATGGACCCCAACTGGACGCGCGCCGACAACGTCATCAACGGACGCGAGAAGGAGATGTTTGCCGAGCACGACAAGTACCTGGCAGATCCTGCCAATTACAAGAGCCCCGTACAGAGCTTCACGGTCTTTGGCGACTTTATCGTCGACGCAGCCGCCTCTATCGCCTACAACAAGTGCGAACGTTATCTCGTAATCGTCGAGAATAACGGTGCCATCCCCAATCTGCCCGACGACGCCATGGTCGAGGTTCCCGCCTACCTGCGCTCTTGGGGCCCCGAACCCATCAGCCAGCCTGCTATCCCCACCTTTTACAAGGGTCTTATCGAAGAGCAGAATGCCAGTGAGAAGCTCGCCGTCGACGCATATTACGAGCATTCCTACCAGAAGGCGCTCGAAGCCATCGCAATCAACAAGACCGTCCCTTCGACTACCGTCGCGCGCCAAATCCTCGACGACCTGATCGAAGCGAACGGCGATTATTGGCCGACCCTGTCCTAACTCCCCGCGCATCGAAGGAACATCATGAAAGAAAGCAAGCTCTACAGCGAGTTCCAGAGACTCGGCAAGGTGCTCATGGCGCCGGTCCTCCTCCTGCCCGTTTCCGGCATTTTAGTCGGTCTGGGCTCCGCCCTTTCCAATGCTAACCTCATCTCGCTCTGCCCGCTTTTGGGCACCGAGCCGATGGTGATCTTTAGCACACTCATCAAAGCAGCCGGCAACGTTATCAATGGTAACATCTCGGTTCTCTTTGCGATCTGCATCGCCTACGGTTACGCCAAGGCCGAGAAGGCGACCGCCGCACTCTCAGGCTTCATCGGCTACATGACCATGAACACGATCATGGGTCAGCTGCTTATCCTGCTGGGCATCATCGATCCCGCCAACCTGCAGACCGGTCAGAACGCCATCCTGGGCGTAACCACACTCGACACCGGCGTATTCGGCGGCATCATCATCGGCTTGGTAGTCGCGTGGATCCACAACCGATTCTATAAGGTGCAGCTTCCGCCGGTGCTCGGCATCTTCAACGGTACACGCTGCGTCCCCGCCCTCACCGTCGTTTTCGCGAGCCTAGTGGGCGTTGCGCTCGCCTTCGTGTTTCCGTTTGTGCAAACCGGCCTAAAGGCCGCCTCGACACTCATCGATTCCACCGGGGTGTTTGGCGCGTTCATCTATGGCTTCTCCGAGCGCATGCTTCTGCCCTTCGGCCTGCACCATTTCATCTACCTGCCGTTTTTCTTCACTTCTCTGGGCGGTAGCATCCAGGTTGACGGCCAGACCGTCGAGGGCGCTGTCAACATCTACAACGCCATGCTCAACACGCCCGGCATGATGTACGACATCGACATCTCAAAATACGTCATGAACGGCAAGGTGCTGTTCGCCATGTGCGGCCTGCCCGCAGCGGCGCTCGCCATCTACCACTGTGCCCGTCCCGAGAATAAAAAGAAGGTCGGCTCCCTCATGATCGCCGCCGTCATTCCGGCCGCCATCATGGGCATAACCGAACCGCTCGAGTACTCCTTCCTCTTTGTAGCGCCCGTACTCTACGTGGTCCACGCCCTGCTGTGCGGCATCGCGTATGTACTCACCTACCTGGTACAGTTCAACGTGCCCGGGCCTTCCGCCTTCGGCGGACCGCTCCTCTCGTGGATCTTCAACGGCATCATGAACGCCGACAAAGGCTCCAACTGGTTCTGGCTTATTCCGCTCGGCATCGCTTACTTCGGGATCTATTACGTGCTGTTCCGCACCTTTATCAAGAAATTTGACCTCAAAACCCCGGGCCGCGAGGATGATGACACGCAGACAGCGGATGACACGTCGGCCATCGACCCCAAAGCACCTGTCCAGGTAAGCGACCTCATCCCGCAGATCGTGGAAGCCGTGGGCGGCGCCGATAACATCTCGGGTGTCAACGCCTGCTTCACCCGCCTGAGGCTCAGCCTCAAAGACACCGCCCTGGTCAAGGACGATAGCGTCTTCACCAAAGACCTCGGCGCCAGCGCCATCGTGCACGTTGGCGGCGGTGTTCAGATCGTTTACGGCAATAAAGCTTCTGTCTACAAAGTCGAAATGAGAGAATACTTGGGCATGGAATAAATCCGTCCCATAGCTTCACCACAATGCTCCGGAGATGGCATATCCGCTCCGGAGCATTATTGTTTGGAGTGATTTGAATGTCGATGTACGAGGTCTATTCGAACCTCAGGTCTTGTATCGAAGACGTCGAGAAGGGCGGCAGCCTTGACGCCCACATCGCACTCTACGCCCTTTCCCATCACGACGAGGTCCCAGAGCTCTCAATAGAAGAACTTGCCCGCGCGTGCAATACATCGCCCGCGACCATCTCGCGCTTCTGCAGGCGCGTAAACGGCTCGAGCTTTCGATCGTTCAAAGAGCAAGTTGACGACTTCAACGCTTGGCTCCAGCGTGAGACAACCGAGGCAAGGGCTCATAAGCAAATCGATATACCCTGGTATTTCGATATCGTAGAGACCTCTTTGCTTGAAACAAAACGCCTGCTCACTGAAGATCGACTCGAGCGGGCCGTTGACTGGCTTCTCGATGCGCAAAATGTCTACGTATACGGAAGCTCATTCTCCAATCTCGTCGCCCGCTCACTCTGCGAAAAGCTGAGCCGCGTAAACCGACTGTGCTTCTCATTTGGCTCCGTCAAGGGACAGGAGACGTCGCTCTGTCTGCTCCAACCCGACGATCTAGCCATCTTTGTATCGTTCTCAGGGAAGACGAGCCATATCTTCAATCTTTACGTTGAGGCCAAGCGGCGAGGTTGCCGCGTTATTTGGATATCGAGCAACATGACATTCGATAACAACGGGGCGCGCGAGCTCTTGCTACCCGTGAGCGCGGAGTCAATCAGCGAGTACTCGACCGCCTTGGTTGAGGGCATGAGCCTACAAAGCGCGGTTAACGCTCTGTATATCAGCTGTGCAAATCGACTTCGGGCGCAGCGCTAGCCGTAAACACACTAGGACTGAAAAGGACGCACCTCACCGTTGCAAGGCGCCCGAGCACACGATAGGCAGTGCCAAAAGAGAGCAGCGAGCACGTCATGCACTTGCCCATTCGCCCCAAAACAGCACAGGCCGGCGCCCGATTGTAGAATCGGACGCCGGCCTGTATTAATCTTGATCGTGTGTTTGAGTCGTTTACTCCATGCCCAGCAGCTCGCGCATCTGGGTTGCGTAGTTAGAAGCCATGTTGCCGTAGACAATCTGCACGCCGCCGTTAACATGCACGATGCCACGCGCTTCGAGCTTTTCGGTAAACTCGGCGTCATCAACCACCTTGTCACAGTCATTGAGCTGGATGCGCAGACGGGTGAAGCAGGCCTCGACAGACTTAATGTTGTTGTCGCCGCCCACTGCCTCAACGATGGCGGGAATGAGGTCGCTGATCACGGTCTTGGGAGCCTTTTCGGCCTCATCGTCGGACTCTTCCTCGCGGCCGGGGGTCTTAAGGCCCTTCTTAAGAATGATGAACTTGAAGACGAAGTAGTACACCACGAAGTAGATGGGGCCGAGGAACAGGATAACCTGCCAGTTGGAACCCTTTGCGGCGCCCATGATGCCATTAAAGATCAACGACAGGAGCGGGCCGCCGAAGGACGCGGAACCGGCCACGTTGAACTGCAGGATATAGGTCAGCGCATAGGCAAGACCAGCCATGAGAGCGTGGAACACGTAGAGAATGGGCGCGATAAACAGGAAGGAGTACTCGAGCGGCTCGGTAATGCCGGAGAGGATGCAAGGCACCACGATGGCGATCATGAGCGCTGCGGTCTTCTTCTTGTTCTTGGGAAGTGCCGTCTTGTAGAAGGCGAGTGCAGCGCCGGGCAGGCCGAACATGGCGAAGATAACCTTGCCGTTCATGACAAAACGGCTGACCTCGATGTTAAACGGCGTGCTGGGAGAGCCCAGGATCGCGTTGTAGATATTGATAGCGCCCTGAACAGTCTGACCGTCGATGGTCTCGACGCCACCGAGCGACGTGAAGAAGAACGGCAAATAGACAAAGTGATGCAGGCCAAAGGGCAGGAGCATGCGCTCGCCGGCGCCGTAGACAAATGCACCAAAGGCACCCGTGGTCTTGATGAACTCGGACAGTGCGCCGAGAGCGTTCTGAATAAACGGGAAAACAAAGGACATGACCAATGCGAGGATGCTGCATGAGAGCAGCGTCACCGCCGGAATAAAGCGCGTGCCGTTGAAGATGGAGAACACGGCAGGCAGCTCAATCTTGTAGTAGCGGTTATGCAGCCACGCGACGATTGCACCCACCAGAAGACCGCCGATAACGCCAGTGTCGAGCGTGGTGATACCGAGGATCGTGCTCTGGCCCGTCGTAAGATTCGCGGGATCGATAACGCCAGTCGCCGTAAGGAACGTGCCCATCACGGAGTTCATGCACATGTAGCCCAAAAAGCCACAAAGCGCCGCGGTAGCCTTCTCGGACTTGGCGAAGCCATAGGCGAGACAAATCGAGAAGATAACCGGGATGTTGTTCATAACGATGCCGGCTGCGGCCTTAAGAATCGAAAAGAAAATCGCAAAGCCCGGAGCAGCAAGCCAGGGAACAGCTGCCGTAAGGGTGGGGCTGGTAAAGGCATTGCCAAAGCCCTGAAGGATGCCGGCGATTGGCAGGATCAAGACAGGCGTCATGAGGACTTTGCCCAGGCGCTGGAACTTTGCCAGCAGCTCATCTTTGTTCATGGGATACCCCTCTTAAAGAAACGGGGCGTGCAGTTCTACAACCCACACGCCCCATAACAGTTGTCAAGCGCTATGGAACTAGTTACTTAAGCTCCGGCCAGTAATCCTTATTGGCCTCGATGAGCTTATCGAGCACCTTACGCGCCTTCTTTGCGTCACCGACCAGACGATTAAGCGTGAGTGCCTGCAGGGCCTTCTCGTAGGAACCCTCCATCCAAGCCTCAACAGTCAGGCGCTCATAGGCGTACTGGTTCTCCATAAGACCGCGATAGAAGGTACCAATCTTGCCAACAGCATAGGGCTGCGGGCCATTGGCGCCCACGCTTGCCGCGACCTCGACCATGGCGTCATCGGGCATACCCTCGATAATGCCGTTGTTGGGCACGATGACAATGAAGGTCTTGTTGGTGTTGCGATAAATGGCCGAGGTGATTTCCACGATCATATCGCCATGAGCATCGTTCTGCACAACCGAGGAGTTCTTTGCGGTGCCGACTTTGGCAACACGCTCGCACTCGGCGAACACGCGCTTCTCACGACCGTTGATGACCTCGTCGGAACGAGTGTAGTCGGGGTCGAGGTGAGCGACCTTGTACTCGGGATACAGATAGTACTGCAGATAAGTGTTGGGCAGATAGTCGGGGAAGTCCTCGAGCATGTCCTTGACCATGGCGTAGGTATCAAGCCAGGACTGGTCACGCTGCTCGGCATCGGCAGGAAGGAAGCCGTTCTTCTCCGTGTACTCCTTAATCTGCGGGACGAGGTCATGGCCCTCTTCATCGTAGATGTGCTTGAACCAACCGAAGTGATTGAGGCCAAAGTACACGGGCTCCGTCTTGCTCATATCGCGACCGAGCAGGCGACCGTAAGAGCGCATGAGGTTGACAGGCTGATCGCAGATGTTGAGAACGCGATGCTCATCGGGCAGGACGCGCTCGAGACCATATGCCACAATAGCAGCCGGGTTGGTGTAGTTGATAATCCACGCCTCCGGGCTATGAGCGCGAACGTCGTTGACGATCTCAACCATGTCATGCATGGAGCGCATACCGTAAGCCATGCCGCCAGGGCCCACCGTTTCCTGGCCGATGATTCCCATATGCAGCGGAATCTTCTCGTCCTTGCTACGCATCTCGTAGCCGCCGGTACGAATCTGGCAGAGCACAAAGTCGACGTCGGTGTAAGCCTCGTCCTTATCGGTGGTGTAACCAAACTCCACACCGGGCTCCTCCTCAGCGAAGAGGATCTTGCCAAACTCGCCGATCGGACGCTGACGCTCGGCATCGATGTCATAGAGCATCACGCGGTTCAGCGGCAGAATGTCCATGTGCTTGGTCAGGGCTTTAAGAATGCCAGGGCACCACGTGGAGCCGCCGCCAACGATCACAATATTGAGCTTATCCTTCATGTTCCGTCCCTCCAGGGTTGGCTGATCGGTGTTCTCGAAGACCTTGGGCTCCGCGGTTGTCCTCGGCTTGCTTCGTTTCGATTGATATTTTGCGACATGAGGTCATCTGAGAGTCTCCGTGTGGGCCAATGCGAAACGGGGACACATGATTTCGCTCACGACACAGATATGTGTAGGCAGACACGCACGTTTGCCCAGTTCATGGGCAATAGGCAATCTTGACCGGTTACCGATTTCTCACCTGGCAACACAAAGCGGTACCATATATACGACGAGGTGCGAGGGGCTGAAACATCTTATGAAAGATCAAGAATCTTTTTATGATCATGTGCGAGCTGGCGAGAGCAAGCTCAACGATCTCGAAAGCGAGATCATGCGCTACATCATCGAGCTGCGTGATGATATTGACGATGTCACGCTTAAGAGCGTTGCCGAACGGTTCTTCGTCGCTCCCAATACAATCGTCAGGCTTGCCCACAAGCTTGGCTTCTCGGGGTTTACAGAGCTCAAACAATCGTATTCCGCCTCGCTCGACCGCAATCGATTCACTATCGAGGCACTTCCTCTCGATACCCAGCTCGTACAGACCAAAGATCTGCTTAACGACCGGGTCATCGATTCTGTTGTGAGTCTTATCCAGGACGCCTCACATATCGTGTTCTTCTGCTCCGGCTTTTCGAAGTACCCGTGCCTTGAGATGGCTGAAAAGCTCAAAATAATGGGCAAGAATACCGACACGCTCAGTGAACGCCATGTCATGAGGCATTACGCAGAACTCCTCGGCAAAAACGACCTGGTCTTCAGCGTTTCCGTAAGCGGCGAGACGCAGGTGTCTATTGACGCCACATCGATAGCCAAAACGCGCGGATGCAAGGTCGTCACGCTCACCGGCTTTTCTCGAAATTCTCTCTCGAAACTAGCCGACTACCCTATCTACACCGTGCAAAAAGAAATCCGCTTGGGCAGCATGGACCTCGACAGTCGATTGATGTTCTATTACGTTTTCGAATTGATATTTGAGCGCTACTTCAAACTGGCCAAGAAATAAAACTTGGCATGCGCCCGGCTTCGACTCTTTAGCAGCCTTCTATATGAAAGGTATCGCCCTATGCAACGCGTACTGTTTATCTGTCATGGGAACATCTGTCGCTCGACGATGGCTGAGTCGGTGTTTACCGAGCTGGTGCGGCGCGCCGGGCGCGCGGGCGAATTTGTCATCGATTCCGCGGCGACTTCAACTGAGGAGATTGGCAACCCGCCGCATCATGGCACGGTCGCCAAGCTGCGCGAAGTCGGGATTCCCGTCGTTGCGCACCGTGCCCGCCAGGTGCGTCGCGCGGAGTATGGCGACTGGGATCACATTGTCTATATGGATGCTGAGAACGCGCGGGGCCTGCGTCGCATCTTTGGCGACGCAGGCCCCGACGGAAAGATTACGCGCTTGCTCGATTGGACCGAGTGTCCCGGCGACGTGGCCGATCCCTGGTACACCGGCAATTTCGATGCCACGTACCGCGACGTACTCGCCGGTTGCACCGCTATGCTCGAGCAGCTGTAGGTGCTCGAGCGGCGCGGGCACACGGGCCACGCCATCGGCATAAAATGAGCGTGGATTTCCCCCACATACAAATTGAGCGTGGATAATCTCCCACTTTGAGCGCGAAACGGCGCTCTAAACGGGAGATTATCCACGCTCATTATCTAGGTGGGAGAAAATCCACGCTCGACTACTCGTCGACGATCTCGGCAAGCCAGACGTTCAGTGTATCGACTTCGGGGCAGCAGAACTTTGCCGTGCCGGGCTCGTTGCCAGGCACGGTTCCGCCATAGCGCAGGATATCGATATAGGGAAAGCCCACGTGGCAGGCCATGGCGCACATCTTGCCGCGGTCTCGGTCGAAGTCAAAAACGTCGCCCGGCTTGTGACCATGGTGGCAGCGGCACGCACCCAGCTGGTCCACGCAGCTCACGCGGATACGCGGACGCTTGCCACGCGGCGCGCCGAGCGGCTTGTTCTCGCCCACAGGCTTGACGCCGCTCTCGCCAGCATTACTCATGGTCAACCACATCCAGGCAGGCCTCGATGGGAAGGCCAGCCGACTTGTCCTCTTGGTCGGCATTGCGCTCGATAAGCTCAGCCACCACACGCATGGCATCGGCCGTTGCGCGCTGCAGGCTCCAACCGGCCATCACGCGACCGACGAGCACCGCCGAGAACGTGTCGCCCGTGCCCGGAAAATAGACCGGAATGAGCTCAAAGGGAATCGTGAAGTACTCCCCCGCCACATGGTCGTAACCGATAACCGCGTTCGTGCCATTGACTACGGCGCTCGTAATGACCACAGACTTGGCACCCAGCTCACGCACGGCGTCCACAAGGACGCGGGCCTCGTCGGGCGTGATTTGCTCTGCAATGGGCGTATCGGCAAGCAGGCACGCCTCGGTATAGTTGGGCACCGCGTAGTCTGCGCACTCCAGCAGGTGCCGCATAAGGCCAATCGTTGACTCGGGCACGCCGGCGTAGAGCTTACCGTTGTCGCCCATGATGGGGTCGACGAACACCTTGGTGCCCTTTTGCGCACGGCGGTGGCAAAAGTCCGAGATAATGCGCGTCTCTTCCTCGGTCACGATAAAGCCGGTCGAGATGGCGTCGAACTCAAAGCCGAGCTCCTCCCAGATAGCGAGGCTTTGGCGCACGTACTCGGTGGTGTCGTGGATGTAGAACTTGGGGTAGTTGAGCGTGTCGGAAACGAGCGCCGTCGGCAGGTTATGGATACGGTAGCCCATATGCGACAGCACCGGCAGCATGGCGGAAAGCGCGACCTTGCCGTAGCCGCACATATCGTTAATCAGCAGCAGCTGAGTATTCTTCATGAGGGTCTCCCTTGGTTCGGGCACGGCGCAGCAGCGCCACAGTGCGACTAAGTGTAGCGCAGGGAACGTTGTGAGCGGAGGCGAGCGGCACGACGGACAAATTGTTGCGGAAAGGTTTCGGAAATGGGGGCTGTTTGCTCCATCGCGGCCTAGTGGATAGTCATTGGGGACGTTCTTAAATGACTAGCCAAACAAGAACGTCCCCAACGACTACCGAAGCGGACCGTGACGGAATCACAGGTTGAGGACGGACAGCGAAAACGCTCCTAAGTGAGCAAGGTGGCGTGAAAGAGGAGGGCATAGGCCTTGTGGCCATGCCCGACGATTGAACGTCAGATTGCCACTTAGGAGCGTTTGCAGCGTCGAGCCGTTACGCGGTTTGGTAAAACCGCGTAACCACTAGTTTGGTACCTTGACATTCATTTCTCATGCTCCTAGATTAGTTAGGCACAAAACAATTCCACTACCTAACTAAAGAAAGGAGCGAAGCTTAGATATGTGTGTTGAACCACTCGTCTATCCGCACGAACCCGGCGGCGACCCGTCACAGCCGGCTGATGTACCCGAAGCGGTTGGCTCGAAAGACAAGCTTGCCAAGCGCATCCTCAATAACCTGGGCTTTTGCGGCCATTACATGCACTTTCATGGTGGTGGCGTATCCGGCAAGGCGCCCATTATCTGCCTGCTGGCCAAACAGCCCGGCGGCGAGATGTCGCAGCAGGAACTCGGCATGCACTTTGACCTCAAGCCGGGGTCGCTTTCCGAGATCCTGTCCAAACTCGAGCTCAACGGCCTCATCGAGCGCAGCCGTAACCCCAAGGATCGACGGCAACTCACCATTCGCCTGACCGAAACCGGCCGGGAAAACGCCCGCATCGACCAAGCGGCCCGCATTCGCTTTAGAGAGCAGGCCTTTAGCGCGCTCACCCACGACGAGCGCGAGGACCTCGCCGAAATGCTCGATAAAATCCGCGTAACCTGGGAGGAACTGGATGATTAAAACCCTCATGGGCAGCATCCGCGACTATATGAAAGTCACTGTTGCCACGCCATTGCTCGTGCTTGGCGAGGTGCTCTGCGAGATGCTGATTCCATTTATCACCGCCAACCTGATCGATGCCATCAAAGACGGCGCCACCGTAGCCGAGATGCTTCCCACCGCGGGCTTTTTGGTGCTCATCGCGCTGACGTCGCTTGCTTTTGGCGCCGCTGCCGGCGTCACCTGCAGCCATGCGAGTTGCGGCTTCGCTAAGAACCTGCGTCACGACCTGTTCTACAAGATCCAGACGTTCAGCTTTGCCAACATCGATGAGTTCTCGAGTTCCTCGCTCGTCACGCGTCTGACCACTGACATCAACAACGTGCAGCAGGCCTTTATGATGATCATCCGTATCGCCGTGCGCGCACCGCTGGTATTGATCTTCGCCTTTACCATGGCGTTTATCATGGGCGGCAGCGTCGCCATGGTCTACCTGGTCATCATTCCGCTGCTGGGCTTTGGACTGTTCTTTATCATCTTTAAGGTGCGCCCCATCTTCTCGCGCGTGTTCCACAAGTACGACGCCCTTAACGAGTCCGTCGAGGAAAACGTCACCGGCATGCGCGTAGTCAAGAGCTACGTGCGCGAAGACTTTGAGAAGGAGAAGTTCGCGACCGCCGCACGCGACGTCCAGATGGACTTCACCCGCGCCGAGAAGCTGCTCGCCTTTAACAACCCCATGATGAACATCTGCGTCAACGGCGCGTTTGTCGTCATCATCTACCTGGGCTCCAAGCTCATCATCACGAGCCAGGGCACGCTGTTCGACGTGGGCCAGCTCTCCTCGATCTTTACCTATGGCTTCCAGATCCTTATGAGCCTGATGCAGCTGTCGATGATCTTTGTCATGGTGACCATGGCCGACGAATCGGCACACCGCATTACCGAGGTGCTAGCCGCCGAGCCCACGATCGCCGATCCCGCCGAGCCCGTGCTCGAGGTTGCCGACGGTTCCATCGACTTTGACCACGTGAGCTTTAAGTATTCCGCGCATGCGAAGCGCCAGGCGCTCGACGATATCGACCTGCACATTAAGAGCGGCGAGACCATCGGCATCATCGGCGGTACCGGCTCGGCCAAGTCCACGCTTGTAAACCTCATCGCCCGTCTGTACGACGCCACCGAAGGCACCGTGCGCGTGGGCGGCATGGACGTACGCGACTACGACCTGGGCGCGCTGCGCCACCAAGTGGCCATGGTGCTACAGAAAAACGTGCTGTTTAGCGGCACCATTGCCGAGAACCTGCGCTGGGGCGACCCGAACGCCACCGACGAGGAAGTCCGCGAGGCGGCACATC